>JAYEJO010000132.1:0-9649 GCA_034660595.1 Candidatus Caldatribacteriota bacterium
GTAGGTAACCCGGTAGCTTGCCGGGCAGCCCTTGAGGTAATAAATATTATCGAAGAAGAAAATCTCTTAGAGAGGGCGCTAAAAATTGGAGAAAGGCTAAAAGAGCGCTTCCTTCGGATGAAAGACAAATATCCCCTGATAGGAGAGATTCGGGGTATAGGGGCGATGAGGGCTATAGAATTGGTAAAAGACCAGAATACCAAAGAACCAGCTCCCCAGGAAACAGCCCGGATTGTCGAGGAATGCCTAAAGAACGGAGTATTTATTGCCACTGCCGGAATCAATAAAAATATCTTGCGGATGCTGGTCTCCCTCGAGATTACCGATGAGCAGTTGGATGAGGCTTTAGATGTATTGGAGAGGGCAATAGCTAAAGTTTAATAAAAAAAATTAAAAAAAATAGATAAAAAAAGAGGAATTTGAAAAGTTTTGTCGAATAAAATAATATTATAGGAGGAATTTTTTTGTGAGTAAAATTAAAATCATCATAATGGGAGCTGCTGGAAGAGATTTTCATAATTTTAATGTCTATTTTAGAAATAATTCAAATTACGAGGTAGTTGCCTTTACCGCTACTCAAATCCCGGATATTGCAGGCCGAAAGTACCCTGCTGAACTTTCCGGCCCTGTATATCCTGAAGGTATTCCTATATATTCAGAGGAAGAATTACCTGATCTAATAAAAGAGAAACAAATCGACCAGGTAATCTTAGCTTACAGCGACCTTCCCCATCAATATGTTATGGATAAAGCATCAATTGTATTAGCCAGTGGTGCAGACTTTAGATTAATGGGACCAAAGAACACTATGTTAAAGTCTAAGGTTCCGGTTGTATCAATATGTGCTGTGCGCACCGGTTGCGGGAAAAGCCAAACTACTCGTAGAGTTAGTGAAATATTAAAGGAGATGGGTTATAAAATTGCCGTAATCAGGCATCCTATGCCCTATGGTGATCTTAGAGAACAAATCTGGCAAAGATATGAGACCTATACTGATTTAGATCGTTATAATTGTACTATTGAAGAGAGGGAAGAATATGAACCCCATCTGGATAGAGGTAACATCCTTTATGCCGGAGTCGATTATCAAGAGATATTAACCAGAGCGGAAAAAGAGGCTGATATAATTCTTTGGGATGGAGGGAATAACGACTTACCTTTTTATCAACCGGATTTACATATTGTGGTAACTGATCCCCACCGAGCAGGACACGAAATGACTTATTATCCCGGAGAGGCTAACCTCAGAATGGCGGATGTGGTAGTAATTAATAAAATAGATACCTCTGCTCCGGATAAAATAAATTTACTTAGAGAAAATATTCATAAATTAGCGCCAAATGCAATAGTGGTAGATGCTGCTTCCCCACTTACAGTAGATAATCCCGAACTTATTAGAGGTAAAAGGGTGCTGGTAGTTGAGGATGGTCCTACCTTAACCCATGGAGAAATGAAATTTGGTGCCGGAGTGGTAGCCGCTCAAAAATTTGGAGCTAAAGAAATTATAGATCCCCGACCTTACGCAGTGGGGACGATCAAAGATACTTATACAAAATATCCTGGAATAGGAATATTGTTACCTGCAATGGGGTATGGGGAAAAACAGATTCAGGAACTAGAAGATACTATAAATGCCGTTGATTGTGACATAGTTATTATTGGCACTCCCATTGATTTATCACGAATTATTAAAATTAACAAGAAATCAGTAAGAGTAAAATATGATTTGCAGGAAATTGGCAGGCCGAATTTGGACGAAGTTTTGAGTCAAAAAATTAAGAACAGGGGGTGATATAGAAGGTTTAAAAATGCTTGACAGGGTAGCAGGAATTAAGTTATAGGAAAAATTTATTTTTTAAATTAAGGAGAGTGAATTAAAAAATGTATCAATGGAACAAGTACAAGGGTATATTATTATTGACTTTGATGATATTTATGTTCTTTATATTATCCGGGATGGCTTTGGCTGCTGAAGAAGAAGTAGAAAAAAGTTACGGATTTTTATCTCTATTGCCACCATTAACAGCTATCGTCCTTTGTTTTTTAACCAAGCAAGTTTTAGCTTCTCTCTTTATCGGTATATGGATAGGTGCCACCATACTGACAGGTTGGAATCCCTTAGCTGGTGTTACTCAAACCTTAGGTTATCTGGTAGAAAATACCGCTGACAGTTGGAATGCCACCATATTATTATTTGATTTCGTAATTGGTGGGCTTATTGGTTTAATCTATCTTTCCGGAGGCGCCCAGGCTTTTGTTAAAAGTGTAACCGACAAAGTAAAAAATTCTCGCGGTGGACAATTTACCGCCTGGCTTTTCGGCTTAATAATTTTCTTTGATGATTATGCCAATACTGCAATTGTAGGTAATGCCTTTAGACCGGTAACCGATAAATTGGGGATTTCTCGAGAAAAATTCTCTTACATTGTCGATTCTACTGCTGCACCGGTAGCTTCTTTAGCTCTGATTTCTACCTGGATTGGGTATGAAGTTGGCCTTATTGGCGATGCTATAGAAGGCACTTCGGTATCCCTGACTCCTTACACCATCTTTTTACAATCAATCCCCTATCGATTCTACAGCATTTTTGCTATAATATTGGTCCTGACTATTGCCTTATCTCAAAGAGATTTTGGACCTATGTTAAAAGCTGAATACCGAACAAGAACCACTGGTAAAGTCTTTGCAGACGGAGCAAGTCCTCTTTCCGGAGGAAGCGCATTAAAGGTATTAGAAAATGTTCCTCAAAAAACCGTAAATATGGTTGTCCCCATTGTAGTCCTGGTGGTAGTTAGTATCTTTGGAATGTGGTGGACAGGGGGCGGTACGTCAGCCGATTCCTTTACCACTGCCATTGCTGATGCTGATGCCATGACTGCTCTTTTGTGGGGAGCTGCATTTGCTGTAATTGTAGCTATATTAATGTATAAAGCTCAAGGCATTGGAACTTTAGCTGATATGATGGATGCCTTTATAGACGGAGCCAAGATGATGGTTTTAGCTAATTTAATCTTAATTTCCGCCTGGTCAATCGGTAGTGTTTGTGACGGTATCGGAACTGCTCCTTATGTAGTAAATGCCGCCAAAGGAGTTATCTCTCCGGTTTTACTACCTATGGTTATGTTTTTAATCTGTAATGTTATTTCTTTTTCTACCGGTACTTCCTGGGGGACTATGGCTATAGCTATGCCTATTGCTATTCCTTTGTCCTTAGCTTTGGGCGTACCTTTACCTTTGGGTATATCTGTAGTATTGACTGGTTCGGTTATGGGAGACCATTGTTCACCACTTTCTGATACTACTATCATGTCTTCAATGTTCTCCGGTTCTGACCATATAGATCATGTTAAGACTCAGATACCTTATGCCCTCACTGCTGCCGGAGTCGCTATATTAGGTTACATCCTGGCCGGAACTGGCATGTCCGTAGGTTTAGTATTGCCTTTAGGATTAATACTAGTGGTAATTTTACTTTACCTGTTTTCATCAATATCCGCAAAATCAGCCGGGATTTCCTTCCCTCTGCCTGAACTTAAGGTGAAGGAAGTAAAAGAAGTTTAAAGAATATTTAGTTTTGTAACCAGTAAAATCGAAAATGAAGCCACCTTGTCTTTTTAAAAAATAAGCAAGATGGCTTCATTTGGTGTTATGTGGTAAAATTTAACGAAAACATTTTTAAAACATATTTTGTTGTTATTAATTAAACAGATTAATGGAGGAAAATTGGTCAATGTTTGAAAAAAGCAAAGAAAATCAAAAATTATTAACATCTTTTGAATTTGAGCCGGGAAAAGTGGAAAGAGGTTATACTGACAGGCGTTTATACATTAACCTTTCGGAAAATAAGATTGAAGAAAAACCCATCGACCTTCAGGTGAAGGAAACTTTTACCGGAGGACGTGGTTATGGCATATGGTATTTGTGGGATGCTGTTTCCTCAAAGACAAAATGGAATGATCCCGAAAATGAAATAATCTTCTGTACCGGGCCTATTTGCGGAGTTACTCAATATTCCGGTACCGGCAAGACCCATGTAGTAAGTCTTTCACCGGAGACCGGGACAGTTAATGATAATAATGTGGGAGGTTATCTTGCTCCTTTTTTAAAATTTTCCGGTTGGGATCTTTTGGAGATTCAAGGCAAAGCCAAAGAAGATGTGATTATTTTTATTGATGGAAATAAAGGAAAAGTCATTATTGAAGAAGTTTCGGGAATAAATTCAGATACTTATTTACTTACCGAAAAACTGACTGAAAGATATGCTGATGATGAAAAAGATAAAAGAAACATTAGTATTGTTTCTTCCGGGAGAGGAGCAGAGAATACCAATTTAGGAATTTTAAATGTCACTTGGTATGATGTGCGCCGCAGGAAAGTCCGGATTAAACAAGCTGGGCGCGGAGGAACGGGAAGCGTCTTCCGGGATAAGAAAATTTTAGCCATTGTGACTAAATATTCCGGGGTAAATGCAGGCTCTAATAATGCAGCTTATCCCGAGCTTATTACAAAGGCTGGACGAAGATTAACTAAAGAAATATTGGAATTAGATCATAAACAGTGCGGGATGCGAGAAACAGGGACAGTTCATTTGTTAGACCATATGCAGAATTATAATTGCCTACCCGTCCATAATTATAAATTTGGTTCACATCCTGAGGCCTTTAAAATTGAAAATAAAGTATGGCATCAGCGCTTGACTCAGAATCAGGCAGGTGATTCCTGCTGGATGGGTTGTGCTATGCGTTGTGCTCACGCAGTAGATGATTTTGAATTAAGAACCGGACCTTTAAAAGGAGAAAAAGTCCTGGTGGATGGACCGGAATATGAAACTACTGCCGGATTTGGCGGAAATTGCGGATGTTTTGACCCTGATTTTATCTTAGAAGCGAATTTTTATTGTGATAATTATGGAATAGATACTATCGGAGTCAGTACCACTATGGCTTTTCTTATGGAGTGTTATGAAAATAATATCATAAATAAGGAAATTACTGAGGGCTTAGAACTTAACTTTGGAAATGCAAAAGCAGCCTTAGAATTAATTCACCAGATGGCAGAAGGAAAAGGATTTGGTAAAATTGCCGGATTGGGGATTCGACAGATAAAGAAAATATTGGTGGAAAAATATGGTGCAGATGCAAAATTTTTACAGGATATCGGCATGGAATGCAAAGGCATGGAATTTTCCGAATATGTAACTAAAGAGTCTTTAGCCCAACAGGGTGGATATGGAATAGCTAATAAAGGACCCCAGCATGATGAATCCTGGCTTATCTTTATGGATCAGATAAATAACCAGATTCCTACTTTTGAAGACAAGGCCGAAGCGCTCCATTATTTCCCCTTATTCCGAACCTGGTTTTCTCTTGTCGGTCTCTGTAAATTACCCTGGAATGATATTGAACCGGAAGATAATAAAAGGAAGTATCACGGTTTACAAGCAGCGAAAGTTCCGGAACATGTTGAAAATTATTGTTGGCTTTTTGAAGGGGTTACCGGCAAGTCTGTTACACCTGAAGAATTAATTTTACAATCAGAAAGAGTTCATAACCTTCAGAGATTATTTAATTTGAAAATGGGTTTTGGAACGCGTGAACATGATAAAATTCCCTATCGGGCTGTTGGACCGGTAACAGCCGAAGAATACGAATCGCGCAAAGAACTTTACGACAAACAACTTCAAGAGATAATTCATTTTGATATCAAGGACAAAACAACCGAGGAGAAGATGAAAGCTCTGAGAGATTACCGGGAAGAACAATATCAGAAACTCTGCGACGCAGTTTATAACCGCCGGGGATGGGATTCTAATGGTGTACCAACTTTGGGAAATATTAAAAAATTAAAGATAGATTTTCCGGAAGTGGTAGAATTGGTGAAAAAATATCAGTCATGATCAAAGTAAACGGAAGAGATAGAGAATGGGAAGAGAATTTAACTGTTGAGCTTTTGTTAAAGAAATGCAAATATACTTTCCCTTTGATAATGGTGAAAGTTAATGGTAAATATATCCCCAAGGAAAAATACAAAGATACTTTGATTATGGACAACAATGATGTTCAGGTTATTCATTCGATCGCCGGCGGATAATATTTTAACACAATTAATTATAAATTTAGATAGTCTAAATGATTAAAAGCAGAAGGTTCAAACCTTCTGCTTTTTCTTTCTTTACTTGATACTCGATACGAATTTATTCTGATTCTTGGTTTTTATTCTCTTTGCGAGATACGATTCACAAGACTTGTCCCCGTGAAAACGGGGATACGAGATACAGATTTGTATCCTGCCCCTTGTAATTTTCATTAAGCTACGGTATTATTTAATAAAGTTAGGAATGCCTAATTAAGATAGGGTATCTTATAATATAAAAAAACATTTTAAACAAATCTAAAAATTATAAAAAAGGATGTATGTTTTAAATGACCACACGTAACATGGAAGATTATCTGGAAGCGATATGGAATTTACAGGATAAAAAAGGATATGTTAAAGCAAAAGATATTGCCGATAAATTAGAGGTAAGCCGCCCCAGTGTATCTGAGATGATTAAGAAGTTATCAGGAAATAGTTATATATTATATGAAAAATATGGTGGGATTGTACTTACAGCAAAAGGTAAAAAATTGGCTCGGGAGATTAAAAAGCGCCATACTTTACTTGTAGAGTTTTTAAAGATTATCGGAGTGAGTGAAGAAAATGCTCAGCGGGATGCTTGCAAGTTAGAGCATGATGTTTCACCGGAAACTATAACTTGTCTGCTTGAATTTGTAGAATTTATTAATTTGCTGCCAGAAAGCTCCAAGTGGAAAGAAAATTTTCAAGAATATTTGAAAAAAAGAGGCTTACTGGAAAGAAGCAGTAATAAAAATAAAAAATTATAAAAAAATATTGAGGGAGAGAGAATAAAAAGATATGACAATTACTTTGGATTCAATGGGCGAAAATCAAAAAGCAAAAGTTGTTAGTATTTCCGGGGGATGGGGGGTAAGGCAGCGCTTAGGTTGTTTAGGAATCCACCCCGGAGATGTGATAACTGTGAAAAAGAGTGCTATTATGCGTGGACCTATTTTAATAAGTGTCCATGGGAACCAGGTCGCCTTGGGCAGAGGGGTAGCCAGAAAAGTTGTGGTGGAGGCAGAATAATGAAAATTGCTCTTATGGGACAACCTAATTCAGGTAAAAGCACTGTCTTTAATGATGTTGCGGGATATAAGGCAATAACTTCTAATTTTCCTGGAAAGACCGTAAAATATACCCTAACAAAATTTAATCTTCTTGGGCAAACTATTGAGTTGGTAGATTTGCCAGGGACTTATTCTTTAACTTCCTTTGACCTGGCTGAACTTGAAGCCAGAAAATATTTATTAAAAGGTAATGTCGATGTGGTTATAAACGTTATCGATGCTTCTTTACTCAGTAGAAGTTTAGAGCTTACCCTTCAACTTTTGGAACTTAAGTTGCCAATGGTGTTATGTCTTAATATGATTGATGAGGCTGAGCGTAAAGGTATTAAGATTAATATTGAAAAATTATCTAAACGTTTAGGTGTTCCAGTAGTAGCGACAATTGCAGTAAAAGGGAAAGGGATAAAAAAACTTTTTTCTACAGCGTATAAGTTAGGGGAAGAAAAAAAGATTGGTAGAATATTAAATTTTAGTAAAGATGTAGAGAAAGTAATTGAGCAATTGTCTACACGAATTAAGAAAAAAAAGATTGATCAAGAACTTAATGTGTCTGAACGGTTTTTAGCTCTTAAGTATTTAGAAAATGATAGTTATTTTATGGAAAATTATGAGAAGAAGGACGGAGATCTTCTTAAAAAAATTATTTACTTTCAAGATTTACTTAGAGAAACTCATGGCAGACCATCTGATGTAGTTATTTCCTCTGAACGGCATCATTTGTCCATGAATATATATGAATCTGTAGTTTTGCTTACCAGACCTCAAGCAAAAATAATTGATCGTATGGACGATATCTTAATGCATCCGCTTTTTGGATACATTTTTTTAGCCCTTATTCTTTATTTATTTTTTAATTTGGTTTTTAATGTTGGAAAAATGGTCGAAGAACCATTGCTGGATTATTTTTATAGGATAATTCCTTTAATAGAGAAGAGTATTAATCCAAACACTCTATCATTTTCAATAATTAGTGGTATTATCCAAGGGCTAGCCGGCGGGATAGCTATTGTCTTACCTTATTTATTCCCCTTTTTATTTGGCCTGGCTATTTTAGAGGATTTAGGTTATCTACCTCGCATAGCTTTTCTCTTGGACACTTTTTTACACAAGATTGGTTTACACGGTAAAGCAATTATACCTTTTATATTAGGTTATGGTTGTACTGTTCCCGCTATAATGGCTACTCGAATTTTAGAGTCAGAAAGAGATCGTTTTATTACTTCCGTGCTAGCTACCATGATTCCTTGTGCTGCAAGGATGACAATTATATTTGCTTTAGTAGCTTTTTACATTAACCCTCAAGCCGCTTTGGCTATTTATATTTTAAATATTATTGTAATTATCATATCAGGAAAGATATTATCCCGCTTGCTGCCAGAGGTAACCCCGGGAATGATCTTAGAAATTCCTACCTATCATATTCCCTCTTTAAAAGTAGTTTTAGCCAAGACTTGGCTCAGGATGAAGGAATTTATATTTATAGCCTGGCCTTTACTTATTGTGGGCAGTACAATTTTAAGTTTATTGCAATACTATAAGGCGGATATGCTTATAAATAACTTTTTTTCTCCTTTAACTGCTCTACTCGGCCTCCCTTTAGTGGTGGGTACTACTCTGATATTCGGTATTCTTCGTAAAGAACTTTCTATGTTAATGTTAATTCAGGCTATAGGAACGTCCAATGTTGCTGCAGTAATGTCCACGACTCAAATTATGACTTTTACTATCTTTATAATTTTTTATGTTCCTTGTGCAGCGACCATTGCGGTCCTGTGGAAAGAAATTGGGAGTAAACGGACTTTGTTTACTATAGCTTTTACTTCTATTTTAGCCATTATTTTAGCAACCATTACGCGATTTGTATATTAAGAAACAGTAGTATATAGTCGGTTAGTTGGTTACCTAGTTATCTGGTTACCTAGTTAAGAAAATGAAAGAGAAAAATTACTAGTCAGAAGATAAGATAGTATTAGGTATTGAGTATCGAGTGAAGAAAGAAGAATCCAGAAGTCAGTAGCCAGGAGCCAGAAACCAAATTCGTATCTCGGTATTTAATTTAGTTAGTTGGTATTATAGTTACTCGGTTACCCAGTTAGCCAGTTTACCGGTTAAGATGAAGAATGGTTAGTGGTCAATACAAGTAATAAGTTTTAAATTTTAGATAAATACGCCCCGAGTACGACAAAATGTCACAGACAATGACAAATTCGTCATTGCGAACCCTGATTTATCAGGGTGCGGCAATCCCACTCTAAAACTATAAAAAAAAATAAATTTCCTACCTTGAATTTATTTTTTTAACTAGCTAACTAATTTTTTACTCGATACTTGATACGAATTATAAATTCATTTGACAAAAGAATTTATTTAGTATATTATGTTAATGGTAATCATTATCAATAAGAGAGGACTAATATTATGCAAGGAAGATGGGGTGGAGGACCGGTAAAGTGGTGGCATGG
>JAYEJO010000133.1:0-5382 GCA_034660595.1 Candidatus Caldatribacteriota bacterium
ATAAAAATATTGGGCCCGGGGATAATAGGGGTCAATATCCAGCACTTTTTGCCAGGAAGAGAGCGAATCATTCAATCTGCCAATTTCATAGAATACCCGGCCCAACCAATAGTGAGCTTCGATCATTTTTGGGTCAATCTCAACAGCTTTTTGTAAATACAAGATACAGCTATCATAATCTTCCCTTTGATAAGCAGCGTATCCCAACCGATAATAGGCAAAAGCTAATTTCTGCTCAGCTTCCGGAGAAATTACTTCCTTTTTTTGGATAAGTTCAATATATTTCTCCCACTCCCTTGCCTCTCGATAATACCAATTGGTATACTGATAAATCTGTGCAAGATGATAATGAGCTTCTATAAAATCGGGGTCTGCCTCAATAGCTTTTTCGGCATAATCGATTGCTTCGACCCAAAGTTCTTTGTTGGGGTAATTAGCCCCCTGATATGTTTTAATCGCTTCTTCCATCTTGTTTATAGACATCTTTAGGTAATCGGATGCTTCTTGAGAAGGAGTTTCCCAGGCAGTTCCCCCCTGACCAGCTGCAAAACTAAAGCAAAATACTGATAACAATCCGCAAATAACCACACTTAGCATTAAAAACATTTTTAAATATCTATTTTTCATATTAAGTCCCCCCTTTTAATCTTTATCCTATTATATATCATTATATCTTAATTCTACATTTTTTATAAATATCCATAAATATAGTATCGAGTATCGAGTCAAGAAAGCGAAAGAAAAGATAAAAGCTACAGCCAATATTTACATCGAGCATGTCTATTATAGTATATATTAAAATTAAAGAGAAATTTTTTATTTATATGAAAGAAATTTGTTCCGGCCGGCGTATTATAAATTGGAAGTCCTTAACAAGTCAGTATAAAATTTTAATAAACAAAATTTCCCATATTCTATTTAATAGATTATAATAAATTACAAATGAAGGATAAAATATGATAAAAAGATTTAAAAAATATATTTTGTCACTTACAATAATCTTTGTTTTAGTAGCCTTTAACTCAATATCTATCCACGCCTGGGACAACTGTCCCTTTGGTTTAGAAGATGACCATTATCCGGGAGAATGCAAAAGGTATATCGATACAGACGGTGATGGTATTTGCGACCTTTCTCAGCCAGCCCCAGAAGACCGTAATACGAACATATCTTTGAGTGAAAAAAATACAATAGAGAATATAATCGATGATAGTAAATATCCTGAAGAAATCGACAAGAAAGTTACGGGAGGATTTTTTATTGCCGAAGCAGCTTCTACTAAAAAACCAGTCTCTGAATCTCCGCCTCCTGAGAGGAAATCATTACCTGATTATAATTTTTTAGAAATTTTTTTGATATCTCTGCTGATATATTTTAGCGGTAAATTCCTGGCTCGAAAATTAGAGATAAGTTCGTGTAAAGAAAATAAATTTTGGAACGTTTTCTTGCTAATCAGCTTTATAGGTTCAGCCGGAACGGGAATGATTCTGGTATTTATTAGAGATTTCGATTGGTTTAAGTCTATTAATTTTAACTTTTTATTCTGGCATGTAGAATTTTCTATTGTTATGACTCTACTGGGTATATTTCATGCTCTCTGGCATTTAAAATATTACCTATCAATATTTAAAAAGAAAAAGAAGAACGACATTTGCAAGTCTTAAAAAGTAGAAAGAATTAAAAATTATGATTACAGGTTCAGAGTGTACTAATAAAACCGATGAACAGATAGTAGTCCTGACTTTGAAAAATCAGGACTACTATCTATGTCTGATGAAACGTTATGAGGCCAAGCTCCTTAATTATGTTTTGAAAATATCTAATACAAACAAAGAAGATGCAGAAGATATTTTGCAGGAAGTATTTGTCAAAGCTTACCAAAACTTAAATGATTTTGATTTAAATTTTAAATTTTCTAACTGGATATATAGTATTGCTCATAATACCACCATTAGCGCTTTTAGAAAGAAAAAAGTGCGCCCCCAAACAGTTTCCTGGGAAGATAAAGATTTAAATAATATATTGAAATCTACTTTAGACGTAGAAGATACAAGCCTTCAAAAATTAACTTATAAACATATTTTAAAAATAATTAATCAACTGCCTTTAAAATACAAAGATGTATTAATTTTAAAATTTATGGAAGGAAAAGACTATAAAGAGATAAGCGATATTTTACATAAACCGATGGGCACTATTGCCACTCTGATAAACCGGGCTAAAAAATCTCTTAAACAGGAATTAGAAAAGGAGGATATTAAACTCTAAAAATTATGAAAAATATAAGCAATGAAGTTCTTAAAAAAATAAAAGATAATAATATTAAACCAAAACCCCGCTGGTACTTTATAACTAAGAATTATTTTATCTGGTCGATATTTGGAATTTCGATAATCTTGGGCAGTTTTGCCTTTAGTATGATTCTATTTATCATCAAACAACTCGATTGGGATATCTATCATTATATAGGGGAAAGTTTTTTAAAAACTGTTTTTGTAAGCTTGCCTTACCTTTGGTTAATATTTCTAATCCTATTTATTGGGGTTGCCTACTATAACTTTATCCATACCAAAAGGGGTTATCGATTCAAATTTATATCAATCCTCTTAGTTAGTTTGATAATTAGCATTACTTTGGGAACCGGCCTTTATTTTAATGGCTTTAGTGAAAGGTTAGAAAATATCTTCTCGGAAAAAATACCCTATTACAACAGATTGGTTTATTCTTGCGAAGAACAATGGATGCAGCCTAAAAGAGGGCTTTTAGCGGGGACAATTACAGAAACAGAGCTCCCCGAAAACAATTTTATACTTACGGATTTAGATAGTAACCGTTGGAAAATCGAAGCCAGTAAAGCTATCTGGAAAGGAAAAATAGCACCTGAAATCGACTTAAAAATAAAACTTATTGGTAAACTAATAGATGATAATAATTTTGAGGCAATGGAAATCAGACCCTGGCAACAAGGTCAGGGAAGATTTATGATGGAGGGGGGAGACCATTTTTTAAAGCATTAAGTAGTTTGTTTTTTGCTTCGTTAAATTGAGTACTATACCGGGGATCAACCGAAGAAGCAGCCGGAAGTTCAAGTTTTAAGAAATCTACCTTTTCTCCATTTTTACTAATGGAAAAATCTAAATGCGGTCCTGTTGCTAGACCAGTAGCCCCTACATAACCTATTATTTCACCCTGATTTACCTTCTGGCCACTTTTTAAACCCTTGGCAAAACGGGAAAGATGACCGTAACCGGTTACGTAATTATTGGGATGACGAATTTGAACATAATTTCCGTAACCATCCTTCCAACCAGCATAAATAACCGTGCCACCCCCGATAGTTGAAACAGGAGTTCCGGTAGGAGCAGCATAATCAATAGCTAAATGCGGACGCCAAATTCTCAAAATTGGATGTAAACGGTTTTTAGAAAAATAAGAACTGATATATTTATAATTTAAGGGAGCTCGCAAGAAAGCTTTTCTTAATGACTCTCCTTCTTCGGTATAATAATCTATGTGCCCGTCAGGGTCTTCGAACAGAATTGCAGTATGTGTACTCAAAAGTTCCCCTTCGTATTCGGCAGCAAGTACCTTTCCCCAGCGATAAAAATCTCCTCTATACTGTTTTTCTACTAAAATATTAAAAGTATCTCCCTCCCGGCATTCGGTAAGAAAGTCGATCTGCCAGGCAAATATCTCTGCTAATTGCAGTGCTAGTTGGGGTGAATCTGCACATTCCATCATGGATTCATAAAGAGAATATTCAATCTTCCCTTTAAGCCGAACAACTTCTGTGCAGACTTCTTCTTTGGTTACTTTTAAATCTTCTGAATCAGAGGCAGGAATATCTATACAGTAAATATCAATGGGATTGGGTTTATAGGTAAATTCTGTTACTTTTCCCTCCGGATTATATTTTAAAGAATACTCACTACCGACGGGGAGATAGTTGAAATCTACTACTGATTTAACTTTTTCCTGCAAACTAAGTATCTCGGCGGCGGAAATTCCTTCTTTAATTAAAGATTCGTAAAGAGTATCACCAGCCTGTAAATTGCCAACAATGGTAATTACTTCTTCCTTTTCTTCATCTTTCTCTTCATCTATTTCTATCTCTTCTTCTATTTCTTCCCGCAGAGATATTTCTTCTGAAACTATCTCGGGAACTTTTTCTATCTCCTCTGATGTTGATTTTAAAATTTCTTCTGAAGAAGAAAGAGAGTCATTGTTTTGTTTTGCGGAAATTAATGGTAGAATCTTAAAATAAATTATTCCCATGGCTAACAATAGAATAAATAGGCCACCAATAATCATTTTTATTTTTTTTGCTCTTCTTTTTTTGTAGGAAGAAGTATGGTGATAAGAATGATAGTAGTATTTTTTCTTTGGCAAGATCTCTAATATCCCCTTATAATTAAATTTATCATACCTAAATTAATTATATAATATAATTTTAAAACTTTAAACTATTTTCGGGTGAAGTATTGTTCTTAGTGTAGGGGTCGAATTTATTCGACCCGGGTCTTTTTGACAGGCGGGCCTGTCCTCGTGAAAACGGGGAACGCCTGTCCTACGATTAGCGGGCTCGATAAATCGAGCCACTACAAATTACTCATTACTATTTTCTTCATGCAATTCGCGATTTAAATTTATTCTGGCTTCTGGCTCCTGACTTCTTTTTCCTAAACCAGTTAACTATATTAACTTGAAACTTATATCTTTAATTGGTCAATTGGTAAATAGGTAAATTGGTTAATTCAATGACTATATATTTATGGAATACTTTTTTAATTCTGTTACATAACAATCATATACTCTATTATTAAAACATGCAAATACAATTTTTTTTAAAAAATTGTTTCCCTTTAAAAAATTTACAGCCTCGGAAACAGCAATTCTGGTGGCGCGCTCCAAGGGGAACCTGTATGCCCCGGTGCTTATTGAAGGGAAAGCCACTGTTTTAAACCGGTGTTTTTCTACTAAGGAAAAACAACTCTGGTAACATCGGGCAAGATACTCGTCTTCTTTATAATTTCCACCTCTCCAGACAGGGCCTACAGTATGAATCACCCATTTAGCCGGCAATCGATAACCTCGGGTTATCTTCGCTTCCCCGGTAGGACATCCTTTTAACTTACGACATTCTTCTAAAAGCTCAGGGCCAGCCACTCGATGGATAGCTCCATCTACACCACCGCCGCCAAGAAGGGAATTGTTGGCTGCATTAACTATAGCCTCTACCTGTTGCTGGGTAATATCACCTTGCACAACCTCAATTCTATCAGGCATATTGTTCTACTCCTTCTAATAAAAAATAGATTAGTCGTTAGAATTTAGTTAGCTAGTTAACTGGTTTGTTGGTTAATTAGTTTAGTATTAATTCTT
>JAYEJO010000133.1:5482-26690 GCA_034660595.1 Candidatus Caldatribacteriota bacterium
TTAGGGTTTAGGGAAATACGAAAAAAATTCCTATACAATTATCCGTAAACTTATCTCTTATATTTTATATGGGTATCATTAAAATACCTATCTGTCATGGAAGCAATATAGTCCACTACCACCTGTTCAGGCAAATTGCTATTTACATAATCTGCTCCCTTATTTTTCCCCCGATTAAAAATCCATTCTTTAAAAATTAGAGAATTTTCCTCTCCCTGATTAAGAGCACTTAGAAATTTTTCAAAAAGAAATTTAAAGGCAGTTCTCAACTTCGTTTTTTTCCCTTTTAGTCTAGGGCTTTTATATATCCTTTCGGTATTAAATTGTTTCAATTCAAAAACTCTCTTAGCAATATCAGATGAATAAATTATCTCGTCCCGATTATAAGAATTGATTATGATATCAGTTACCAGGGAATTTATAATGTCTGTATTACTTTCCCCTAAATCTTTTTTAACTCCTTCTGGTAATTCTTCTTTTTTCAAAATACCTATTCGTATTGCATCTTCAAAATCTTGCCCCACATAAGATATTGCATCTGACATTCGGACAACACATCCCTCTAAAGTTGCAGGAATTATATGAAGCTGTTCTCCTTGAGATTTTTTCTGGCAATAATCCGTTAAATCAGCTTCGGTTTTATCTCTGTCCGGTTTTAGATATTTCTCGTTAATCTCACCATCATGAGAGAGAATTCCATCTCTTACTTGAAAAGTCAAGTTCATCCCTTTACAGGCGTCGGCAAGTTTATCGACTACTCTAAGACTGTGAATGTTGTGAAAAAATAAACCAATCTTCTTTTTCCGACAAATATCTTGAAGAATTTCTTCACCATCATGACCAAAGGGAGTATGCCCTAAATCATGTCCAAGGGCGATTGCCTCTATAAGATCAAGATTTAACTTTAAAGCTTTCCCTATGGTACGGGCTATCTGAGAAACTTGTAAAGTATGGATACTCCGATTGGATAACTGTTCGTCAAAACTTGCGGCAAAATATATAACCTGAGTCTTCCCTATGTATCTACGAAATGAACCGCTGTATAATATATGATCCCGGTCTCTTGAATAAGAACCTCTAAAGGGATGAGATGTCTCGCGCTCCCTTTTGGCTTCACAATTTTTCGCAGCATAAGGAGAAAGGTATTTATCTTCAAAATCAAGGATTTCTTTTTTAAAGCTCTCTTCATTCATAATTTCTTCCTCCGGAATAAAATAAAAAAATACGGTGAGAAGAAAACTTTCTACTTTGCCTTTATCTTAACAATAGACTTGTATGATTTATTTTATAAAATTATAATGAATTCTGCAAGTATTTATTCGTATCGCGTATTGCGTATCGAGTATCGCGTGAAGAAAGAAAGGGGAAGAAAAGAAATACAAGAAAAAAATAGCGGATAGAAATACAGTGATGAGTAATGTGTAACAAAAAAAGAATTAGTTGATTAGTCAATTGGCTAATTGGTCAATTGTATTAACTTGCATCTTGCAACTGTATTTAATACTAACGACTATTCACTATTCACTAACGACTAAATTAATTTGCTAATTTGCAAATTAATTTTTACCCCTTTACTGACCCGGCTAAAATACCTTTTACAAAATAGCGTTGTAAACCTAAAAAGAGAATTAAAGGAAGAGCCATAGAGACAAAGGCAGCTGCAGTAAGCAGTTCCCAATCTTGACCGTAAGAACCGACTAAGGCACTTATGCGCACTGTAAGAGGTGCTACATCCGGTGTTCCCCCTAAATAAACCAAAGCTATTAAAAGATCATTCCAAACCCATAAGAATTGAAATATAGTTACGGAAGCAATCGCTGGTAAGGATAATGGTATTACCATTCTAGTGAATATTTGAAAAGGAGTAGCGCCATCTATAGAAGAAGAATCAAACAATTCACTTGGTAATCCAGATATAAAATTATACAATAAATAAATTATTAAAGGAAGCCCGTATCCAGTATGAGCAAACCATATCCCAGGAAAAGTACCGGCTATTCCTAATTTATTAAAAATTCGTAAGACCGGTATCAAAGTCATTTGTAGGGGAACTACTAATAAGCCAACTAAAATTACAAATAAAAACCTTCGCCCAGGAAATTCCATCCAGGCAAAGGCGTAGGCAGCAAAAGAAGCAATTAATATTGGGATAATAGTAGCGGGGATAGTAATTAGTAAAGTATTTAAGAAGGCTTTTCCTATACCAATCTTCAGAATGACTTCTTGGTAATTTTCCAGAGTGTAGCAGGTAAAATTAAAAGGGTGCTCAAAAACAGTCCACCAACCGGATGCTGCTACATCGGCAGAAGATCGAAAAGAAGTTATCAACAGACCAACGCTTGGCAGTATCCATATTAAAGCAACAATAATTATTACTAAATGAAGCGGCCCATATGAAAGTATCGAAACTAACTTTTTTATCATCTTATAGCCTCCTGCTCCCTGAACCGCTGAATATTAATGATTATCATAGGAATTATGAGAACTAACAAGATGACTGCAATTGCACTCGCCCGACCATAATTTCTAAAAATAAACATCTCTTTATACATTCGGTTGGCAATAACCTCGGTATTGAAATTTCCATTAGTCATTACATATACAATATCAAATATTTTAAGAACATTAATAGTCATAGTGGTAGCTACTACTGCAAGGGTGGGTTTCATTAAAGGCAAAATAATTTTCCAGAATATTCTGAATTCGGTGGCGCCATCTATCCGAGCTGCTTCTAATAGTTCTCCGGGTATTGCTTTATAACTTGCTGATAATACTACCATACAAAATCCAGTCCATATCCACACCCCTACCATAATTAAACAAAAGTTATTAAGCCAGGGCCTAATAATTAGCCAGGGTAAGGGTTCTAACTGAAAAAATGAACGAATTGCATTAAGAATGCCAGTCTGAGCAGCTGAAGCCGGCCTATAAGCGTAGACAAATTTCCAAATTATTCCGGCACCCACAAAGGAAATAGCCATAGGCATAAATATTATCGATTTGACAATCGATTCATATTTAACTCGATCTGCCAATACTGCTATAATTAACCCTAAAGTTACCGTCAAGGGAACAAATATTATTACCCATAGGGCATTATTTCGAAAAGAATTAAGCATAATTTCGTTGGTAAAACAATAGAGATAATTTTTAATACCTATAAAACTTTCTGAATTATAATTAAAAAAAGAAATATACGCTGTATTAATCGAAGGATAAACCAAAAAAAAGAACAAAAGAAATGCTGCGGGAGTAATATATAACCAGGGAGTAATTTTTTTTGTATGTATCACAAATTTCTTTCCTTTCTAAATATCAATATAAAAAATATCTTACTGTAATTATCAACTTTTGTCATTGCAAGGAGCTACGCAAGCCTGCCCCAGCGAAAGCAGGGGAAGCAATCTCAACCCGAGACTGCCACGGGGAGCGCTCAAGTAATATTGAGTGCTCCCCTCGCAACGACAGATTTAATCCTGCTATTCCCGATAAGCATCCAAAGCAGTAGTTTCAATAGTCATTAAAACATTTTTCAAAGATACTCCACTTGCATAATCCAAAATTCCAGTCCAGAAAGAACCACAACCTACTGCAGAAGGCATTAAGTCAGAACCATCAAAACGGAAGGTTGAAGCCTCACTTAAGATTTTGGCAGCCTTACGGGTCAAATCATCAGGATAAGCAGCGGGATTTACTCGTTTATTGGCAGAAAGCTTTCCTAATTCAGCAACCCATATCTCCTGAGCTTCCGGGGAAACAATATATTTCATAAAGGCTCTTGCCTCAGGAGTATCATTGAACATTGCAAACATATCTGCTGCTCCTAAAGCAGGTGTCCCATATTGAGGATCAATGGGTGGGAAGGGGAAGAAATCAAAATCTTCTCCCGGGACTAAATTGGGGAAATGGTCAAGTATAAAGCTTTTGATAAAGGTTGCCTGTCTGTGCATATAAGCATTTGGTGGAGTAGTAAATAAAGCGTCTGGTGAATCTCCAAAACTTATAGTCAGCTCTGCGTTTGTTCCACCATAGACATACTTCTCGTTTAAGGCAATCTGACCAAATAATTTAAAAGCCCTTTGTACCCGTTCATCGAGCCAGGAAATTCCATGGGAAACCCATAAATCATAGACTTCAGGTTCCACAGTTCGTAACATAATGTCTTCAATCCAGTCAGTCCCGGCCCATCCACTGGCAGCGCCACTTTCAAATCCAATAGCCCAGGGGGTCTTACCATCTGCTACCATCTTATCCGAAAGAGCGATCATCTCATCCCAGGTAGTGGGTACGGTGTAACCAGCAGCTGCAAAAGCTTTAGGATTATACCAAACTAAACTTTTTAAGTCAGCAGAGATAAATACACCACAGAACTTTCCTTTATAGGTTCCCAGGTCTAACCAGGTTGACGAGTAATCGCTTCGTAGTACATCCATATCCATAAAGGTACTTAAGTCTACTAATTTCCCAGATCTGGCAAATTCTATCATCTGCCCCGGATTCGGTATAGCTGATACATCAGGGGGGTTACCAGCTTCTACTTGAGTAGTCAACACTGCTGGTAGGTCTCGAGTACCGGTAAATTCAACTTTAATGCCAGTTTCAGCTTCAAATGGAGCCATCATTTTATTAAAAGCCTCTGCTTCACTACCTGTCCAAACACCAAGGACATTCAAAGTATTAGATTCTGCGGATACATTTAAAGCAAACATTCCAATTAATAATACTACTAATAAAGTAAAACTAATTTTCTTAAACATTTTTATCCTCCTTTTATTTTTTAAAAAATACTTTTCTTGATTTCTTATTTCTAATGCACAACACCTCCTTTTAAATTAGTCGTTAGTGAATAGTCGTTAGTCGTTAGTATTAAAAACAAGTTTTTAGTTTCCGGTTTATAGTTTACAGATAGCATTGCTGCGCACTGTCAAATCAGAGCTTATGATAACCTTCTAATAGATTCCCGCTTCCGCGGGAATGACAGAATTGAGAAATTTGTAACTCGCAACCTTCAATTTGCAACCTGTATTTTAACTGGTAAACTGGTTAACCAGGTAACTGGATAACTAATATCCTAAACGCTATACGCTGTACGCTCCACGCTAGTTCCGCAATACTTAATGCCATCTTATCTTCTGTCTTCTTTCTTCCTCACGCGATACTCGATACGCAATACTAATTTTAAATTACCAACAGATAATAGATTTAACTGCTACTTTTCCTTTAGATTTAAAAATAGGAGTTTTAAAAACTTCGCTTAATACCAATTCAGCTGCTCCAATAAGGCAGCCATCTTCACCAAATTGAAGAGGAATGATCCTAATTTCTTTCCTATGGGGAAAATTATTTATAACCACATCTCGCATAGGTTGCAGGATTAGTTCACCAGCCTTTATCCCTTCCCCACCTACCAAAATTAACTCAGGGTCAAAAAGAGTAATGAGATTTACTACACCAACTCCCAAATTTCTCCCTGCTTCCCGGAAAATATTTCTGGCAATTACATCCCCTCTTTGAGCTGCTTCTAAAGTCATTTCCACTGAAACAGAATCCAAACTATTTTCTTTTTTCAATAAACTCTTCAATAAAGTGGTTTCATTACTCAGGATAGCTTTCTTTGTTTTACTAATAATAAATTGGTCTGAAGAGAATAATTCTAAACAACCTCTCTTACCGCAGTAACATAAAGGACCATCTTTATCTACAACTATATGACCAAAATCACCTGCTCCCCCATAACTACCATGATATATATCTCCATTAATCACAATCCCGGCTCCAATTCCTTTGCCAATAGTAATGCAAATAAAATTTTTTATTTTTTCCCCTGCTCCGAAACGTTTCTCTGCTAAAGTTAAAGTATTTACGTCTTTATCCACAAAAACGGGAAAACTAAATTTCTTTTCGATAATTTCTTTGAATCTTATATCCTTCCAACCTAATATTTTAGACGATACTAAAACACCTTCTTTCTGATGAACAAAACCAGAAACGCCTATTCCGCAGCCAACTATTTTTTCTGTTTGAATATGATTTTTATTAATTAAATCTTGTATTACTTTTATTAAAACCTCGAGCACTATCTTTTCACTGCTTTTTACCGGACTGGGGATAAAATGCTGGTCTAAAATCTTTGACTTCATATTAACTAATCCGATAATAATGCCGTCCAAGCCAATTTTTATTCCCAGAACAAATCTATCGTTACAATTAAATTCGAGCAGTATTGCCCTTCTTCCTCCACTGGATTCCTCTTCTCCTGTTTCATATATAAGCTCTTTCTTGATTAAATCTGCTACAATATTAGAAACGGTAGACAACCCCAAATCGGTAATCTCAGATATCCTGGTACGAGAAAGAGGTCCATAATTTAGAATCGTATTAATTACCAGGGCTCTATTTAATTCTTTGATTAATTGTTTATTTCCTCGGCGAATATTATCCATAATTTAAGATATTCTACTTTTATGCTCTATTCTATTTATTTAAAACTCTTATAAGATACTTTCTTCACTGAAGCAAGTATCTTGTTTTATTATTCTACACCTTGTATAAAAAATCCTTCTTTTTTTTAAATATTTTTTTAATCAATCCCTACAATTTTAGAAATAGAAAATTATCGTTATATTAAATTGATAATTTGAGGATAAGTTGTACTACCAAATTAATTCATTTAATAAATCGATATAATCAGTAAGTAGACGGGTGATTAAAAATTTTTCTTTTACAGTTTCTTTACCCCTTTTACCAATTTGTTCTGCCTTGGAAGGATTTTCCAAAAGATAGATGATTCTTTCCGCAAAACCATCATAATCTAACGGGTCAAGCAGATAACCATTTTCACCATCAGTAATTTGTAATGGTATGCCCCCTACATTGGAAGCTACCACTGGAGTTTCTTTCCATAGAGCTTCGGTAACAGTTAAGCCAAATCCTTCTTTTAATGATTTTTGAATGATAACACTTGAAATACGCTGGAGCACATTTACCAGAATATCATTATCCACAGTTAATATAATAATATCTTTTTTATCGATCAATTTCTGATTTTTCTTTACCACTTGTTCATATATTTTTATCCCTTCCGGGTCATCAATAGACATACTACCACATAAAACCAGACGGCAGTCAATTTTAGACTTTACTTTTTTAAATACCTTGATAACCCCCAGCGGATCTTTTGCACGGTCAAAACGAGATATTTGGGCAATAATAGGTTTATCATCGGGTATCCTATGTTTTTTGCAGTATTTCTTAATATCTTCTTGTCTTAATTCTTTATTTTTTGGAGAAATAGGGTTAATTGCCGGAGCTATTACTGTTTGGGGAACCGGTAATTTTTTGTTTACATATTTCTCACTGGAAACAATAATTCTATCATAGCGAAGAATAAAGAGTTTTAGATAATACCATAACTCTGGATTAGGTTTAGATAGATCTATATGACAGCGCCATACCCAGGGCTGAGTTTTTTTGCAATATTTAATCAAGGGTAGGGGTTGAGGGTCATGAACAATTACAGCATCATGATCAATATGGGTAAAAATAGAAAACTCTTCATTGGTTTTAAGGTATATTTCTCTCTTAATTTTTGAGAGGTTGATTTGGCTCCCTTGTAGGGCATTATGAAATTTTTTTGTAATTGTAAAGAAATCAGGATTTCCGTGTAGTATCTCCCATCCAGCGCAAATCCCAAGCTCATTCATAAGGATAACAAGAGATTCTAATATTACTGCAACACCACCTCCCTGAGCAGTAGAATTAATATTAAGGATTTTTCTTGTAGATAGTTTTCTTGCTTTTTTAAATAAATTATAGTATATTTCATCTCCAATAATTTCTCTATAATCTTCGATATCATTCATAATATATTTTCCTTTCTTTTATTTTTGTCATTCCCACTAAAAATTATCATTCCAATGGAAAAAGCATATATAATTAGTACTTTTCTTTTTCTTTGCCTCTTTACACAATTATGCTATACTATACGCGATACGAATCAGTTCAATTTATTTCCTCCTATTATTTCCTCCTTGACACATAATAATTTTATTTATAATATATTTTAGTAGATATGTCAAATATATAAAAAAAGTATCAAGTATATAGTATCGAGTATCGAGTTAAGAAAGAGAAGAAAAGATACAAAAAAGTAGTATTCTTCTTTTTATCTAACTACCCCGCTAAAGTTTAGACTAAACAAATTAAAATATTTGAGGTGACCAATGAGTCAAAGTAATTTTAAAGCTATTATCTTTCGAATGGAAAAAGGAGAAGAATATAAACCTTATTATCATCAGTTAATTGATTTTCTTAAACTTTCAGGCCGACCAGAACTAAAGATAGGACTAATTTTACCAAAACAAAGAAATCTACGCCCCGATTCAGGAATGAATCCCTTCCTACAAATGACCCAAAAACTGGGAGTATCCCCGGCAGAAACCTTAGCTTTACTTTCTCAGCCCGATGACATCCAGATAGCCCGGGATAGTGGGTTTGCTCTCATTGTAGGGTGGACGAGATTGTACAAAAAAGAAAACTATTTATTTAAAAAAGGCGCTGATATTATGATTCAAGAATTAAGTGATTTAAATATAGAGTTGATTGATCGATGGTTTAATCACTATCCTCCTCATTTTCTCGAATCAGTAAAACGTTTTTCTAGTGAAAAGGAAGGGATTTCTTTACATCCCAGATATCTCTATTCCGCTTCTAAAATATTGGAAAGAAAAGAAAAATCGGTCTTTTTTTTCGATTATGATGGCACTCTAACTCCTATCGTTCAAGAGCCTGGTCTGGCAAGATTATCTTCTCAGATGAAAAATATTCTTCAACAATTGGCTAAAAAATATAAATTAGCATTAGTCAGTGGAAGAGGAAGGAAGGACTTACAGGCTCAGGTGGACATTCCGGGAATTTTTTATGCTGGAAATCATGGATTTGATATAAGCGGCCCAAATATTTCTATGATATACCCTCAGGTAAAAAAATATTTACCCCTCATTAAAAACATTTCTAAAAGTTTAGACAAATCATTATCTTCTATTCCCGGAGTAATTGTAGAAAAGAAAAAGATGAGCGTGGCTATTCATTATAGACAGGTACCTAAAAAAGATTTATTTAAACTAAAGAAACCATTAAAGAATGTTTTAAAAGGAAATATTAAGCATATCCGTTTATTGAAAGGAAAAAAAGTTATTGAACTTTTACCTAATATTGAATGGAATAAAGGTAAAGCCGTATTATGGATAATGAATGTTCTGGGGCTTAGTTGGTCTGACCATAAAGTCTTTTATCTGGGAGATGACACCACCGATGAAGATGCTTTTCGTATTCTTCGAACCCGGGGAACCAGTATCCTCATTGCGGAAAAAGCTACAAAATCTGCTGCTGATTATCGATTATCTTCACCTGAAGAGGTTAAATGCTGGTTGGAACAATTTCTAAAATAAATATTTACCAATTACCCGATTGCCCAATTCTCCAATTTGCCAATTAAGAAATTAGTCAATCGGTCAATTTTATTATCTTGCATCTTCTATATTTTTCCTTCCCGCATTTTCTGCCCTACATCCTTTTCCTTATTACTTATTACTCATCACTCATTACTCATTACTGTATTTGCACTATTCACTAACGACTATCTTATTTGCTAGCCAATTCTTTTAAAAGTGTCCTTACTTCGGTAGAAGAATCAATATTATATTTAGACTGTGACGGCTCTGAACCTACCCTAATAGAACATGCAAAATCAGGTAGAGTAGCAAAAGTGTTTTCATCTGACCAGTCATCACCTATCGCCATGATAAAATCCCAATCTTTCTGGGAAATCCAGTGATAAGCAGCTATACCCTTATTTATTCCCATGTTTTTAATTTCAATTGTTTTTGCTCCATGAAGCACTTCTAAATTCAAGTTAGAGGTGAGGTGTAAAAGAGAGTCTCTTAATTCCAGAGCTCTCAGTCGACCGAAAGTAGGATTGGCATTGATATAGTGCCAGACTAAAGAATATTCTTTCTCTTCAATAAATGAACCAGGAGTTCTGTCTACATAAAGTTCCAGAAGGGGTCTGATTTCTTCTTTCCATTCCATTTTTAGTGGTTTTATTGTTTCCCATTGTCCAATACTTTTCCTTAACCAGGCACCGTGTTCGGCAATCAACCCGATGTTAATATCAGTAAACCATTTTTCCAGAGTATCTTTTTCCCGACCGCTAACTATCACCACCTGATTCTTCTTATCCTGGATTAATTTTTGAATTATATCTAAGGTCTCTTTACTAGGATTAATTTTTTTAAATTTGTAAGTAGTAGAGACTAATGTTCCATCATAATCTAAAAGAAATAAACGATTTTTACTTTTTTTATAATCTTTAATAATCTTTAAACGCTTTTTTGGTGACAACCTTTTTGCAGAAAATTCTTCCTGTATGTTTTTTACCTGTAGAAGGCTTTCTTTAAAATCATCTGCCCACTTTTTTACATTGTAATTTTCTAATCGTCTTTGCATTAACCGATTTCTTTTTTTCTGTTCTTTATCAGACATATTCAAGGCATATTTCAAAGCCCAGGATATTTGTTGTTTATTATTCGGATTAACAATTAAAGCTTCACCCAACTCATTGGCAGCACCAGCCATTTCACTAAGTATAAGCACTCCCTTACCATTGCTTTTAGCAGCAATAAATTCTTTAGCAACTAAATTCATCCCGTCTTTGAGTGGAGTAACAAGACCGACATCGGCAATATAATACAGAGCAATTAATTCTGAGAAAGGAATAGACCGAAAAAGATAGCGAATTGGTGACCAACTTACTGTAGCATATTTACCATTTATTTTCCCAATAAGCTTATCTACCTGTTGTTTTAGTTGCTGATATTGTTTTACCCGAATGCGTGAAGGTACAGTTACCATAATTAAAATTACTTTTTCCAGATATTCCGGATTTTCCTGAAGAAAAAGTTCATAACTCTCTAAGCGTTCAATAATCCCTTTGGTATAATCCATCCGGTCGATAGAAAGGATAATTTTTTTCTCCCCTATTTCTTCCCGAATTTTTTTAATTTCTTTCTTAGTATCAGTATTTTGGACAGCAGAAGAAAATCGCTCATAATCGATCCCCATGGGGAATGTATCTGCTTTTAAGATACGGCTCTGATATCTGACATATCCCAAATTACTTTCATAACCAAACAGACGTAATATCGAATCTAAAAAATTTCGCACATAATCATAAGTATGAAAACCGATAAGATCAGCACCTAAGATACCCTCGAGTATTTTCCGACGCCAGGGAAGCAAGCGATAAATTTCCTGAGGCGGAAAGGGAATATGCAAGAAGAAACCAATAGTTAAACCAGGCATTTTTTTTCTTAATAATTTAGGAAGCAGCATTAACTGGTAATCATGTATCCAGATTATATCACCTGGCTGAGCAATATCCAGGATAGCCTGATAAAAAATTCTATTTACTCGTTTGTACTCATCCCATAGAGAATTTTTATAGAAGGTATATTGGGGAAAAGAATGAAATAGTGGCCAGATAGTTTTATTACAAAAACCATCATAGTAACCTTTAATCTGTGCTTGGGAAAGAAAGACCGGATAATTATCTAACTCTTTAAGTTGAATAATAATTTCTTGTCTATCTTTTTCATCTATTTTATCCCGAGCTATACCCGGCCATCCAACCCACTGAGATTTATAAATTTTAGAAAAAGATGACATACCGGTAGCTAATCCCCCACCACTGGGAATAAATTTTATTTTTTCTTTGCTCTTGTTAGTAGTTACCGGAAGCCGATTAGAAACAATTAATATTTTGGACACTATTACTACTTCCCTTCCAAAGCATGAGTATTTCAAGTAAAGTCATAGAGTTATTTTTCCATGTACCAATAAGTTATATTTTATTTTAGCATATCAGTTTAATATTAAAAAGGTGTAAATGTATATCACTTCAGTAAATTGTTCTACTTAATTTTTTTTTATTTTAAGGTATTAAATAACTTTAGATAATCTTTCAACAAACGGGTAATTAAAAAATTTTTTCTAACATATTCTTTTCCTGAAATTCCCATTTTATCCGCAATTTCTGAATCCTTTAAAAGATGAATAACTCTTTCAGCACATTCAGAAATGTCACCAACTAAATATCCTGTGCGACGATTATCTACCTGTAAAGGAATCCCGCCTACATTCGCCGCCACCACAGGTTTCCCCTTCCATAATGCCTCGGTAATCACCAATCCAAACCCTTCCCTTAAGGATTTCTGAATAATTACATCAGAAGCTCTCTGAAAGGCATTAACCTCTAAGTTCCCTACCCCATTTAAATTTGATAGTAAATGAATATCATAATCTTCGCCTGCATGTCGGGCAGTTTTTTCGTAATATTCCCAACCTTCCGTATCATCATTAGCCATAGAAGTAATAAAGACCAATTGCACATCTTTTATTTCTTTTTTTACCGTCCTGTACATATCTATGACCCCCAAAGGATCTTTCCACGGGTTGAATCTGGAAACTTGAGTTATAATTGGTCTGTTCAGATCTACTTTAAACTTTTTTATAATATTTTCAATCTCTTCCTGATCTAAATCCATATTCTTAGGACTTAAGGGGTCAATAGCCGGGGAGATTATGGCAATATTTTTTAATTTAAGGTCATCTTTTATATATTCTTTTAAGGTAAAGATAGAGGCATCATGTTTTTCTATAAATGGTCTGATAAATTGCCATACTTTTTCCTGAGCATTAGTAGGATCAATATGGAGTCTCCATATCCATTTTCCCTTCTTCTCTTGGCGATAATTTAATATTGCTACTGGTTGAGGGTCATGAATTATTACATAATCATATTCGCCTTCGAATAATTTCTCATTTAACTTATTATTTTTTAAAAATATTTCTTTCATCTCTTTGGTAAATGGTACATCCATCCCCTGCAAGCCATTATGAATAGACTTGGTAATATTAAAAAAATCATCTGAAGCTTTTATAACTTGCCATTTTGCTTTTAGACCTACATCTTTCATTAAAGGAACTAAGGCAGATAAAATCTCTGCTACTCCTCCTCCAAATGAGCTAGCATTTATATGAACTACCCTTTTCCCTTTTAGAGGTAAAGCCAGTTTCCTAATTTCTTCAATTTCTTCTTTTCCGACGATGCTTAAATAATCATCAAGTAACTTTTTTTCAGTTTTAACTACTTCCAACATAATCTTTCAACTCCTTTACCCTAAAATTATTTTATATTAGCGTATAGCGGGTAGCGTTTAGTATAATAAATAAAATATTTATCATTCCCGTATCTTCTTTGTCATTCCCGTGAAAAAGGGAATCTATCCTTCCCCTCATTATCTTTTCTTTTATCTTGTCCCTTTATTTCTTTTTTTTTGCTTTTCCCGACTAACAACTATCTTTTCTTGCAATTGTTTCCTTCTTTTTTTTCTCTGTATTTCCTCACTAAATACTAACGACTATTCACTAACAACTAATTCAGCGGACACACAGAACATTTAGGGTTCCTTTTGGTGCATATATTTTTACCCAGCATAACGATCTGGGCGTGAAATTCATTATATAATTTCACATCCCTATCTAAATTCTGACTGAAAAATTCCTGTATTTGGTGATAGGAAGCATCTTCCGAAATTAATTTATGACGGGAAAATATTCTTTTTGTGTAAGCATCAACCACAAAAAATGGTTTATTCCCAGCATACAATAATATGCTATCTGCTGTTTCAGGCCCAATTCCATTTACCTTCAATAATTTTTTTCTTAACTCCTCTCTATCGCCCGAAAACATTTTTTCAGCAGAACCCTCAAAGTCATTTACAAAAAAATTTAAAAAATTCTTTAATCTCTTTGCTTTAATATTATAATAACCGGAAGGTTTTATCAATTGGGCTAATTCTTCCCGGTTTATACGATAAAGTTTCCGGGGTTCTAACAAATTTTCTTTTTTTAAATTATTTATGGCTCTTTCTACATTGCTCCAGGAAGTATTTTGAGTAAGAATCGCCCCTACCATTATCTCAAAGGGAGTATTCCCCGGCCACCAGTTCAATGGTCCAAAATAATTATATAAACTGTTGTAAATTTTTAATAAAATATTTTGTGTTTGTGTTTTCATTATTCTTATAAGTTCGCTGGCTAGTTAGCTAGTTACTTGGTTAGTTGGTTAATTGGTTTAATACTACTAATTCATATCTCAACTAACTAATTCTCGATATTCAATACTATCTTATCCCCTAGTTTCTTTATTCTATTTTCTTAACCAGTTAACTAGGTAACTAACTAACTAACTATTTCTCTTCACTATATACTCGATACTGTTTTTAAAATTCTCCCTTATGGGCGTTTTCTAAAAATTTGCAAATTAATTTGATAGAATTTTCAATGTCCTCTCTATGGCACATCTCTACCACTGAATGAATATATCTGGTAGGAATAGAAAGGGTGCAGGCAGGTACTCCGGACTTGCTCCTTTGTATAGCCCCGGCATCAGTTCCTCCTCCCAGCAATATATCAGTCTGGTATTTAATTTTGTTTTCTTCCGCTATTTTTCTTAAAAAATCAACTAATTTTTTATTAGAAATAATATGAGAATCCATTAAAGATATGGCTGTCCCTCCTCCTAAAGTAGTAGCCACTTCCTCTTCCTTGGTTCCCGGAATATCTGAGGCAATAGTAACATCAAGGGCAATGCCAACATCGGGCTCAACGGAAAACGAAGAAACAGTTGCCCCTCTAACCCCTACTTCTTCCTGAACAGTTGCCACGGCGTATATATCAACATAACAATCTTTGATTCTTTTTAATGCTTCAATCATAACATATACTCCGGCTCTGTCATCAAGTGCCTTAGCGGTTATTATTTTATTATTCAATTCCATAAAATTCCTATCCAAAGTAACAAAATCTCCCGGTCTTACCACCTTAGAAACTTCATCTTTTTTCATCCCTACATCTATAAAAAGATCTTTAATTTTGGGTAACTTTTTTCTCTCTTCCTCGCTTAAAATATGAATGGGCTTAGTACCAATTACTCCCCCAATATCTTTCGTTCCATGAACTACTACTCTTTGGGCTATTAGAGTTTTAGGGTCAAATCCTCCAACAGGAGCAAACCTTATAAAACCTTCTTTATCAATAAAGCTGACCATAAAACCGATCTCATCCATATGTGCGGCGATCATCACTTTTTTAGGAGCAGGCTTACCAGATAATTTTTTAGCTCTCTTTATTCCAATAACATTTCCTAATTTATCTATTTTTACCTCATCAGTTATTTTTTCCAATTCTTCCTTAATAACTTTCTGTATCCTCTCCTCATAACCTGCAATTCCCGGTGTCTCACATAATTTTTTTAATAAATTCAATTTTTTTCTCCTTCCTTTATTTATTAAATTAGAATATTTTCTTTTGTTTTTTATTTTGGAAAATATAAACCAAAACAAGAAAAGTAATTATTCCCAAACTGTTGGCCAGAATATCTCCCAGAGAAAATTCCCTTTCCGGAATAAAATATTGGTAAATTTCGTTAAAAATTCCATAAGAAACAGAAAAAACTAAAGTTAAAAAATAGTGAAATAATTTTAAAAGTAGTATTTTGTCGCTTAAAGCTGCCAGGCAAAGAAAAGCATGGGTACCGTAAGTTAAAAAATGTATAACTTTATCTTGTCCATAAAAAAGCTGCTCTACTCCAACTTCTGGTCGGGAAGAAAAAATAAAAATCACCATAGAATAAGCCATTAATAGCATCCCAAAAAATATTTTTCTTCCCAAATCATCACCTATTTCTAAATCTCTAAATGTTTAATTATTTAGCAAACAAAACCTTCTCGGCAGCTCCTATCCCTGCTCCCAATCTGAAATCGTAATTAATATCAGATAAAGTTTTTTCAATAATGCTCAGGGTTGCTACTACTTCGTTTTCAGATATATTGCCCATATGTCCTAAGCGGAAAATCTTACCTGCTAATACCCCTTTGCCCGCAGACACTAAAACGCCGTTCTCATACAATTTTTCCCTGAAAGATAAATCCTCAATTCCAGCAGGATATAATATGGTTGATACAGTATTTGCTCGAATTTCTTCGGCAGCCAACATGTTAAATCCTAATTCCTTTAAGCCGCTTTGAAAAGCGGATGCAAATCTTTTATATTTTTTAAATCTCTCTTCCAAACCTTCTGCTAACATTATTTTAAGACCCTGATGAAGAGCATAGACCATATTTATGGCATGAGTAGAAAAATATCCTCCTGCAGGATCACGCATAACCGGCAGCCATCTATTGACATCCATATAAAAAGCAGGAATTTTTCCTAAACTATTTCTTCTCTCTAAAGCTTTTTCGCTAAATAATGCATTAGTTAACCCCGGAGGGACACCGAATGCTTTCTGGTTACCGGTAAAAAGAATGTCAATCCCCCAATCATCCATTCGCTCCTCAATTCCTCCGGTAGCACACACTCCATCTACAATAAATACAGTTTCGGGAAATTGTTTTAAAATTTCTCCCACTTCTTTTAAGGGAACGCAAACTCCTGTTGAAGTATCTACATGGGATAAAGTTATTGCATCAAACTTCTTTTCTTTTAATTTCTGAGCTATCTCTTCTGCCTCCACTATCTTGCCCCACTCGGAAGCCAATACCTCAACTTCTATACCATAACATTGGGCAATCTCTACAAATCTATCCCCGAAAAATCCATGAGAAATTACTAATAAACGGTCACCTTTTTTTAGAGAGTTAACTATGGCGACCTCCATACCCAAAGTCCCGGTTCCGGGTATTATAAAAGGCTGTCCTTTTTCTGTCATAACTACAGTTTTCAAATCCTCAAGAGCTTCTTTTAAAATTTTTACAAATTCAGGGTCTAAGTGTGAAACAGTATCTTTGGCCAAAGCATTTAAGATAGACTGATCAACTGGAGTAGGTCCGGGAATCATCATTAATTTCTTCATAACTAATCTTTCCTTTCTTTTTTAAATTATTTTTAGAGATTGAAAATAAGATTTATCTCATATACATGTATGGTAATTTTTATTCCTTATTTTGTCAAATGGATATTATCCCATCTTTAAAAATAGGAACAATACGGGAAATATCCAATTGGGAACAAAACCTTAAATCTTCATCCAGGCCGATACTCTCCAAATACCGACCATGTTGAGATTTTCGTAATATCTCCAAAATATTATTACCAAACTTTTTGTAGAGTAGTCGAGCTGTTAAATTAGCATCTGATTCCTGACAGGTCTCAGATAAAACATTTTTTAAAGAATCGACCAACATTCCGGCACAAGCAGTATCTTCTAAAGAAAATCTACCCTCCTTCCCAGCACAGATTATTGAAATATCTCCCTTATAATTAGTGCAATAATTACAGACCGCTTGTAAATTCAAAAAACTTCCAATAATTATCCTGTAAGCATCTTTAACCATTTCTAATGTTTTTACTCCATTGGTGGTTGAAAAGATAATTGTTTTATCTTTCACTGCTTCTCTCTTATATTCCCTCGGTGAATTACCCAAATCGAAGCCCTCTATCTTTATTCCTTCTCTTTCTCCCCCTAATAATACCCTTTCTTTTTCAAATTGCTCTGCTTTTTTCCTGGCTTTATCCGGGGATAAAATGGGAATAAAACCGCGGCATCCGTTAGCCAAAGCAGTCACTATGGTGCTGGAAGCCCTTAAAACATCAATTATTACCACTAATTTGTCTGCTAATTCAATTTTTTTTATCTCTTCCGGAATAAATAAGGTTTCTAAATTATTCATCTGTTCTTTAACCTGCTCTCTAATTAAGCTCCGAATTTCTGTAATTTTAAGGCATTGGCCAACATTAAAGGAAGGACATCTACTGCCGAAAATCTTCCCAGCCCTCCCTTAACACATTCTTTTTCACTAAACTGTTCCGCTTCATCTACCCTGATATATTTAGAAAACAATATAAAGGGATTCGGATGCCAGCTATGTCCCTTTAGTGCGGCCGGAGTAGAATGGTCACCTGTAACTACCAGAACATCCGGTTTTAAGGCCAGTATCTCAGGAATATATTTATCTACCTCTTCAATTACTTCGACCTTCTTTTTAAAGTTTCCATCTTCTCCATAACTATCGGTCTTCTTTATATGAAGATAAAAGAAATCATATTTCTGATAATTTTCCTTTAATGTCTTAAATTCATTCTCTATAGTTTCCCCTGCTTCCAATATTTCCATTCCCACTAACTTTGCCAACCCTTTATACATGGGATAAGTAGCTATGGCAGCGGGAGACAATTTAAATAACTCACCCATGGTAGGCAAACCGGGATGTTTGGCAAATCCCCTCAGTAAAACAGCATTGGCCGGAGAATGTTCCTTTAATACTTCAATAGCTTTATCTATAAACTCATTTATTATTTCTGCGGCCTCGCCTGCTTCCGGTCTTAAAGGTTCGGTATATTTTAACTTTTCCCCCACTACTTGAGGGTCGGCATCAGAAAGACCTTCTTCCAAACCTTTCCCTCTAAACACTACCACAAAGCGGTGTTCCATGCCCGGCTTAATTATTATTTCAGCTCCCCTTATCTGCTTAATTTTATCCTGCATTATCCGACAAATTTTCTCATTTAATTCGGTAGGAATTCTTCCAGCCCGCCGATCGGTAATAATCCCTGATTCGTCCATAGTGGCGAAATTTCCCCGACAAGCTAAATCATCGGAAGAAAGCTCCATCCCTATGCCCAATGCTTCTAAAACTCCTCTTCCAATCTGATACTTAATCGGGTCATAACCAAACAGAGAAAGATGAGCAGGACCGCTTCCCGGGGTAATGCCGCAAGATATCGGGTCGGTTAACCCACAGGCAGATTTAGAAGCCAATTTATCCAGATTAGGAATAAAAGCTTTCTCCAATACTGTTTTATTATTCTCTGAAGGTAAATCACCAATCCCATCAGCAACCAAAAGAACAATCTTTGATTCGGTCTTAATAGCTAATGATTTCATAATTTCTTCATTTACCATAGTTTTTTTCTCCTTGTCTAACTTTTTATTGTTTTTACTTATCTTTTAATCTCTCTTTCAGTGAAGTGTTCCTATGAAATGTTTTATTATTTTTAATGGCAATCCATAAGGCCTTTTTAGTCCCGACTAATATCACCATTTCTTTTGCCCGGGTAATTCCAGTATATAATAAATTTCTTTGAAGGAGCAAATAATGTTGAGTCATTACCGGGATAATAACTATTCGATATTCACTGCCCTGACTTTTATGAACAGTAATAGCATAGGCTAATACCAGCTCACTTAATTCAGAAAAATCATAGCAAACTTTTTTACCGTAAAAATTTACCTCTAAAATATGCTCCTCGGTATCTATATTTTTAATCCTCCCCATATCTCCATTAAAGACTTCTTTATCGTAATTATTTTTAATTTGCATTACCTTATCATTCACCCTGAAAGAGTGATTTCCATATTTAATCTGTTTCCCCTTAGGATTTAATGCCTCTCTTAGACTATAATTTAAATTATCCGCACCCGCTTCTCCTTTATACATAGGAGAAAGGACCTGGATATCACTTACCGGGTCTATTTTATATTTTGAGGGGAGGCGGACAGTGCATAAGTTAATTATTTTTTGGGCAGCAGTCTGGGGGTCTTCTTCTTCTATAAAATAAAAATCTCTTTCTCTCTCTCCTTTAAGGACAGGGTATTTCCCCTCATTAACTCGATGGGCATTTACAATGATTAAGCTCCTTTGGTCCTGTCTAAATATCCTGGTTAATCTCACCACCGGAATAGTTTCAGAATCGATAATATCTTTTAAGATATTTCCCGGACCAACAGAAGGCAGCTGATCCACATCACCAATTAAAATTAAAATGGTACCGGGAGAAACCGCTTTTAAAAGACTGTTCATTAACAGAATATCTATCATGGAAACCTCGTCCAAAATTATTACATCAGTTTTAATGGGGTTTTCAGAATTTTTGATAAAAGTTCCGCTCTTGGGACTGTACTCTAATAACCTGTGAATAGTTTTTGCCTTTCTACCGGTAGTCTCACTTATTTTTTTCGCCGCCCTGCCCGTAGGCGCTGCCAGGACTATTTTTAACTTTAGTTCCTCAAAAAGTTCAATTAGGCCCAAAGTAGTAGTGGTTTTACCCGTTCCCGGACCACCGGTTAACACTAATACCTGATTCAGAAGGACTTTATTGATGGCATCTTTTTGTTCTCCAGCAAAAGAAAAACGGTATTTTTTTTCCAAATATTTTATCTTCTTTTGCACATTTATATTGATTAACTGTTGAGGAAACTTTAGTAATTCAATTAATTTTTTAGCCACACTTAATTCGGCAAAATAATAAAGAGGTAACCATACCCTATCTTCTTCTACTATAACCTCTCGGTTATTTCTTAAAATACTTAAAGCTTTTTCAACCAATGATTCTTCGACCTCTAATAATTCACTTCCATACTTAATTATTTCAGTAACAACCCCGTAACAATGACCCTGATTGGCTAATTCGTTTAATATATATTTAATCCCTGCTTTTATTCGAGCCGGAGAGGCAGCCTCTATGCCTAAATTTTGCGCAATCCTATCTGCAATTTTAAACCCGATTCCAAAAACATCATCTACCAATCTGTAGGGATTTTCTTTTAATTTTTCAATAGCTTTATTTCCATATGTTTTATAAATCTTAACTGCGTATCCGGTAGTAATCTGATAGGATTGCAAAAATATCATCACTCTTTTAATTTCTTTATGTTCTTTCCAGGATTTACTGATCATCTCCACTCTTTTTTCAGCAATACCCTCCACTTCAGTTAGTCTTTGGAGGTCGTTCTCCAGAACTTCCAAAGTTTTATTGCCAAACTGTTTTACTATCCTATCTGCGGTTGCCGGACCAACTCCTTTAATTAATCCGGAACTTAAATATCTTTTTAAGCCAAGCAAAGAAGTAGGTAAAATTAATTGATAATCACTAAAACTAAATTGCCAGCCATACTTAGGATTATTAACCCATTCCCCTTTTAATTCGCAAGTCTCACCAACATTTACAGAAGCCATCTTCCCCACAATGGTAGCAAATTTTTCTTCATTTTTATCCACTTTTATCTTGGCTATTACATAACCATTCTCTTCGTTTCGATATACAATTTTCTCTATAGTTCCGGTAATGGTTTCCATTTATTCTCCTT
>JAYEJO010000133.1:26790-30065 GCA_034660595.1 Candidatus Caldatribacteriota bacterium
CAAAAACACAACATAATCCTTCCGCAATTCCGCTTTCACCTACGGCATTCTGAACTTGAGCGGTTATATCTAAAATTTGCGTTTGAGTATTAGTTTTTATGGTTATCTCTTTTAACATAAATACCTCCAATTTTAGTTAGAGTGCTCCCCATTAATTTCTATTTTGGTTAATAATTTCTTTACTTTTCTCAAGGTCCCTATCAGAAACTAAAATACTTATTTCCGTTACCCCTAATCCATCTATGGTAAAAGGGTAAACCGAACGGGTAATATCAGATTGCAGGATACATTCAATATTATAGCTTGCCAATAAACTCTTAATAGTAACAGCTTCCTCTTCACGAAAAACCCGGCAGAGTTCAACAACCTTTGAATCTTTATCTTCCTTTTCTACATTTTCAAACAAAATAAATCCTCCAATTGTTTCAAATTCACCAATTTGCCGATTGACCAATTATATTAGTTACCCGGTTAACCAGTTTGCCAGTTAGCCAGTTAATTCTAATCGTTAATTTCAAATACAAGTTCTCAGTTGAATGATGAGAGTTAATAATTGATACATTTCACCAAAATAATTTTAATTCTTAAACCGGGTAACCGGTTAACTGGATAACTGGATAACTTTTTTAGTCTCTTCATACACTTCTTTAAGAGGAACTTTATGCTGCTTTGCCATCTTCTTGCAATCTTCATATTCGGGGGCAATATTCTTAATTTCCCCTTTAAATATACCGACCTTAACCTTAATTTTACCATACTTTGTTTCAGCAATAAAATTCTGCTGAGCTAGTCTCAATCTTTTTATTTCTCTTATCCTTACCCCCAAAGTAGTAGATTCGGAAAATAATACTTCCAGTATCTCCTTAAGATTTTGTTCGTAAACAACAATACTAAGCATATGGGCAGGGCGGTTCTTTTTCATTTGGATAGGAGTTAAAAATACATCTAAAGCTCCTTTAGAAAATAATTTTTCCATAATATAATCATAAAATTCCGGGTTCATATCATCAATATTAGTCTCTATCAATACAGCTTCATCACTAACATAACCATCTTTTAAGTTCTCATCTTTTAATATTTTCTCACCTATACTTACCCTTAAAAGATTAGGAATGGTAAATTCCTTCTCTCCTGCTCCATATCCTATCCTTTTTATTTTTATTAAGGGTCTCTCCCCAAAACTTTTAGCTAAAGTGCTGATAATTGCTGCCCCCGTCGGGGTAATCATCTCACTCTCGATCCCCCCGCTATAAGTCGGAATATTCTTTAATAATTCTAAAGTAGCCGGGGCAGGAACCGGGATAACCCCATGAGCACATTTAACAAAACCCTTCCCCACAGGCAGGGCAGAAGAATGTATTTCTTCTATTCCTAAAGTTTTTATTCCTATAACTGCAGAAGTTACATCAATAACGCTATCCAATCCTCCAATTTCATGAAAATGAATTTCATCTATATCTTTCCGGTGAATTTTAGATTCAGCTTGAGCTATATTAAAAAATATCTTTTTGGTTTCCTTTTTAATCTCTTCATCTAATTTGCTCTTTTCAATGATGGCTAAAATATCTTTAAACCTTCTCTCCACTCCCTTTTCTTTTATCTTTACCTTGAACTGAGTGGCAGAAATTCCTTTTTTTACTACTTTTTTTACCTCTAATCGATAACCGGTAAGACCTAATTTTTTTAATTCCTTTTCTAATGTCTCTATTTTTAATCCCGCATCAAGCAGAGCACCTACGGTCATATCCCCGCTAATACCGGAAAAACAATCAAAATAGGCAATCTTCATTCCTTCACCTCATTTAACTGGTTAATTAAACTGGCCATATAACCGGCTCCAAAACCGTTATCTATATTTACCACTGCTAAACCGGGAGCGCAACTGTTAAGCATGGTTAGCAGAGCAGACAATCCCTTAAAACTCGCCCCGTAACCTACACTGGTAGGGACGGCAATTATAGGTTTGTCTACCAATCCTCCTACCACGCTGGGGAGAGCTCCCTCCATCCCCGCTACCACGATTAAAACATTGGCGGCTAACAATTTTTTTGAATTGGTTAAAAGCCGATGAAGGCCGGCTACTCCAACATCATAAAGGCGTTCCACTCTGTTGCCCATCAACTCAGCAATAACTGCGGCTTCTTCGGCTACGGGAATATCGGCAGTACCGCCGCTGACTACTAAAATAAATTTAGAACTGACTTTCTTCTTTTCTTCCACTGCCACAATTCTGGCCTCTTTAAAGTAATTTACTTCCGGAATAATCTTTTTAATCTCTTGATATACCTCGGAAGTGGCCCGGGTAGCAACAATTTTACCGCCGGTTTCCTTTGTTCGTTTGGCAATTTTAGTTACCTGTTCCAGAGTTTTACCCTGACAAAAAATAACTTCCGGGAAACCTTTCCTCAATTGCCTCTGGCTATCTATTTTGGCAAAACCCAGGTCATCATAAGGAAAATGCTTTAACTTCTCTAAGACCTCTTTTATTTCTATCTGACCGGATTTAAATTGTTGTAATATTTTCTCAATCTCTTTTTTATTCATTAATTAATCCTCGGCTTTCTCATTTAATTCTTCATTCATGCTCCCGCTTCGATATCCTTGCAAATCAAGGGTAATATAAATAAATCCTAATTTTTTTAATTTATCGATTATCTTTTTTCTTAAATCTTCTTCCATTAATAAGAGCATATCTTCTTCTCTTGCTTCAATTTTTGCCAGATTATTATAGTGCCTTACTCTTACCTGTTTAATCCCTAAATTATGAATAAAATCTTCTGCCTCTTCTATCCTCTTCAACTTCTCTAAAGTTATCTCATCTCCATAAGGAATCCTGGTAGCCAGACAGGAATTAGAAGGCTTGTCCCAGGTGGGCAAATCCATTTCTTTAGAAAGAAGACGGATGTCGTCTTTGGTAAGAAGAGCTTCCTGTAGGGGGCTCCTTATTTTTAATTCTCTAACCGCTTTCATCCCCGGGCGATAATCGCTAAGGTCATCGTAGTTAGAACCGTCTGCCACAAAATTCAAATTAAGTTCTTTGGCTATTTCACTTATTCGGCTGAATATTTCTTTTTTGCAAATATAACATCTCTCGGGAGGATTATTGACAAATTCTTTATTCGATAAAATATCAATATCTATAAACAGATGCTTCACTTTAAATTTTTGCGCCATCTTCTTAGCATCAGTTATCTCACTAAGATGGTGAATTTCTGACTTTACAGTTACCGCAGTAACTCTCTCCCCTAATTCCTCTCGGGCTGCTTTTAATAAAA
>JAYEJO010000134.1:0-2156 GCA_034660595.1 Candidatus Caldatribacteriota bacterium
TAATAATAATTCTGGCTATAGCCCTTTCTTTTTATTTTATTTATAATAAGGGGAAAGACGGGGACACAGGTAAGACCGTAGAAGAGATTGAAGAATTTGAGGAAGAAGATATCGAAATAAATGAAGCTCCGGTTAAAATAGAAAAAGGTACAGTAGTGGGAATGAAAGCCGGGAAAAAAGAATGGGAGATAGAAGCTGACAAAATATCTTTAGCAGAAAATAGGAAAAGGACTATCTTTGAAAAGATTAAAAAAGCAGTTATCTTTAAAGATGATGAACCCTATTTAGATATCCGGCTTAATAAATGCATTGCCGATATGGGAAGCAAGAGCATGGAATTAGTGGGTGATGTAGTTATCGAGACCAAGGAAGGGGATATTTTAAGAGGAGATAGATTCTACTGGGATTCTGAAGAGGAGACCTTGGCCAGCCTGGAACCGGTGGAATTAATAGTAAAAGAAAATAATATTACCGCCGACTGGCTCGTAAGTGATGTTGAACTAAACAAGCTTGAATTACAGGGAAATGTAAAAGTAACTTTTATAATTCATTAATTCATTAAATTATATATTAATTACGGTGAATAAAGGTGAACAAAGAGGAATTAAAAAAAGCTGTAGTATCTTCATATAAAAAATTAAATCCAGTAAAGATAATTTTATTCGGTTCCTGGTGCAGAGACGAAGAAGACAAATATAGCGATGCAGATATTATCGTAGTTTATAAAACTAAAAAGAGATTTTTAGATAGATTAGAAGAACTTTATCTTATGTGGGATATCCCTATTGCTTTTGATATACTTGCTTATACGCCAGAAGAATTTTATAATATGCTTAAAGAAGGCAATCCCTTTATTGAAAGAATAAATAGAGAAGGAGAAGTTATCTATGAAGGACCCAAATCAGGAAGCTCTTAGATGGTTTACACAATCAGAAGATGACCTTGAATTTGTGAGATGGTTAAGTGAGGAAAAGAAATTTTTAGATAAAGGCTGCTTTGTGGCTCAACAGTCTGCAGAAAAAGCAATGAAAGCCTGTCTTTATGCCCAGGGAGAAAGAATAGTAATAGGACATTCTTTATTTGATTTTTGTGAAAAAATAAAGATTAATGTCTCAGAGTTTTCAGAAATTTTAAATGAGTGTAGAAGATTAGATCGTTATTATATCCCTACAAGATATCCCAATGGCTTACCAGGAGGAATTCCTTTTCAGCATTTTACCGAAGAGGATATAAGAAATGCTTTAAATGATGTAGAAAAAGTTGTAAATTTCTGTAGAAAATTTCTCCAGAAGAAAGGAGTTTTCGCATACAATGAAAAATTATAAAAAATTCCATTTTAATAGGTTTTTATTAATATTTATTAGCTTATCTCTAATTATACTTTTATCATTTTGTGCTTCTGCCCAGGAAGAAAAAAAGGAATCGGTGGTAAATATAGAGGCCGATAATGTGATTTATGACAAAAGCACCGATAAGATGGTCTTTAAAGGCAATGTCATTATTACCCAGGAAGATATCACTCTGATTGCTCAGGAAGCTGATTTTGATGTGGATAAAAAAATTGGTAATATAAAAGGTGAGATAAAATTAGTCCAGAGCGATATTACCATTACCGGAGAAATTCTTGAAGCTTTTCTTAATGATAAAAAATATATCTTTCAGGAAAAGATAATATTAATTCAAGAGCGAAAAGATAAAGAAGACAAAGAGGATAACATTACCTGGAATTGTAACAACCTGGAAATTTTTACCGAAACCAAAGACTTGACTGCCACCGGGGAAGTAAAGATTTTAAAGAAAGATTATACTATAACTGCCGAGAAAGCAGTATATAATGACAAGGAACAGAAAATTACCTTGACAGGCAAAGTAAGAATAGAAGAAGCTGGTGGCAGATGGATAACCGGCGATAAAGCCGTCTTCTATATTGACAGCGAAAGATTAGAAGTTGAAGGAAATGTCCGAAGCGGCATCAAATTAGACTAAAAGTTTACAAAAGGTGCCTGGCACCTTTTGTAAACTTTTTAAGCAGAGGGGCGATTTTATGAGAATTATAAACCTGAAAAAAAGAGCAATAATTATTTTGTTGATGATAGGAATAATGGTGGTAGTAGCCGGATGTGCGAGGTGGCCGTATGAGCCAGGACCCGGACCCG
>JAYEJO010000135.1:0-15626 GCA_034660595.1 Candidatus Caldatribacteriota bacterium
TCTGCAGGTGAGTATCTAACATGGCACAGAGCAGGTTATTGGCTGCTCCTACGGCATGGATATCTCCGGTAAAGTGAAGGTTTAAGTCTTCCATGGGGACTACCTGGGCATATCCTCCCCCGGCTGCTCCTCCTTTTATCCCGAAGACCGGACCCATCGAGGGTTCACGTAAGGTGTTAACTACTTTTTTACCTATTTTAGCCAGACCCTGGCCCAACCCGATGGAAGTTACTGTCTTACCTTCACCCAGTGGGGTAGGGGTAACGGCAGTTACCACTATATATTTACCTTGAGGTCTATCTTTTAACCTCTTTAAGATATCGGGTGAGACTTTAGCCTTGTATTTACCGTAGAGGTCTAATTCATCTTCTTTTATTCCGATAGATTCTGCAATTTCGGTAATGGGTTTTAATTTAGCTTCTTGAGCTATTTGTAAATCTGATTTCATTTGGGTGCCTCCTTAACTTTTTTATTTGTGTTTTTGCTTTTATAATTTATCCTTAAAAAAATAAATAAAAAAGACAGAAAAGGAATATATTATAACCAGAATTATATTCCTACCCTGTCTTTTTACCTGAGAGATTTTTTCTATTGGTAGACAATGGAAAATTACCCCTTCGGTGTTTTTAAAAAACTTTCCAGAGTTCTGTCCAGTAAGGGTCCTTTTGCCTGAGAGTTTAAATGCATTACGCATCGTGCACCTTCGGCTCCTTTTCTATAAAAGAAAAGACTTCTCCCCCTACCTTCATACAGATTGTTATATTTAATTGGGAGAATTATTTATATGGTATCCTAAAAATTAATATTATTTCTAATTATATTACTTTATTATATTACTTTATACTACATAAATTTAAAAAACCCTTCTTTTTTTAAAAAATAATTTTATAAATTTTAAATTTTATATTATTATGGCTAACAACTAAAGATATGTTATAATTATTATTGTTAATAATTTAAATTTATGCAGAGGGATTATTAAAATTTTATAGAATACATCATATAAACCAAAAAGCATAAACTGGAGGGATTTATTTGAAAAAGGAAAAAAAGAGAGATTATATCGCTATCTTGGATTTTGGTTCACAATATACTCAATTGATTGCCCGCAGGGTAAGAGAAGCTAAGGTTTATTCGGAAATACTTCCTTATTCTGTTGATTTGGAAAGAATACAAAAGGAGCCGCCTAAAGGGATTATACTCTCTGGAGGTCCTGCAAGCGTATACGAAGACCAAGCACCAATGTGTGATAAAAAGATATTTAAATTAGGTATACCTATATTAGGAATTTGTTATGGTGCTCAGTTAATAGCCCAATTTTCAGAAGGGAAAGTGGCAAAAACATCTCAGGCAGAATATGGCAGTGTTAAAGTTATTTTGGATAATCAAGAGGGTATTTTTTATGGATTTCCTAAAGAAGCTGCTTGTTGGATGAGCCACCAGGATTTAATAGAAAATATTCCTCCAAATTTTGAAGTTATTGCTCAAAGTGAAAATACCAAAGTTGCAGCCATAGTAAATAGAAAAAATAAGATTTATGGAATCCAATTTCACCCTGAAGTCACACATACACCTTTAGGAAAAGAGATATTTAAAAACTTCCTTTATAAGATATGCCAGTGCAAGTCTAGTTGGAATTTACAATCTTTTATACAGCAATCTATAGAGGAGATTAAAGAAAAAGTTGGAAAAGGTAAAGTGGTAGCCGGAGTAAGCGGAGGAATAGATTCATTGGTAGCAGCAGTATTGACCCACAAGGCTATTGGCGATCAGCTATATTGTATTTTTATTAATAATGGCCTATTAAGAAAGGGAGAAGCAGAAGAAGTACAGAAAAGATTTAAAGATAATTTTAAAATTAATTTAATATATGTTGATGCTTCTGAGAGATTTTTAGAGAAATTAAAAGGTGTAAGTGACCCTGAATTAAAGAGAAAGATTGTTGGGGAAGAATTTATACGAGTATTTGAAGAGAAGGCAAAAGTTATCGGTAAGGTGGAATATTTATTACAAGGGACCCTCTATCCCGATGTGATAGAGAGCATTTCTTTAGAAGGTCCTTCTTCAATGATTAAGTCTCATCACAATGTAGGTGGATTACCTGATGAAATGAAACTCAAGGTCCTGGAGCCCTTAAAATATCTGTTTAAGGATGAAGTGAGAAAAGTAGCAAAAAAGCTAAAATTTCCTGAAGAGGTAATCTGGAGACAACCCTTCCCTGGTCCGGGGTTATCTATCAGAATAATTGGTCCTGTAGAAAAAGAAGGGTTAGATATTTTAAGGGAAGCAGATGAGATAATTAAGCAGGAAATAAAAAAGAGTGTCTTATATAAAAAAGTTTGGCAATCTTTTGGTATTCTACTCCCGATAAAAACGGTAGGGGTGATGGGAGATATTCGAACCTATGAGTTTGTTCTTGCCTTAAGGATTGTAGATAGTAGTGATGGTATGACTGCTGATTGGGCTAAAATATCATATAAGGTATTGGGAAAGATATCTAACAGAGTTATCAATGAAGTCAAGGGTATCAACCGGGTGGTCTATGATATAAGTTCAAAGCCACCGGCAACAATCGAATGGGAATGAATAGTCGTTAGTGAATAGTGAATAGTATTTAGTGAAGAAAAGAGAGAAGATAGAGAATAGCAAAAAGTAAAATCATAAAAACAATGTATACTAAAAGCCATACTTTATTTAGAAAAGTTTTGAGTTTTGAATTATGGTTTTGTGTTTTTCGCTTTAAGCTTTTCGCTTGATATGGTAAGAAGTGCAAATAATAAATAAATTATAACATCTAGAAAATATGAAAGGATGATGGGTAAAAACAAATGTCAACATTAGTAGTAGTTGGCTCCCAATGGGGAGACGAAGGAAAAGGTAAAATAACCGATTTGCTTTCCGAGGAAGCAGACATTATTGTTAGATATCAAGGGGGCTGCAATGCGGGTCATACTGTAGTAAAGGGAGATAAACAATTTATTTTTCATCTTATACCTTCTGGTATCTTACATAAAGGGGTAAAATGTCTTATCGGGAGTGGTGTAGTGATAGATCCGGAATCTTTATTGCAGGAAATAGAAAATTTAAGGAAAAAAAACATAGAAATCGATGACAATTTATTCATAGATTTTAAAGCCCATGTTGTCTTGCCTTACCATAAGACCTTGGACGAGATAAAAGAAATGAAAAGAGGGAAAGATAAAATAGGTACAACCAAAAGAGGTATTGGTCCAGCCTATGCGGATAAAATTGCCCGCACCGGGATAAGAATGATTGATTTGATCGATGAAAAGTTATTACCAAAAAAATTAGAGAATAATCTAAACGAAAAGGATGTTATTTTTAAAAAATTATACGGGCTTAAAATATCTAATCAGGAAAAGAAGGACATTTTAAAAAAATATAGGGAATATGGTCAATTGTTAAAAAAATATGTGACAGATGTTTCCTTATACCTAAATCAGGCAATTAATGAAAATAAAAAAACATTATTTGAAGGTGCTCAAGGGACTCTCTTAGATATTGACCACGGGACTTTTCCTTATGTAACTTCCTCTAATCCCATAGCCGGTGGGGCCTGTATTGGAACAGGTGTAGGTCCAACTAAGATAAACAGGGTTATGGGAATAACTAAAGCCTATACAACCAGAGTAGGAAGAGGTCCTTTTCCCACGGAAATGCAGGGGAAATTGGAAGAATATACCCGTCAAAAAGGGGGAGAATTTGGAGCAACTACCGGAAGGCCTCGAAGATGTGGTTGGTTCGATGCGGTATTAGTAAACTACGCAGTCAGAATTAATGGGATGGATCGCATGGTTTTAACCAAGATAGATGTCCTAAGTGATTTTGACAAAATCAAAATATGCACTTCTTATAAGTATAATGAAGAGATTATAAAAGAGTTTCCGGTTAATTTAGAGATCTTAGAGAACTGTATCCCGGTATACGAAGAAATGGAAGGGTGGAAAGGAGATATTTCTCAGATAACTAAATACGAAGACCTTCCCCAGCAATTAAAGGCATATATTAGCCGAATAGAAGAATTAGTCAAAACCAAAGTAGTTATAATATCCGTAGGCCCCAAAAGAAGTCAAACTATTATTCGAGAAAAAGTATTTAAATAAATAATAAAAGTTAGCTAGTTAGTTGGTTACCTGGTTAGCTGGTTAAGAAACCAGAAGACAAAATCCAGTATTCAGAATTATTTTAGAATATAAGGTTATATTATCTTGTTAAGTTATTTTATATTCTTCTGACTCCTGACTACTGGCTCCTGAATTCTTAAATAACAATTATGGTTTTTCGTTTTACGTTTTTAGCTGTATAAAGATAACTGTAAATTTGTATCTTGTATCTTGTATTTAATAACCAGTTAACCAATTAACTAGCTAACCAGCTAACTAAATAAAGAGGTGACAATAATGATTGATAGATATTCCTTCCCGGCAATGAAAAATATCTGGGAAGAGGAAAATAAATATAAAACCTGGTTAAAAATAGAGCTTTTAGTCTGTGAAGCTTTATTTGAATTGGGAAAGATAGACCAAGAAGCTATTGAAAATATCAGAAAAAATGCCAGATATTCTATAGACCGTATTCAGGAAATAGAAAAAGTGACCCGGCACGACGTACTAGCTTTTACCACTGCTGTGGGGGAAAATTTAGGAGAGTATTCCCGTTATTTCCATCAGGGATTAACCTCTTCTGATATATTAGATACTTCTTTAGCCTTGATGTTAAAACAGTCTGCCGAAATAATCATAAAAGATATTGATAATTTGATAAATGCGTTAAAAGAAAAGGCTTTAGAGCACAAATATACTCTGATGGTAGGAAGGACCCATGGTGTTCATGCCGAGCCAATAACTTTTGGATTTAAAATGGCTTTATGGTTCTCCGAGATGCAGAGAAATTTTGAAAGGATAAAGAGGGCGCAGGAAGAAATAAGTTATGGTAAAATATCGGGGGCAGTAGGCACTTTTGCTCACATTGACCTCCATGTCGAGGAATATGTTTGTACGAAGTTAAATCTAAAACCAGCTAAGATTTCTAATCAAATTATTCAAAGAGACCGACATGCCTATTATTTGGGTACCTTAGCAGTAATTGCCAGTTCTTTAGAAAAGTTTGCCACTGAAATAAGGGGGCTACAAAGGACTGAAATCTATGAAGTAGAGGAAAAATTTTCCGCCGGGCAGAAGGGTTCTTCAGCTATGCCTCACAAGAGGAATCCCATAATTTGTGAGAGAATTTGTGGACTTTCCCGGGTAGTTAGAGCTAATGCAATGACTGCTCTGGAAAATGTAAACCTATGGCACGAGAGAGACATTTCTCATTCTTCTGCAGAGCGGATTATTATTCCCGATAGCAATATTCTAATCGATTATATGTTGCAAAAATTTACTAATCTTATTTCTAATTTAAATGTTTATCCCGAGCGAATGAAAGAAAATTTGGGAAAAACCAAAGGTTTGATCTTTTCTCAAAAAATAATGTTGAACCTTACCGAAAAGGGACTTTCCCGAGAGGAAGCTTACCGGATGGTGCAGGGAATTTCTATGCGGGTTTGGCAGGGCGAAGCTGAATTTAAAGAACTTTTATTGGAAGACCAGGAGGTAGGTCAATATTTAACAAAATCGGAGATAGAAAAATGCTTTGATTATCAGACTTATTTAAAAAATATAGATCCAATATTTATCAGAGTATTTGGCAAGTAATGAGTTGAATAATAATTCTATTTTGTGTGCTTTTTGGTTTAAAATCATAATATTATTGTTAATGTAAACTTTAGTGGGGTACTTAGAGCGAAAGAAGAAATTTAATTTTTCTATCTTTTCTTTTGCTTTCTTGACTCAATACTCAATACTCGATACTGTTTTTACTTATTAGAAAGAATTCAAAAAACGAGAAATTATATATTTTTGTAATGAAGAAAAGGGGTTTTAAATGAAAGAGCAACCGATTGGTTTTTTAGATTCGGGGTTAGGTGGTTTATCGGTAGTTAAAGAAGTTAAAAAATTGCTTCCCCGAGAAAATATTGAATATTTTGCTGATAATCAGCGTCAACCCTATGGCGAGAAAAACCAATCAGAACTTATTAAATTTACTTTACAGATAATTAACTTCCTTTTAGAGAAAAAAATTAAAATTTGTGTTATAGCATGTAATACAGCTACCGCTGCCAGCCTAAAAAAAGCAAGAGAACATTTTTCTATTCCCATCATCGGCGTTATCCAGCCAGCAGTTCAGGATGCAATAAAGAAGACTTCAAATAAAAGGATCGGAGTTATTGCCACCGAATTTACTACCAAAAATGAAGCTTATCCTAGAGAGATTAAAATAATTGCCCCCGAAATAAAAGTTTTTTCTAATTTTTGTCCCGAATTTGTCTCTATAGTTGAGGCCGGTAAATTTACTGCACCTAAAACCTACGAAGTTGCCCGAGAATATTTAAAACCTTTAAAAGATGCGCAAATTGACACTTTGGTATTAGGTTGTACACACTATTCTTTTTTAAAAAAGGTAATATCGGATATTATGGGCCCAGGAGTAACATTAATTGATCCCGCTGTCAGCTCCGCATTAACTTTAAAAGAAATTCTTATTCAAAAAGGAATCTCAAAAGAAGAAGGGAAAAGTAAAGAAAATTACTACACCACCGGTTTACCAGAGAAAGTAGAAAAAACCGCTAAAATTATTCTTAATAGTGATAGTTTTAAAATGCAAAAAGTAAAATTAGAAGAATTAGAACAAAACATTTGATTAGTATTTACTATTAAAATATTAAAGTTAACTTTAATATTTTAATTAGATATAAATAAGTAAATAGTAATTTATTGTTCTAAATTCTGACTTCTGGCTTCTCATTAAAATTAAAAGCTTAAAACGAAAAGCGAAAAACCATAATTCAAAACTCAAAACTTTTCATAGGTTATAAATTTTAAGTTCTGTTTTTGCTTCTTTAGTTTTTCATTTTCGTTATGTTATAATGCACCGGATAAAATGCATAAAACTTAATATACAATAATACATGGTTAAATTTTAAATTTTGAGCTATAGTTTTACGTTTTGCGCTTTTAGTTTTTCGCTTACTATTGACTTTTATCTATTATTTCTTAACTAACTAATGCAATATGCAGCTACTTATTTCTTTTAAAATTGAAACTTGCAAATTGAACTCGAAATCAATTGCTTATCACATATTACTCATTACTTGTCACTGAATTTTACATGAGATACGAATTAATATTATGTAATTATTGTAAAAATGTGCTAAAATTATTCTAAACTTAGTCTTGAGAAGGAGGTAAGTAAAAATGAAAGCTGAAAAAATCTGGATGGATGGGAAGATGGTCGATTGGGATGAGGCAAAAGTTCATGTATGCACTCATGCCCTGCATTATGGAAGTGGAGTATTTGAAGGAATAAGGGCTTACGAGACCGAGAGGGGGACAGCAGTTTTTAGATTAAAAGAACATATTGACCGTTTGTTTAATTCAGCAAAAATATTAAAAATGGAAATTCCCCATACTAGAGAAGAATTCAGACAGGCAATCAAAGATACTATTAAAGCAAATAAACTTAAAAGTGGTTATATTCGACCTTTGGTCTATCGTGGTTTTGAACAATTGGGAGTAAACCCGTTTAAATGTCCGATTAATTGTACTATTGCTGTTTGGGAATGGGGTGCTTACTTAGGCGAAGAAGCATTAGCTAAAGGGATTAAAACTAAGATTTCGAGTTATGCCCGAAGTTATATAAATTCGACCTCTCAAAAAGCTAAAATCTGTGGGAATTACGTCAATTCTATATTTGCTAAGATGGAAGCAATTGAAGCAGGGGTAGATGAAGCCATCTTGTTAGACACAAGAGGATTTGTAACTGAGGGATCAGGTGAGAATATATTTTGGATAAAAAATGGAGTAATCTATACCACTCCCACTGCTACTGTCCTAGAAGGAATTACTCGAGATTCTATAATAAAAATTGCAAAGGATATGGGCTACCAGATTCAAGAGAAATATATCTGTCGAGATGAGCTTTATATATCAGATGAGGTGTTTTTTTCTGGCACGGCCGCCGAAGTTACTCCTATTAGGGAGATTGATAATTACCAGATTGGCGAAGGAAAGCGTGGACCTGTAACAGAAAATATTCAAAAGAAGTTCTTCGATATCGCTAAAGGAAAAGAAGATAAATATTTAAGCTGGCTTGATTATATCTAAAAGAAAGGAAGATAAAAGATGACTATTTCGGAAAGAGTAAAAAATATAAATCCATCCCAGACTTTGGCTATTACTGCCCAAGCATTGAAAATGAAGCGGGAAGGGAAGAAAGTAATCAGTTTTGCAGCAGGTGAGCCTGACTTTGGTACTCCGGAAAATATTAGAGAAGAGGCTATTTCTGCTATTAGAGAAGGTTTTACCCATTACACTACAAGTTCAGGAATAATTGAGCTTAAAGAAGCTATAGTAGAAAAACTTAAGAAAGATAATGGGGTAGAGTACAAAACTTCAGAGATAATTGTGTCTACCGGAGCAAAACAGTGCCTGTTTAATGCCATATTAACTCTATGTAACCCGGGTGATGAGGTATTGTTACCTACTCCCTGCTGGGTTAGTTATACAGAACAGATTAAATTCGCGGGAGCTGTTCCTGTTTTTATTAATACATATCAAGAGGAAGGCTTTAAATTATCTGCTAATCAGGTTGAAGAAAAAATAACTTCACGAAGCAAATTACTTATTTTAAATACCCCCAATAATCCTACCGGAGCTGTCTATGAACAAAAGGAATTAAAAAAGATAGCACAGCTTCTCATAAAGTACAATATCTACTGTATCTGTGATGAAATATACGAAAAATTAATTTATGATAATGCAAAACATTTAAGCGTGGCTTCCTTAAGCGATGACATAAAAGAAAAAATTATTACTATAAATGGTGTATCCAAATCTTATGCTATGACTGGCTGGAGAATTGGCTACGCTGCAGGTCCGGAAGAGATTATCAAAGGAATGTCAAAAATTCAGGGGCACAGTACCTCTAATCCCAATTCTATTGCTCAAAAAGCAAGCGTGGAAGCTTTAAATGGGAAACAAGATACCATTGAAGGAATGAGAAAAGCATTCGATGAGCGAAGGAAATATATGATAAAAGGACTAAATGAAATAGAAGGTATTTCCTGTCCTACCCCAGCCGGAGCTTTTTATGCCTTTCCTAATGTTAGTAAAATATTGGAAAGAGGTATTGAGTATAATGGCAAGAAGATTAGTAATTCATTTGATCTCTCTAATTTTATTTTAAAGGAAGCGGAGGTTGCTTTAATTCCGGGTATTGCATTTGAAGCAGAAGGATATCTAAGGTTGTCTTATGCCGCATCTTTAGAAGATATTAAAGAAGGACTTGACAGAATAGAAAATATTTTACGATTTTAGGATGTAGAGATTCGATTTATCGAACTCGTGAAAGAAAATCAGCAAAATAAGCTGGGTCGGGTAAACCCGAATCCAAAAAAATCCAGGGGGAGGTGAAATCCCCCAACTTAGGCTTATGAAAGATAAACGCTTCGTAGTTTACAAATTGCAAAAATTAGCAATTTTGCTCAGGATTTTAGGTTTTGATGTCCTGTATTTTCAAAATGAGGATTATGTATCAGTTATTAATCTGACTAAAAGAGAGTATAGAATTTTGTTATCCAGGGTAAAGTTTTTAAGAAAATTACCCTGGATTTTTTATCTTGATAAAGACGATCTTGACAGGCAATTAGAACAGATTATTAAAGAATTGAAATTAAAAGTAAATAAAGAGAGTCTATTTAGTAGATGCTCGAATTGTAATAATATCTTGCAAGAAGTTCAGGAAGAGGAAGTTACGGGAGAAATCCCCTTAGATGTCTGTGGGAGAGGCTATTGGTTTAAAAGATGTCTTAATTGCGGAAAGATTTTTTGGAATGGGAATCATATGATAACTCTAAAAGAAAAATTTAAAAAATTAAATATATTAGAGAAATCTGATTTCCCAGATTAGTAGAAAGATTACACAAATGCTTTTATCTTATCGGTGTAATCTAAATGTAATCTGTGTAATCAATTATTATGAATATTATAACAGGAGTTGTAGAAGAAAAAAATGAAGATATTAGATAATTTAAATTCGAGACAACAAGAAGCGGTTAAAGCTACAGAAGCTCCCATATTAGTAATTGCCGGTGCAGGTAGTGGAAAAACAAAAGTCCTGACCCATAGGATTGCTTATTTAATTTTTCAAAAAAGGATAAATCCCGGAAATATATTAGCTGTTACCTTTACCAATAAAGCTGCTCAAGAGATGAAAGATAGAATTGAATTTATAAGTAAAGATTTTTCTGATAGAAATATGATGAAAGGCTTATGGATGGGGACTTTTCATTCTATCTGTGCACGGATTTTACGCCAGGAGATAGACGTCCTGGGTTACGATAAAAATTTTGTTATTTATGATAAAGGCGATCAGCTTAGTATGATAAGAAGATGTCTTAAGACCCTCGATTTAGATGATAAAAAATATAGCCCTAATATTATTTCATCTATAATAGATAAAGCTAAAAATAATTTAGAAGACCCAGAATTGTTTGAGTATAATGCTCTGAACTATTTCAAAAAAATTGTAGCTAAGGTGTACACACAATATCAGGAAGAATTATTTGAAAATAACGCTCTGGATTTTAACGATTTGATTTTATTAACTGTGAAACTCTTTAAAGAAAGACCCAAAATTTTAGAAAATTATCAGAATAAATTTAGATTTATCTTAGTAGATGAATATCAGGATATAAATTTTGGTCAATATCAGTTAGTAAAACTACTTTCGGAAAAATATAATAATTTATTTGTAGTGGGGGATCCCGACCAGAGCATTTATAAATTTAGAGGAGCGGATTTGAGCAATATTTTAAGATTTGAACAAGATTTTCCTCAAAGTAGAGTAATTAAATTAGAACAGAATTATCGGTCTACTAAAGTTATATTAGAAGGAGCTACGAATCTGATAAAACATAACAGAAATCGTAAGGAAAAGGAACTATGGACTGATAAAGAAGGTGGGGGAAATATTAAGTGTTATGAGGCAGTTAGCGCTCTCGATGAAGCAGTATTTGTAAGTCAGGAAATTATAAAATTGAATAAAGAAAAAGTTAAAGCTTTTAAAGATTTTGCCATTTTATACCGGACTAATGCGCAATCGAGAGCCTTTGAAGAGGTTTTTAATAAACAGGGTATTCCTTTTCGGGTAGTAGGAGGATTAAGATTTTACGAAAGAAAGGAAATAAAAGATATTCTGGCTTATCTGCGTCTTATTCATGATCAAAAAGATAGAGTAAGTTTTTTAAGGATTATTAATAATACTAAATTAGGTATAGGCAAGATTACTTTAAGTAAAATAGAAGAATTAGCCAGAAAAAATAATTTAAATTTTTACCAGGCTTTAAAACAGGGATTAAGAGTAATAAAAATATCTGGAGACAGGAAAGAAGCAATAAACAAATTTACTTCACTGATTGATGAACTTAACAAAAAGAAAAAAGAAATCAAGGGGAGCGAACTGCTCATAGAGTTAATAAAAAAAATCAATTACTATGAAGAACTAAAAAAAGAAGGAGAATTCAAAGCTCAAAGCAAAATCGAAAATATAAAGGAATTGATCCTGGCAGTACAAGAGTTTGAAGAGAACAACGAAGATAAATCTTTAACTGCCTTCTTAGAGTACGTTGCTTTAATTACGGATATTGATCTTTACAAAGGAGAAGAGGATGTAGTTACAGTTATGACCCTGCATAGTTCCAAGGGTTTAGAATTTCCGGTGGTTTTTATTACCGGGTTTGAGGAAGGTATATTTCCTCATTCTCGTTCCTTGAATAGCAGGGAAGAATTAGAAGAAGAAAGAAGGTTGTGTTATGTGGGGATGACCAGGGCTAAAGAAAGGTTATATTTGACTTATGCCTGGAGAAGAAATTTGAATGGTAATACTTTATTTAATAGTGTTTCACGATTTATTTCTGAGATTCCCAAACATCTTCAAGAAAAAGCAGACATAGAAAAAGGGGAAGAAATTCCTTCACTTGATAATAGAAGAAATAAAATAGAGGTAGCAGTGGGAGATAAAATAAGACATGTGGATTGGGGATTAGGGATTATATTAAATAAAATTGATACTGAAAATGATATTTTTATAACTGTGGATTTTGAAAGAGTGGGACTAAAGAAATTATCGATGAATTTTGCACCGCTGGAAAAAGTATAATAAATAGTCGTTAGTGAATAGTGAATAGTCGTTAGTAGTAGGGGCAGATTACCTTGTATCTATTTGCCGCGAAACGAAAAAATATAGCAATAATCTTTCTGTCATTCCCGCGGAAGCGGGAATCCATCTTTTTTATTTAATTATCCCTGTTTGTGATTTTTTGTAAGGAATGATACGTTGAACTCAATATCCAATGTATAATACTTAAAAAAAACGGGGCAGATGAATCCGCCCCGTTGTACTATCCGCTATAATGCGCAATGCGCAATACTCGATACTCAATACCACCTTATCTTCTGGCTTCTGATTTTTAAACTAGCTAACCAGGTAACCAACTAACCAAATAACCAGTTGTATACGCTCTACGCTACCTGCTATCGGGGCGTATTCAATACGCCCCTACACCCCCTACTTTTTTCTCTTTCCTTTCCTTCACTATATACTATATACTCGATACGCGATACTATTTTAATGCCTCTTCATTTATTTCGATTTCTGCTTTTCCCTTTAGTTCTTCTAAGAGATTTTCAAAAGCTTCTTTTTGTTTGGTAGGTAGTAAGGTTTGAATAATATCCTCTTTAACCTCTTCAAGAGCTTTAACGGTTTCTGGTATTTTCTCGGTAATTTTTAAAATATGAAAACCGAAATCAGTCTTAATTACTTCGCTCAATTGTTCTACCTCTAAGGCAAAGACGACATCTTCAATTTCTGGGATTATTGTACCTTTGGTCAAATATCCTAAATCTCCACCCTGTGCAGCACTGGGGCCGGTAGATTTTTCTTTGGCAATTTCGCTAAAATCTCCTCCTGCCTTCAATTGTTCCAGAATGTCTTGAGCCTCTTCCTCGGTTTCTAATAAAATATTATATAAGTAGACTTGCTCTTTTTCAGCAAAGCTTTCCTTGTTTTGTTCATAGTACTCTGAGATATCTTCATCGTTAACCTTTACTTTATCTAGTATTTCTCTTTCTATTAGGACCTGAACCAATATTTGTTCAGTCATTTTTTTAATCTGTTCTAATACATCATTATCATTTTCTAAACCCATATCTTTTGCTTCTTGAATTAGCAGTTTTTCTGATATCATCTGGTCGAGTACCATACTCTTGTCAAGCTGTAGTTTGTACTCTTCCGGAACCTGCTCCCATAGCTGATTAAATTCACCCAGTGTAATAGTTTGTACGCCAAAAGAAGCTACTATTGTTTCGGGAGGTAAAATAGATTCAACTACTTCTGGATTTGTTTCGGTAGTTGATGTCCCTTCATCAGCTAAAATAGAAGAGGGATTAAAAATAAAAAAAGCTAAGAGGCATAAAGTTAAAATAGCTGCAGTTCTAAAAATGTTCATTGGTTTATTCATTAAAAAACTCCTTCCAAAATATATATTTGAATTGTAACATGTAAATCAAAGTTTATCATTTTTTAAAATCAAAGTAAAGAGAATTTTTAGGGATAATTTTTAATGCCGTTAGCGTAAACTTTAGTGGGATACTTTGAGAAAGAAAAGAATAGTTATCGCTTTTGTTTTTCCAATCTTTTTTTTCGCTCTTTTTCTTCACGCGATACTCGATACGCAATACGCGATACGAATATAGGCCGTTACATTTGAAAAACGTTTTTTAAAGTGATAGAATTTACAAGTTAATCAGATAGTAAGGAATTTAAAAAAATATATTAGATTAATTGAACTAATGAAGAGGAAAAATAATGCTAAAAAAATTTATATCTTATTATAAGCCGTACTGGAAGCTATTTTCACTAGACATGAGTTGTGCTTTTCTAATAGCCGCCATTGATTTAGTTTTCCCCTTGATTACCAGGCAATTTATTAATGATATTATCCCTAATGGTAAATTAAGAATATTTTATATATTTATTATAGCACTGTTGATACTCGCTGTGATTAGGGCAGTTTTAAATTATATTGTAGATTACTGGGGACATATTGTAGGAACTAGAATGGAGAGGGACATGAGAAGAGACCTCTTTGAGCATTTGCAAACCCTATCTTTTGATTATTTTGATAATATAAAAACCGGACACATAATGTCCCGAATAGTAAACGACCTAAGAGAGATATCTGAATTAGCCCATCATGGACCAGAAGATTTATTTATATCCCTGGTAATGCTTATAGGTTCATTTATTATTCTTACCATTATAGAATGGAGACTCACTCTAATTATATATAGTTTTTTGCCGTTGTTAATCTGGTATGCAACTTTAAAAAGAAAAAAAATGACAGCTGCTTTTAGATCAGTCCGCAAAAGAATAGCCAATGTTAACGCACAATTAGAAAACAGTATATCCGGCATACGGGTCGCAAAATCATTTACAAACGAAGAATATGAAATTGAAAAATTTAACGAGGGTAATAGAGAATTTAATAGTTCGAGAGAATTTGCTTATAAAGCAATGGCAGAGTTCTTTGCCGGGATATTCTTTTTATCAAATATCTTAAACATTATCACCCTAAGTGTTGGAGGATTTTTTGTATATCGGGGATATATAAATATCGGGGATTTAGTTGCTTATCTTTTGTATATAAATTTCTTTCTCCAGCCGATTAGAAAACTCACCAATTTTACCCAGCAATTTCAAAATGGTATGACTGGTTTTGAACGATTTGTGGAAATTATGAAAGTGAAACCTTCTATAATAGACAAAGAAGATACTGTTACTTTAAAAGAAGTAAAGGGGAAAATTGAGTTTAAAAATGTTGCTTTTAAATATAGCGAGGAAAAATTTGTTTTATCAAATATAAATCTTACAATAATGCCGGGAGAAACAATGGCATTAGTAGGCCCATCCGGTGGCGGGAAAACCACCCTTTGCCAGTTAATCCCCAGATTTTATGAAGTTAATAAGGGTGAAATATTAATTGATGGTATTAATATAAAAGATATAAAAATAAAATCTCTAAGGGAGAATATTGGCCTGGTTCAGCAGGATATATTTTTGTTTACCGGGACAATAAAGGAAAATATATTATATGGAAAACCCGATGCCGAAGATGAAGAAGTGGTAAAAGCAGCTAAAGATGCTAACATTCATGATTTTATTATAAGCTTGCCCGAAGGATATGATAGCTATATAGGAGAAAAAGGGATAAAGCTTTCGGGTGGTCAAAAACAGAGAATCTCTCTCGCCAGAGCATTTTTAAAGAATCCTGCCATACTCATACTTGATGAAGCTACCTCAGCTTTAGATAGTGAAGCAGAAATTATAATACAACAAGCTTTGGAAAAGTTAACCGTTGGCAGAACGGTACTGGTAATTGCCCACCGGCTTTCTACTATTAAAAATGCTAACCAGATAGTGGTTTTAACCGATGAAGGAATTAAAGA
>JAYEJO010000135.1:15726-29532 GCA_034660595.1 Candidatus Caldatribacteriota bacterium
AAATTATAATACAACAAGCTTTGGAAAAGTTAACCGTTGGCAGAACGGTACTGGTAATTGCCCACCGGCTTTCTACTATTAAAAATGCTAACCAGATAGTGGTTTTAACCGATGAAGGAATTAAAGAGAAGGGTAATCATGATGAGCTTATTGCCAGAGATGGATTATATACCAAGCTTTACAATGCTCAATTTAGAGGTTTTATACCGGATAAAGTAGAATGATAAATTTTATTTCTGAATCTTTTCTTTATCTTTACGCAATACTCGATTCGCGATACGAATAAAATATGATTGTGTTTTAATAAGCTTTTAGTATATACTTAATTGTATTATAATATAACAATAGGCGATTCCTTATAAAGCAGTTCTTGATTGGTTTGTTGGAGGAAAAAGATGATTTCCAATTCTGATAATCATAATAATATTATAAAAAAAATAGAGGAATTAAGGGAAAAGATTAGATATCATAATTACCGCTATTATGTTTTGGATAATCCAACTGTTTCCGATGTTGAATACGATCAATTAATGAGGGACTTAATAGAATTAGAAGAAAAATACCCCCAATATATTACCCCTTCTTCTCCCACTCAGAGAGTGGGAATAGAACCGGTTTCGGAATTTACCACAGTAAAGCATATTGCTCCTATGTTAAGTCTGGCGAATGCCTTTTCGACTGAAGAACTACAAGCTTTTGACCAGAGGATAAAAAAACTAATTCCTCAACAGAAATTAGAATATGTAGTAGAGTTAAAGATTGACGGACTGGCGGTTGCTTTAGTCTACGAAAACGGTATCTTTATAAGAGGAGCAACCCGGGGGGATGGGGTAACCGGAGAAGAAATTACTTCTAATCTTAGAACCATTAAAACTATTCCCTTAAAATTGTTCGGTGAAAATATATCTCCTCGTATCGAAGCATACGGGGAAGTATATATGAAGAAGAGTGATTTTAAGAAGTTAAATGAAGAAAGAATTAAAAAAGGCGAGAGTCTATTTGCGAATCCGCGAAATGCAGCAGCTGGTTCAGTAAGGCAGCTCGACCCTCGAATAACTGCCCAAAGACACCTAGATACTTTTATTTATAGAGCAACTTTTCCGGAGGGAAATAACCTAAATACCCATATGGAAGTTTTAAATTATTTAAAAAAGATTGGATTTAAAGTAAACCCTTATATAAAACTCTGTCAGGATATCGAGGAAGCTATAAATTACTGCCAGAAATGGATAGAAAAAAAAGAAGAATTGGATTACGAGATTGACGGTATGGTAATCAAGGTTAATTCCTTAAGGATGAGAGAAGAAATGGGATCGACTACCCGAAACCCCCGCTGGGCTATTGCTTATAAATTTCCTGCCCAACAAGTAACCACAAAAGTTCAGAATATTATCGTTCAGGTAGGGAGAACAGGAGCACTCACCCCGGTGGCTATACTTGATCCGGTTAGGATATCCGGTTCGGTGGTGCAGAGAGCAACTTTGCATAATGAGGATGAAATTAAGAGAAAAGATATTCGAATTGGAGATACTGTCTTAGTTCAAAAAGCCGGAGAAGTAATCCCTGAAGTGGTAAAAGTAATTAAGGAGAAAAGAACTGGTAAGGAAAGGGAATTTGTTATGCCCAATCAATGTCCGGTATGTGGGGCAAGGGTATTCAGACCGGAAGGTGAGGTAGTTTCCCGATGCAACAGCCTTATCTGTCCAGCTCAGGTAAAGGAAAGAATAAGGCATTTTGCCTCTCGAAATGCTATGGATATTGAGGGATTGGGTCCTGCCATAATTGACCAGTTAGTAGAAAAAGGACTAATTAAAGATATTTCAGATTTGTATTTTTTAAAAAGAGATGATTTAATCTCCATTGAGCGGATGGCTGAAAAATCTGCAGATAATCTATTAGATGCTATCAAAAAGAGCAAGAAAAAAACTTTAGCCAATTTAATCTACGGTTTGGGGATACGTTTTGTGGGAGTTCACACTGCAGAAGTTATTACCAGATATTACCCTGCTTTGGATAAATTTAAAAAAGTTAATTTAGAAGAATTAATCGAGATTAATGAAATTGGTCCCAAGATTGCAGAAAGTATAATTCTTTTCTTTAAAGAAAAGGAAAATTTAGCTATTATTGAAAAATTAAGAAGGGCTGGTTTGAATTTTGGTCAAGAAGAAGAGATGAGAAAGGAAAAAGTAACCCAGATATTAGCCGGAAAGCAATTTGTTTTAACCGGCACTTTAAAGGATTTTACGCGTACTCAGGCTAAAGAAATAATCAGTGAACTGGGGGGCCGAGTTACCGGCAGTGTAAGCAAAAAAACCGATTATGTTGTAGCCGGTGAAGATCCGGGGTCTAAATACCAAAAAGCCCAAGAATTAGGCGTACCTATAATTAATGAAGAAGAATTCAAGAAACTAATCACGAAGTAAAGAAAAAAGTTACCCAGTTACCCAGTTTGCCAGTTAACCAGTTAATTTAGTTTATAGTATATAGTCATTGCGAGATTGCTTCGTCACTTTGTTCCTCGCAATGACAAAAATCTATACACTATAAGGCATATGGCAATACGCCACAAATTTATTCTGGTTCCTGGTTTCCCCCTTTATTTTCTTAACTAGTTAACCAGGTAACTAACTAACCAACTAACTAATTCTTAGCGAGATACGATTCACGAGATACGAGATACGAATTTTTTCTGGAGGATAGTTAACACATGGCTGAAAAAATAATTACTAAAAAAGAAGTAGAATATGTTGCTAAATTAGCTAAATTAGAATTTAATGAAGAAGAAAAAGAGGAATTTACTTCCCAGTTAAATTCAATTTTAGATTATTTTAAAAAGTTAAACGAACTTGATACTGAAAAGGTTGAGCCTACTGCTTACGTTATTTCCATGCCTAATCTGCTGAATGAAGATGAGGTTAAACCTTCTTTGCCCCAGGACGAAGTCCTTGCCAATAGTAAGTATGTTAAAAAAGGCTATTTCAAAGTTCCTAAAATAATGTAATAGATGAATATTGTAGAGCGAAAAGCTAAAAGCGAAAAGCGTAAAACCATAATTCAAAACTCAAAATTAAGGAATGCGGGGAATAATTGCGGGCAAGATTAACGGATAAGAAATACGAAAGATACAATTAGATTTCACTGGGCAGCAGAGAAGATGTGGGAATGCCAAATGCAGGGATTCGATTCATCGAATCCGTAAATAATATATATTATACGAAAAAAGTTTTAAATTTTTAGTTACATACTGAAAACTTGTATTTATACTAACGACTATTCACTAACGACTAATTAAAGGAGGAAAGATAATTGACCTTAAACCAATTAACTGCTCACGAAGCCATAAACTTAATTAAAAAAAATAAAATAACTGCTTATGAAGTTATGCAGGATATTTTTAATCAGATAGATAGAGTAGACAATCTGATCAAAGCCTTTCTAGTTACTGACCGGGAAGAAGCCTTAAAACAAGCTAAAGAAATAGATATAAAAGTGAAAAATAGAGAAAAAAATCCTCCTTTAGCCGGTGTGGCGGTTGCTGTAAAGGATATAATAGCTACCCGGGGAACGGAGACTACCTGTGGCTCTAAAATATTAAAAGGCTTTATCCCGCCTTACAATGCTACGGTAATTAATAGATTAAAAGAAGCGGGAGCAATAATAATAGGAAAAACCAATATGGATGAATTTGCCATGGGCTCCTCAAATGAAAATTCAGCATTTGGTTCTACTCGTAATCCCTGGGATTTAGAAAGGGTGCCTGGTGGTTCCAGTGGTGGTTCTGCTGCGGCTGTGGCAGCTGATGAAACTCTGGTTGCGTTAGGCACAGATACTGGTGGCTCTATTCGCCTACCTGCTTCTCTTTGTGGAATGGTGGGGTTAAAGCCCACTTACGGAAGGGTTTCCAGATATGGGCTAATTGCCTATGCTTCATCTTTGGATCAGGTAGGTTCTATTACCAAAGATGTAACCGATTGTGCTCTAATAATGAAAGTGATAAGCGGACATGATAATATGGATTCCACTTCCGTAAATTTAGAAGTTCCTGATTATCTAAAATCCTGCCAGGCAGGAATAAAAGATTTAAAAATAGGTGTTCCTAAGGAGTATTTCATCGAAGGAATAGACCCGGAAGTTAAGGATGCCGTGGATAAAGCTTTGAAAATATTTGAAAAATTAGAAGCAAAGATTGAAGAAACATCATTACCCCACACAGAATATTCTCTGCCCACTTATTACTTGATTGCTACTGCGGAAGCAAGTTCTAATTTAGCTCGTTATGATGGTGTTCAATATGGTTACAGGGTAGAAGATTACGAAGATCTGTCCTCCATGTATCAGAGGACCAGAAGTGAAGGTTTTGGAAGTGAGGTAAAAAGAAGAATTATGCTGGGGACCTATGCCTTAAGTTCAGGATATTATGATGCATATTACTTAAAAGCTCAAAAAGTCCGGACTTTGATTAAAAAGGATTTCGATAAAGCTTTTAAAAAATACGATATCCTTATTACCCCTACTTCTCCCACCCCTGCTTTTAAGCTTAAGGAGAAGATTGCTGATCCTTTGACCATGTATTTAACTGATATATATACTCTACCTATTAATTTAGCCGGTGTTCCAGCTATCTCTCTTAATTGTGGATATAGTAAAAATAATCTACCTATAGGTTTGCAAATTATCGGAAAGCCATTCGATGAAGAAACTATAATTCGGGCAGCCTTTAACTTTGAACAAAATTGTGGGATAGAAAAAAAGAAACCAGAGATAAATTTGACCAAAGTTAAGGAGGCGACAGAATGAAAGAAGAAGTAGTAATCGGTCTAGAAATTCATATTCAATTAATGACTAAAACAAAAATATTTTGTCAGTGCAGTACTGATTATATCGGTAAAGAGCCCAATACCAATACCTGTCCGGTGTGTTTGGGTTTACCCGGTTCACTCCCCGTGCTTAATAAAAAAGTATTAGAATTTGCCGTAAGGACTTCAGTGGCTTTAAATTGCAAAATTAATCAGGTGAGCAGATTTCACCGAAAAAACTATTTTTACCCCGATTTGCCCAAAGCCTATCAGATTTCTCAATATGATACTCCTTTAGGGATAAATGGGTATATGGAGATTTCCCTCCCTGAAAGTAAAGAAAAGCGAAAGATTAGAATTACCCGGGTTCACCTAGAGGAAGATGCAGGTAAACTGGTTCATGAAGGGGACATTACTTTCTCGTCTTACTCTCTGGCAGATTATAACCGTTGCGGAATTCCTCTGGCGGAGATTGTAACTGAGCCTGATTTTTGCTCTCCCGAAGAAGCTCAAATATTTCTGGTAAAATTAAGAAGTATAGTCCAGCATCTGGGAGTATGTGATGGAAATATGGAAGAAGGTTCGATGCGTTGCGATGCCAATATTTCACTTAGAGATGCGAAAACCGGTGCTTTAGGTACCAAGGTAGAAATAAAGAATATGAATTCTTTTAAGGCAGTCAAGAAAGCTTTGCAATTTGAGGTGAATCGCCAAAAGAAGCTCCTGACTGAGGGAGAAAAAGTAGTTCAGGAAACCAGGCACTGGGATGAATCAAAGAATATTACTGTCTCTATGCGGAGTAAAGAAGAAGCCCATGATTATCGTTATTTCCCCGAACCGGACCTCCTGCCTCTTAAGGTAGATTTAAAAATGATTGACGAGATCAGGAAAAACCTTCCTGAATTACCCGAAGCAAGAAGTAAGCGATTTATTAAAGATTATCAAATTCCCAAATATGATGCAGAAATATTAACTTCGAGTAAAGCATTGGGTGATTATTACGAAAAGGCTGCTTCCTCATATTCCAATAGAAAAGTTTTAAGTAATTGGATTATGGGAGAATTAATACATTATTTAAATGAGAAGAAGATAGAGATGCATGAATCCCCCATTTCTCCTGAAAAATTAGTTGGGATGTTGAAATTAATAGATGAGGGAGTAATTAGTGGCAAGATGGCTAAAAATGTATTTGAAAAGATGTTTAAAACCGGGAAAGACGCCTCTCAAATTGTGAAAGAAAGTGGAATTACTCAGATTACTAATGAAAATGAATTATTTGAAGTAATAGATAAGGTGATTAAGGAAAACCCCAAATCGGTAGATGATTTTAACCAAGGGAAAGAAAAGGCTCTAAATTATTTAGTGGGTCAGGTTATGCGTTACACCAAAGGAAGGGCAAAGCCCGATTTTGTCTTTAAAGCAATAAAACAGAGGATAAAAAAATAAAGCAATAATATGAAATTACCAAAAATGCTAAATCATTATACCAGGTTACCCAACAGTATCTATATATTATTCTTTGCCCGAATGGTAAACTCTATGGGGGCTTTTGTCTACCCTTTTTTAACTATATATTTAACTAAAACTCTATCAATGGATGAAGGGGAAGCAGGTTATCTGGTAATGCTTGCCATTGCAGCTCATGCCCCGGGCTTATTAGTAGGAGGAAGATTAGCTGACTGGTTAGGAAGAAAGAAAATCCTTCTTTTATTTCAGGGTCTGGCAGCAATTTGCCTTATACCTTGCGCATTTTTAAATAATCCATTTTTAATTCCCAGGTTATTGATTTTATCCGCATTTTTTCATGGGGCAGCTCAACCAGCCAGCACAGCTATGACCACAGATTTAACCAATCCGAGCAACCGAAAAGCTGCCTTCTCTCTTCTGTATTTAGGTGGTAATATCGGTTTTGCTGTTGGACCATTAATTGCCGGATTTCTCTATAATAATTATTTAATGTGGATATTTTTAGGAGATGCTGCAACTACATTTGCTTCTTTAACTTTGGTCTATCTATTTGTTAAAGAGACTCTTCCCTCAAAAGAAAAGATAGAAGAGAGCTTTAAGCTGGAAAATAATTATGAAAGAGCCGAAAAGGGTAATTTGTGGCAGGTTTTATGGAAAAGACCTAAGCTTTTATTATTTACCCTGATATCCTTAATTTATAGCTTTGTTTATGCCCAAACAACTTTTAGCATTCCCATTCAAGTTGTTGAGCTATTTGGAGACAAGGGTCCTAAGATGTTTGGTGTAATTATGACCACTAATGCTCTTGTAGTATCCTGTCTGACCATAATTATAATAAGCCTTATTCATAAAATAAAACCAGTGCTTAATGTAACTTTAGCCGGAGTATTATACGCTATAGGATTTGGCATGATATTCTTTATAACCCGTTTATCCTGGTTATTGTTGTCCACGGTAATCTGGAGTATAGGAGAAATATTAGTCACTACCAATACAAATGTTTATATTGCAAATCATACTCCGATGTCTCATCGGGGGAGATTTAACGCGGTTATACCGGTTATAATGGGAGCAGGGTTTGCCCTTGGGCCGTTAATTAGCGGAGACTATATAAGAAAATATGGAATTAATAATATTTGGCCCATGATTTTCTTTTTAAGTTTAGTGGCTACTTTATTTATGTATATTTTATATCTTAGTGGGAAAAAGAAGGAAAAGATAAATATAGCTTAGTTAGGGTTGATAAAAGTCTATCTTATTTCCTCTTTCAATTTTTCTATTATCTTTCCAAACTTTTGGTTATATTCTTCTTCGTGCGCGGTTAAGAATTTTTTCCATTGGGGATTTTCATTTAAAGCTTCTTCTACACTCAAATGTATAACAATTATTTTTTCACCTTGTTTAATTGTCTTTATCCTTGATTGGGGATTTTTTTCTATTTCAGCTTTTAAATTATTTGCAATATTTTCTATGATTTTTGTATATTCTTTTTGGAGTAAATTGATTTCGTTTAAAAGTGATTCAATTATAGAAATATTTTGATCTTTCTTAAGAGTTTCAATAGCTAAAATCCCATCTTTTCTTAAATTAAAATCGTGAGAAGAATTTTTGAAACTTAGAGAGTTTATTAACATGATTTGAGCATCTTTTAATAAAGAATGGTTAATTCCTTTTAATTTTTTCCATAAACCATTAGAGGTTAAGCGGCCTTTATAAAATTTGGCCAACAAAGATTTAATTTTTTCATGATCTTTTATTTTTTCTCTTTCTTCCGGTGTTAATTTACTAATTTTATTTACTTTTTCCAAAGCAATTTCTAAAGCACTTTTAATTTTGTTTGTCACTTTATCTTCTCCTTTTAAAAAGACTAAAGAATCTATCCTGGTACTGTTCGAATAATCCCCAGTTATCCAGTTCTTCTTTTAATTTAACCGGTTCAAGTTCTCCTTTTTTTACTAATTTAAATAATCTTTCTATCTCTTCTCGGGCAGCCACCGGAACACCGTGCCTATCTTTAGTGATAGTAGCCTGACCAATCTGGTTTATACCTAAAAATCCTTTACTTGTAAAATCAGGTATCTGAGCCGAATACACACTTCTCGCCATCATGTCTAAAATAAACTTTGAAAGAGATACATCCCATAGGCCGGCTACGCCTTTAATGACAGCACAAAGGGAATCTCCTTTTTTGGTTATTTCATTATTGATATTTTCTGCTACGGTTAACAAAGGACCGGAAACGAAATTCATTTCGTCGAGTTCTTTGTTAACTTTAAATTTATAAAGAATTCCTGCTAAATCAGGATATTGGATGGCCAGGGTTTCAAATGCGTTTTTAGCTTCTCTGCTAAACCCTTCTATCCTAAACATATAAGTAGGAGTAAGCAATTTTGGTTGATACCAACTGACTTTTCCTTCCCTTACCACAGTTTCTAAATTATCCTTGGTAAATTCAGAATATACCGGTTCGGTTAGCACATAATAATGAATTACCGAAGAACCAAAGGTGGATATTAACTGTTTGGGTCTTCTTAATATTTTAGTATGTTCAAAGGCGTACTTAATTCTTTCATCCATATCCATTTCTACTCCTATTTGTATCGAAAAAATAATTTAATTTTTCTCCAAAAAAATTTATGAATAATCTATAGCCAATACGAAATTATTCTGCCCTTTGTATTTCGCCTTTATCTTTTCTAGATACGATTCATAAGATACTTATTATTCCGATTTCTGTATCCTATCTTCTTGTTTTTCTTTCTTAACTATTCACTATTCACTAACGACTATTCACTATCTTATATACATGTGACAAAAAAAATATTTTAATATATAATATTACCACTAATATTTTACTACAAAAAGAGGGGTTATGTCACGTTATTATCCTGGTTGATAAATAATTATTTGAAATTTATTATATTATTACTATATTAAATTTAAAAAAGAGAGAAGGGGATTATTATTCGTAAAATTATTATCGGAGTTATGGGCGGAGGAGAAATAGTTAATGCCGGTGACTATGAAGATGCTCGCCGCTTAGGCGGTCTAATTGCTAAAGAAGGGTGGATTTTGTTGAACGGAGGGAGAGCTTCCGGAATTATGGAAGCCTCAGCTCGAGGGGCGAAAGAAAACGGCGGGTTAACTATTGGTATTTTGCCAGGCAATGACCCTGCATGGGCTTCTGAATATATCGACATTCCCATATTGACCGGGATGGGTTTTGCCCGGAATTACATCAACGTTTTAACCAGCCAAGTGGTAGTGGCTCTTCCTGGGAGAACCGGGACTATTTCAGAGATTGCTTTGGCTCTAAATATTGGGAAAAAAGTGATTTCTTTAAATTTTGATTTAGGTCCTTTGTTTAAAAATTATGAAGAAGAGAAACAATTAATCTACGCTAAAAAACCACAAGAAGTAATAGAGTTAATCAAAAAAATATTGAAAAGTGATTTTGATAAAGGAGTTGGGAAATATGCCTAAGATATTGATGAAAGTAGATGGTGCCTGTAATCCCAATCCGGGGAATATGGGTATCGGGATAGTAATATATAAAAATGGAAAATTATTTAAAAAAATAAGTGAAGCGATTGGCTATGGAACTAATAATATTGCTGAATACAAAGCCTTAATTAGAGGATTGGAAGAGGTAAAAAAAATAAACTCGGAGAGAATAGATGTGTATTGTGATAGCCAATTAGTAGTTAAACAGTTAAACAAAAAATATAAAGTCAAGAACAAAGGAATAATTCCATTATTTAATCGGGTTGAGGAAATCATTCGAACCATTCCGGGGAAAGTATATTTCATCTGGAATAGTAGAGATAACAACTTTATGGCTGATGGCTTAGCCAAGAGAGCTCTGACCGAAGAAGAAATAAGTAAGAGAGAAAAGTCTGCAAAAGATTTAAAGGTAGAACAGAAAGATGATTATTTTTTGGTAAGTAGTTCAAAGCCAGGAAAATATTATAAGGTCGATATAAGTATTCCTCAGTGCGAGTGTATAGATTTTTTAAGAAGAGCTCGAAAATTAAAACTCGAATGTAAACATATAATGGCAGTTAGAACTTTTCTACAAGAAAAGGAAAGAAAAAGAGAGACCAAAAATAGGCCAAAGATGAAAATTATGATATTAAGCAAGATGGTAAAACCTCAAGTATGGGAGAAGGCATTTAATGAATTCAATAAAAAAGCAAAACTTAATTTAGAGTTTATTATGCCTAAAAAAGATGAAAGAGAGACTATTAAAAAATATCTCAAAGAAGTTGAAGTGGTAATAGGGGGAACTTTTAGTAAAGAAGATCTTGAGCAGGCTAAAAAATTAAAATTAATTCAGATTCCTTTTGCGGGAGTGGATAAATTAGATTTTAGCTTGTATAAAAATTATCCAGATATATTTATTTGTAATATCCACGCTAATAAGAACGCAGTTGCCGAACAAGCCTTTGCTCTTATTTTGGCTTTGGCCAAAAATATTGTTATTAACGACAAAGATTTAAGATTGGGTAAATGGCATGGGTTTTCTACTAAAGAGCCTACTGTTCAACTTCAGGGGAAAAGTTTAGGAATAGTAGGTTTGGGTTCAATTGGATGGGAGATTGCTAAAATTGGCCATGCCTTAGGTATGAAAGTGTTTTCTTTAAAAAGGAAGATAGAAGAGAAGGATTTAAAAAAGAAAAATATTTTGGAATTTTTGGGAGAGAAGAAAGATTTAGAAAAAGTGATTAAAGAATCAAATTTTATTGTTGTAGCTGTTCCTCTGACTAAGGAAACCAAGGGATTAATCGGAAAGAAAGAGCTAAAGTTAATGAAGGGAAAATATCTTATAAATATTTCCCGAGGTGTGGTAATAGACGAGGAAGCTTTGTTCATATCTTTAAAAGAAGGTAATCTTGCCGGAGCAGCAATAGATACCTGGTATCAGTATCCTTCTTTAGAGCAAAGAGAAGTACTGCCAAGCAAATATGGTTTTCAAAAATTAAATAATGTAGTGATGAGTCCCCATACTGCAGGATATACTGATAAAGCTTTAGAAGAAAACATAAAGTCTGTTTTTGCTAATATAGCAAAGATTTATTACGGGGAAGAACCAGAAAACCTAATAGATCCTGAATTAGAATACTGAATTAGCGTAGAGCGTACAGCGATTAGTAAGATAGTGTGGAGCGTACAGCGTAGAGCGGATAGAAAAAATAGTATCGAGTATATAGCGAGGAAAATATAATTCAGAATCCAGGAGTCTAATTCGTATCTTGTAAAGAAGAATTCAGGAATCAGAATAAAATCGTATTGCATATCGCGCAAAGAAATAGGGGGCGGATTTATCCGCCCCCTATTTCTTTGGTAATTTTCTTTGGACATATGCAATACACCCCTACAAAATACTTGTTACCACATTCTTTTCTCTAATTTTAAGTTTTAAGTTTTGGTTTTTCGCCCTCTTGCTATACGCTATCCGCTATACGCTCCACGCTATTTTAGGGTTTGGTCAAGTATTTCAAAAAATCAGAATCAGTAGAAAGCAAGACGGTAGTTTTGTCTTTGAAAGTATTTCTATAAGCCTCTAAAGTTCTGTAAAATTTATAAAATTCTGGATCTTGATTGAAACTTTCGGCATAGATTCTGACAGATTCTGCTTCCCCTTCACCTTTTAAAGTTTGAGCAGTCTTATAAGCTTCTGCTAAAATAACTGTTTTCTCTCTTTCGGTTTCTGCAATAATTTTAGCTGATTCTTCCTGGCCTTCAGCCCTGTATTGTTTGGCGATTCGTTCTCGTTCCGCTTTCATCCTATCAAAGATATATTTTTCATTTTCTGGTGGCAAATCTATCCGTTTAATCCTTACATCTACAATTTCTATTCCATAGGTACTGGCTTTTTCATTACTTATCTCGGTAACTCTTTTCATAATATCTTCTCTTTTTTCCGAGACTATTTCGCTCATGTTAAACAAGCCCAAATCAACCCTTAATTCGGAATATACAATATCATCCAATCTTGCCTGGGCACCATTTAAATCTCTAACAGTTTGTAAGAATTTTAAAGGATCTATAATTTTCCAACGAGCATAATTGTCCACAATTAGAGTTTTTTTGTCTTTAGTAATGATTTCAGTCGGGGCAGCATCGTAAACTAACAGTCGGTCTTCAAAAAATACTACATTTTGAATAAAAGGAATTTTAAAGTTCAAGCCGGGTTCTTTGATTACTCTTATCGGCTTACCAAATTGTAAAACGATTGCTTGTTTTGTTTCATCAACAATGAACAAACTTAAATTAGCTAAGAATAAGATTACTACAATAAGTATTACTAATAGTGTTACTTTTTTCATTACTTGGTCACCTCCTTAGAAGGAGCTGCGAGAATTTTTGTGTCACCTAATGGTAAAAGATTTATTAAGGATTGATTTTCCTCTAAATCAACTATTACCTTATTCATATTCGGTAAAATTTCTTCCATAGTTTCCAGATAGAGGCGAGCTTGAGTTATATATTCACCTTTTTTATATTCAGTTAAAATACTATTGAATTTTGCTACATCACCCTCAGCTTTTTTTATTCTCTCAATCTTGTAGCCTTCAGCTTCTTTGGTCATTTTTACTGCTTCTCCCCGGGCTTTTGGAATTATATCGTTTTTATACCCCTCAGCCTGGTTTATATACTTACTCTTATCTTCCTTAGCACTTGCTACATCTTTAAAGGCGGCTTGAACTTCCTTGGGAGGGTTAACATCTTGTAATTGAACCGCAACTACGAGAATTCCTGCTTTGTACGAATCTAAAAGAAGTTGAAGTGCTTTCATTGTTTCCTCCTGAATTTCATATTTTCCTACAGTAAGGGCTTCATCTATTTTCCTCTCTCCAATTACTTGTCTCAAAACAGCCTCGGCAGCGTTTTTTACTGTTTGTTCGGGTAAAATAATATTAAAAAGATAGTTAACCGGATCTTTTATTTTATATTGTACAATTGCTTCTGCACTGACAATATTCTCATCCCCGGTTAACATCAGTGCCTCTGTCGGAATTTCCCGATAACGGGCAGGTGGGCCAGAGGTAATTGTACGAAATCCTATTTCCACTCTTTTTACCTGGGTAACTGCAGGAGTAACCGCTGTTTCTATAGGATAAGGTAGATGATAATTAAGTCCCGGACTTTCTATGCGGACGAATTTACCAAATCTTCTAACTACTCCTTGTTCATCAGGGGCAACTACGAAAATTCCACTGGCAAGATAAAGAGCGATTACTAATACTAAAATAAAACCGAATATTTTTTTAGAAAATTTTAATTTTGGTATTTTTTCAGCAAGATTAATAATCTTCTCTTTTTCTTCATCATAATAATCTGGCATGATAATTTCCTCCTTTGATTAATATTTGGTATTAAAACTATATCATTAATTCAGATTATTCTCAAATATATTAATTCACCAATTGACCAATTCCCCGATTGACCAATTAAATTAGTCGATAGTGAATAGTCGTTAGTTAAAAACCTTTAACAAAAATTTTTAGTTAACCAATTTAATAGTTGCTCAGTATTACCT
>JAYEJO010000136.1:0-9304 GCA_034660595.1 Candidatus Caldatribacteriota bacterium
GGAGAGGTATTTTTAATGCTTACCCCGTTGCCAAAAGTAATATTGAAAGAATATTGTCTGGACAGCTGATAGAGATATTGGGAATAGGGTTCCTGCACAGTATAAAAAATACTCACTTCATCTAAAGGAATCTTTTGGGATTTTATCTTCCGGATAATTGTTTTTACTTCATTAAATTCTCCGTGGGACTGGATTAGCTCGATGTCAAGTTTTCCGGGTAGATCGTATTTGGACGGCATCTTATCTATATCGTATAAATAATCAAGGGCGAGCGGCACCTCCGGATAATTTTCTTCTTCTTTATAGGATTCAGAAAAATAAAAAGAGTCGGGTTTATTTAAGTTTTTTGGGGCGGGTAAATGGATAACCTTGGTTTCCGGAAATATAATCTCCCGGAAAAAGATTTCCTCCAGATAATTTAATTCGATATTAGAGGGGACGATGAATATCTCTTTTTTCTGCTGATTCTTTTCCCTGCATTTATTCTTATATTCAATTGCCTGAAGATAGATATCCGTCTCGTCGATATAATCTTGTTCTCTTAATATTTTCTCATACTCCTGCATTATCTTAAGCAGGTCTGCGCTCTTTTTAGGGTCAACTATCGCAGGGTGCGGAAAATTTCGAGAAGAGAATCCGGCTATTCTCAGTTCTTTTATGGCCAGATAAATCGAGCGGGAGATTCCGGGAGAAAAGGCGGGAGGTTGAAAATAATCCAGTAATTTTTTCCGGGATAATTTTTTTAGTATTTGAAACAGGAATATCTGGGCCAAAGAATTATCTAAAATTTTTAATTTATTTTTAGAGATATAATCATCACAGTAATCCCTGGCCAGGTCGAAAAGGGTGGTAACATTTAGGTTCAACGCAAAAAAGCCTTCTCTGGATAAGCTCTTTTTAAAGGCGTTGCCATCCAAATAAGAAGGCATAATTAAATTTTTCTTGCCGGTTAAATTCTCCCGACAAAAATGCACCAGGGGACGGTTCTCTGTCATTTTTTTATTCTACCCTTCCACCGAGATGTTCACTAAAAATTTTTAATTTATGCAAAATCCTTACAGTGTTAACCTTTTTTATTTTCACAATTTGTAACTATTGTAGCTTTTAATTTTATCTATTGGTTTTCGCTTTTTGGGGCGTATTTCAGTAGATTCCGGGTAACCCATAGTTATAATGAGCTCAACTCTTTTTGACTGGGGAATATTAAGTAATTTTTTTACGCCTTTTTCATTAAACCATCCTAACATACAGGTACCCAATCCTTCTTCTGTGGCCTGAAGACAAAGGTGCTCGGCAGCAATTCCGATATCGATTAAACTAAATTGTTTATCCTTAATTGCGCCCCCGATTCTACTAACAAAACTGGGTCTTTCTGAAAGCAGTAGAATTAACACGGGTGCCTGCAGAGAAAATCGATTAAAAGAGATAAGTTTATCGAAAGTTTTTCCGGCCACCGCTTCTTTTAGTTTTGGGTCATCTACTACAATAAAGCTCCAGGGTTGGGAATTGTTAGCCGAAGGGGCAAGCCGCGCCGCTTCCAGACAGCGCTCAATCTTCTCCCGTTCAACAGGTTTATCCAGATATTTTCTTACACTCTGACGGGCTTTCACTAAATCTAAAAATTTCATCAAATCCCTCCAAAAAAAGAAAAAGAACAGGGGACGGTTCTCTGTTCTTTTTTATTATTTAAATATTGGGAACAGAGAACCGTCCCCTGTTCTTTTTCTGAACTTCGACCAGGCAATTGTGAAAAGCGGTCCCATAACCTATATCACTTATATATTCCCCGGTGAGTTTATTGAGGTTGGCCTGGGGTACTCCATCCCACCAGCCAAAATAAGTATGCACAATCCCCAGGGGAACTTTTTCGGTAAGAATGGCTTTTAAAATTAGACTGCCTCTCTCATTATATACTTTTACCTTCTCGCCATCGTTAATTCCCCTGTTTCCCGCATCTTCAGGATTAATCCAGATAAAGGGTTCTTCTTTAGAAATCTCCCTGCTTGAAAATTGAGAATTCATCTTATTTAAGGAATGAGCACTTATAAGAGTTAAAGGATATTTTGCATAAAGCTCAGGGGAAGAATATTTATTTTCCATTGGTTCATAATAAGAAGGTAAGGGATTTAGTCCCCATCGATCTTTCATCTGCTGAGAGTAAAATTCTATCTTACCGGTAGGAGTATTAAATTTTAAATCACCAAAAGCTATCTCTTGATAGTTGGGGTGAAGATAGGGTTTTTCTTTTAATTCATCGATGCCAACATTTAAATTAGAGCTGATAATTATTTTTTCTATAGTGCCCAAATTATTTTCCGGTAAATAATCTAAATTAAAATCAAACTTTTTACCCAACAGTCGGTATATCTCATTTTCGTGTTTACATTCACCGGGAGGGTCAATTATTTTTTGTTGAAGTTGAATATAAGAATGACCATATCCGGTAATCAGGTCATAATACTCAAACATTGAAGCTGCCGGCAAGATAATATCCGCCATTCTGGCAGTATCGGTTAAAAAAAGATCGGCAACTACGATTAAATCTAATTGGTTCATCGCCCGGGTAAGGAGATTGATGTTCGGGTTGCTGGTCATAGGGTTGGCCTGTTCAATCCACATAGCTTTCACCGGAGGGTCTGTTTGATTATCTATTCCGCTAGCCAGTTTTGCTACCGGTATGGAATTACGAATCCTATCGGGTTTGGGAGGAGAAAAAGGCCAATTTAATTCAGGGGCCTGCCTATCACTAAAGTAAAAACCACAACCCTTTTTACCGATACTCCCGGTTAATGCCGGCAGAAGAGAAATAGCTCTTACCGTCTGCCCTGCATTAGTATATCTTTGCCCCCCCATCCCACAGATAAGGGTATATCGGGGATTTTCTTTTAGATAATTTACTAAACTTTTAATTTTATGCAGAGGAATTTCGATTGTATCAGAAACTTTATCTAAGGGGTAATTTTTCACCAATTCTTTAAACTCAGCAAAGCCAAAAGTATGTTGGTCAATAAAATTATCATCAATTATATTATTTTCAATAAGCTGGCCGGCTATCCCCAGGGCGAGACAGCCATCGGTTCCCGGTCGGGGATGTAAATATAAATTGCTTTTAGCCCCCGATTCATTTTCCCTGATATCAATGGTTATTAATTTTGCTCCCTTACCCACCGCCTTATTTACATGATACATCAAATGGATATTAGTATAGGCGGGGTTTGAGCCCCACAATATTATCAATTTTGAGTTTTCCAGGTCAGAAATCTTGTTGTGCTTTACTTCTCCATAAGTTAAATTTATCGCTTCCTGAGCGGCAGAGTCACACAAACCGCCGTAAGTGGAAGTAAAACCGCCAAACTGATACCAGAAACTGTAAGCACAATTTTTCACTATACCCAAATTAGCGAATCTATTATAATATAAAACCGACTCCGGTCCATACTGCTCTCTTAAATTCTTCAGCTTTTTATAAATTATATCTAAAGCCTGCTCCCAACTAATTCTCCTAAATTCACCTTCTCCCCGCTTGCCAATTCTCTGCAAGGGATGTAATAATCTTTCCGGGCCATAGACTATATTTGGATAGTTCATCCCTTTAACGCATATCCTGCCCTGATTAACCGGACTATTGCGATTTCCTCTAACCCTTACAACTTTCCCTTTTTCTGCCTCAACTTCCAACGAACAGGAACCAAAGCAATCCTTGGGGCATACCGTAAAATGCACCAGGGGACGGTCCTTTGTCATTTTTTGTTAACCCTCTTTTCTACAATTCTTCGACTAAATCCTAAAATGTTTGCTATTTCTCTGTATGAAAGATTCGTCTTTTCTGTTAATTCCATTATTAACTTATTTCTATATTCTTTGTTTATTTTATCTTTTAAAGATTCTATTTGTAAACCTTTTTCTTTTAAATATCTTGACACATACTCTTTAGCTTTTTCAACGCTAGTAATTTCCTTAGCTTCTCTAAAGACTTCATGATAATCCATAAAGGTGTCATTGTTTTGTTGGCAGCAAAATTCATTAAATAAGCGAATTGCTTTTAATTTATCAGGAGAAAAGAGATTTAAAATCTCCTCTTTATCTATTATACATTTTTGCTCTTTTAAATAAAGTGAATAACTGCTCCATTTATATTGCTGGGGTTGATTTACTATTTTAGCCTTAACCGGATTATTATGGATATACCGTATCACTGATATTAGATAACTATCATTTTCCACCGGTTCACTTCTAAACCTATTCTGAAACACATGCCCAACTCTATTGTATTTTTTGTTGAAATAATAAGCATAGGCGGTATTAATCCTACTCATTATCCTGGAAATACCATCTTCTTGTTCCTTAAGTAACAAATGTAAATGGTTATTCATCAAACAATATGCGTAAAGGATGTATTCATTTTTCCTCTTTTTGTTGATAATAATTTGGATAAATTTATTTTTATCTTCGTCGTCAAGAAATATATCCTTTCTTTCATTTCCTCTGGCTATTACGTGATATATTTTGCTTAGTCCTATTTTTCTTCTTTGTCTGGGCATAAAATTTCCCTCTCTTTAAAATTTTTCCTTGTAATGTGTGATAATTAGCGATATAACATATTTTTATAAAAGGTGACAAAGGACCGTCCCCTGGTGCTTAGGTTTTTAGGTATTGGAATTTGTATAGTTCGAAGTAGTAGCCTTTTTGGGTGAGTAATTGGGAGTGAGTACCGCTTTCTACAATTCTACCTTTGCTCATAACGTATATTTTATTCACATCCTGGATGGTGGACAAGCGATGAGCAATCGCTATACTGCTTCTGTCCTTCATGATCTTCTTTATGGCATCCTGGATAAGATATTCGGTTTCACTGTCTATACTGCTGGTGGCCTCATCAAGGATGAGTATCCGGGGTTCCTTAGCCAGTGCCCTCGCAAAGGCGATAAGCTGTCTCTGGCCGGTAGAAAGATTTGAACCTCCTTCGGAAACAATATTCCCATATTTTTTCTTTAATCTACTGATAAAATTATGGGCATTAACATATTTTGAATATTCAATCAACTTATTATCCTCTATCTCATTATTAAGGATAATATTATATTTAATATCTCCGGCAAACATAAAAACATCCTGCAGAACTAATCCGAAATAGTTTCTTAAAACTTTTAAATCCATCTCTTTTATGTTGATTCCGTCAATTAAAATCTCCCCCTCGGTAGGGTCATAGAATCTCAAAAGAAGATTTATTAATGTCGTCTTCCCTGCCCCGGTCGCCCCCACAAAGGCTACCGATTCATTCGGTTTAACTACAAAGGACACATTATCAATAACTTTTTCCCCCTCCTTATATTCAAAAGATACATTTCTGAACTCTACTCTTCCTTCTATTTTGTCAGGATATTTAGGACGCTTGGGAGAATGTATTTTGTCATCCTCCTCAAAAAGCAAAAATATCCGTTCCGATGAAGCCATAGCCGACTGTAATATATTGTATCTTTCAGAAAAATCGAATATGGGCCTAAAAAGCATATGAATATAAGAGATAAAGGCAATAAGCACCCCCAGGGAAATTTCTCCCCCCAATACTCCTTTCCCCCCAAAATATATTATTGTTCCCAGGGTAAAATAAGACAAAACATCAATTAATGGCCGGAATATGGCAAATATTAACAGTTGGTACATATTAGCATTATAATAATTTGTACCAATTTTATTAAAATTATCTTCGGACCTGCCCTCTTGATTGAAAGTCTGAATCAGCAAAACCCCCGATATTGCTTCTGATAAAAAACTATTCACTTTGGCCAGAGCAATTCTCACTTTTCCGTAGGCCTCCCGGGCGTATTTTTGGAAAAAGTAGAGCATAATAACAATTACGGGGACAAGAATAAATATCATCAGACTTAAGTGACTTGATAATCTGAATATAACAATAAGTATACCTATTATCATAATAAAATCTTTGGCAGAATAAACAAAGACATCGGTAAACATCTCTCTTAAGGCATCAACATCATTGGTCAGCCTGGTTACCAGCCTCCCTATAGGGTTATGATTAAAAAAGTTCAGAGAAAGAGACATTAAATGTCTTACCAGATTACTCCTTAGGTCATACATCACCCTTTCGCTGACCACAGCCATCATAACTACCTGGAAATAATTGAAAACAAAAGATACTAAAAGAAGTCCCACGTACAATAAGGCAAACAGTTTTACCATTTTCAAATCATCGTATCTTAAAATTTTAATATTGTCCGGAGAAATCTTCTGCATTTCGGAATAAGGGATGAAACTGCCCTTATCTGTTTTGATGATACTAAGTTGATATTGCTTTAACTTATCCAGCCCTCCCTCATCTTTAATCATTAAATATTTTTCCGGCAGGATAAGCGAATCCTTTTGCAGTTCCAGATATTCATCTTTACTTAACAGGTTTGAGGGGATAAAGATGATATTGTCAGACTTAACTCGATAGGCTTTATATCGGTCGGTAATCTCAACCGTCCTGTCATTAAGAATTAACTTTAAATAACTTCTTTCAATATAATTATCCACCACATTCTTGGTGATCAAAGGAAGAGCAATTTGTATGCCGCTTATGGCCAGGATAAGAATAAATATGATTAAAATCTTCCCACCGTAAGGCTTTCCATACTGCCATAACTTGGAAAATATTTTTCTGTCCAGACCGGAATATAATTTTTCTTCTTTCATCTTTATTCTTCCAATTTTTGAATTTTGTAAATACTTTTATAGATTTCGGATTTTTTAATCAGCTCCCGGTGGGTACCGCTGCTTTCAATTCTTCCCTTATCCAGAACAAATATATTATCTGCTTTTATAAATGAAGATATACGGTGTGATATTACAATGGTAGTAATACCTTTAGAATAGATTCCTAAATTCCGGATAATCTCCTTTTCGGTATTGGTGTCCACTGCACTTAGGGCATCATCGAGAATAAGTATTTGAGGTCTTCTAATAATCGCCCGGGCAATACACAACCTCTGTTTTTGACCGCCGGATAAGGTTACCCCCTTCTCCCCCACCACTGTTTTATACTGGTACTTTAATTCCATTATGTTCTTATGTATCGAGGCAACCTTGCAGGTTTCCATTATCTCCTCCAAAGTGGCATCGGGCTTACCAAACCTGACATTATCTTCTATGGTATTTGAGAAAAGAAAAGAATCCTGAGGGATATATCCTATACTATCCCTTACTGCTGCTATCTTTATCTTCTTGTAATCTATAGAATCATAAAATATTCTCCCCTTTTGGGGTTCGATAATCCTTAAAATCAACCTGGCTATTATACTTTTCCCGGAACCTATGCTTCCGCATATCCCTATATACTGTCCCTCTTTTATATCAATATTTATGTTATCCAGAACAGCCTGTTCCCCATAAGAAAAATAAACATTCTCCAGCTTTATGCTGCCTTTTAAGGGATGATACTCTGCACGAGGGGCATCGTAAATATCCGGCTTCTCTTCAAGGAGTTCAAGTATACGCTTATAAGAGGCGTTACCCCGCTGATATACATTGGTTACCATTCCTACTGCCATCATAGGCCAGACAATAATCCCCATATAGGAAAGGAAGGCAACTAATTCACCGGTAGTAAGTTCGTTAAGGATAACTTGCTGGCCTCCTACCCAAAGTATTATCGCCATGCCAATCTCGGAAAATAAGAATATCAAAGGGAACATGGTTCCCCAAATTTTAATAAGAGAAATGTTTTTTTCCAGATACTCCTGGCTTAATTTATCGAAATTTTTAGATTCCGGCTCTTCTTGTTGAAATGCCTGGATAATCTTTATACCGGATATCATTTCCCGCACTTTTTCTGTCAACAGCGAAAATGACTCCTGCACACTTTTAAATTTTCTGAACAATAGTCTTACAAAGAATAAGGATATAAGGGCAATTATTGGAAGAGGAATCAGGGCATAAAGGGTAAGTTTCACATTAAGAGTTAACATAAATACGAGAGTGGCTGAAAAAAGAAAGACGGCGTCAAAACCGGCAATAACTCCGAAGGCACAGGCCCTTCTTACTGCGGTCATATCATTGGTCATATGAGCCATAATATCCCCGATCTTTGTTCTGGTGAAAAAAGAATTGGAGAGTAAAAGCAGATGTTTAAACAGTCTGTTCTTAAAGTCCATTTCGATAAAATGGGACATCCCGATAATAATCATTCGCCAGAAAAATCTAAAAATTCCGATGGCTATTGCCAGGGCAAAGATTAGGAGAGTAAATTTTCCAAGATAAGAATAATTATTCCCGGCAGTAGTGTAAGCAGCAATAATATAATCTATAGCTCGTTGGACAATACGTGGGGCAATAAGCTGAGTAATATCTACTGCCACCAGCATCAGAAATCCAAATAACATCTTAAGGGGGGCTTTTTTGTAATAAGAAATAATAAATTTAATTAACATGGTTTTATTATAATATACTGCAGTTATTAATGTTGTCAATTAAAAAAGGGCTCTACGAATGATTGTAAATTAAGTAATACAATAAATCGCAAAGCCCGTACTTTAGAATTACTCTTATTATAAAATTACTAACTTTATTTTACGCCTAATTCATCCAGTACCTCAAGAAGAACCATTGCGACATAGGTTTCGGCTGATCCACCAGCAATTAATATAGAGACACCAGCTGCTTCTAAAATTTCTGCTCGGCTCGCTCCGTATTTTACTGCTTCAGAAGTATGATAATAAATACAATACTCACACCTTATACTTATTGATATCCCTAAAGCAATTAATTCTTTGGTTTTATTGCTAAGTATACCCTCTTTAGAACATTCTTTATCTAACTTTATAAAAGCACCCATTACCGAGGGTAATTCCTTCCATAATTTTTTTGTCTGAATTTTCATTTTCTTTAATTCTTCATTCATCTAAATTTTTCTCCTTTTTATTTTATACCCCTATAACATTTTTTACTTCAAGAATTTCTTTTTTTAAAGCCCTTCCAATACCCATCTTTAAAGTCATTTCGCTCATTGGGCAGCCATAGCAGGCACCGGTTAATTTTACTTTTACTATTCCCTCCGGAGTAACTTCTACCAACTCTACATTTCCTCCGTCTGCCTGAAGTGCCGGCCTTATCTTTTCTAAAGCAGTTTCCACTCTCTCTTTTATTGTACCTTTCTCTTTGGACATATATATCCTCTCCTAAATTTTAAAATTATAACATTTGTTTTCTTTCTTTTTTTCTAATTTCCTAAAAACATTTTCATGTCTTCTTCCACATTAGTTATTCCACCAATATTAAATTTTTCAACCAATACTTTCGTTACATT
>JAYEJO010000137.1:0-7682 GCA_034660595.1 Candidatus Caldatribacteriota bacterium
GAATGTTTTTATAATTATATCATAGTGGTGTGACTACTGTATGGCAACAATTGTGAAAATAATTGAAAAAAGTTTAATTTTTTTATTATTTTTAAATTTTATCTTAAAATATCTAGTCTTTGACTTTTTTTAAAAAATGTTATATATTCATATTGGAGCGGTAAATCCGTTGTGAGTTGTTTAGGGTGTTCCCTTCCATCGGTGGGCCAAAGCCTTAACATTATAACTCATAAGGTTCGCTCTTTTTTTGTTTTTATATTTTCTTTTAATATATTACTTTTGTAGCTACTGCCCACAAATAAAAGCTCTCAGGAGAAATAACCTTTAATTTATTTATGATATTAAGGTCGTCTGGAAGGTCTATATCCTTTATTTTTAAAACATTTCTTTTTTATCATTTGCCATCCTTAAATCCACCAATGCCAGATTAATCTATATTCTGGCATTGGTGGATTCTATAAACTTTTTAATTATATACCATATTCGCTCTTTTGCTTCTCTTCTGTCTGCATAATCAAGCATTTCTGCCATATTGATCCGGTAATTAAGAATTATATTAGAAACAATTTTTATATATTCATCTCTATCTATAAGACTAATCTTTTTCATTTCCATAAATAAATCAACAAGTATTTTTTCTATCTTTGTCAGATTTTTATCTTTAGAAGCACGAGAAGAAACAGAGGGTCTTAATATAATAGGTTTTGTTTTTAATTCTATAAATTTTTCTGCTTCAATTTTAGAAGGATTGAGGTAAATATTATAATCATTTTCGGTTAAAAAATCTTTTAGAGTAGATAGAAAATCTTTATCAGTATAGATGAAAGTTACAAATTGGCTGGGTAAATGCTGGAAAAATCCTTTTAGTTGTTCGGTACTCCAGCAAGAAAATTCAAGAAGGGGAAATTTTTCTATCAATAATTTTATGATTTTTTCAGTAGGTTCTATATTCATCTCAAATCTTTTTTGAATATTAGAATACCATCCTCTGCCTGCGGAATATATAACTTTTTTTTAAGAAGATAAAGATATTTTTTCAATGTATCTTCTTCGAATTTAATCCCCTTTTCAGTGAAATATTTTTTTAAATCATTAATATGGAAATAACATTTATCTCTTGCGTAATCAATAATAGTTTCTTTAATAGTTATGTTTGCCATCATTCCTCCTTTGTCATTTTATCAGTATTGGGGGACGGTTAAAAAAATTAATCTTTTCCAATTTTTCTACATCTTAATATTAATACAACAAAAGGCTTATAAAACCCTTCTTTTTTAAGAAAATTGTTTTTTAAAAGATGCGAGTTGTAAGGTGTCACGGTAGTTTTTAATGGATCACATTCTTGTTTATTAAAAGACTACTTCTTGAAAAAATTATTTCCTTTTTCATTTCTGAGTCCTTAATGAGCCGTTTGTGAGCCGTTTAAGCCCTTTGTAAGCCCTTAATCCTGTAGAAAGTACCTTTCCCTGTAATTCCTATCTTTTCTAAAATAGATTTTTTTACAAGGCCATCCAAGTCTCGTGTTGAGGTGGGTTTTGATACTTTATTAAGTTCTTGATACTCCTTATTGGTTATCTTTCCTTTTTCTTTTACATAAATTACAGCTTTTATCTGCCTATCATTAAGTCCTATTTCCTTGAGTCTTTCTTCGGTATAATAATCTTTTCTCAGGTAGAGAGAAAATCCAGCAAATTCTTCTTTGAACTCAGGTTCTGGTAGGTTGGCTTCTTTTAGGGAGTCCATAATTCTTCCTATCCCTGAACCATATTCTTCGATTAATCCGGCAAGATAAAATATATGGACAATAAGAGGGTTTCTGGCAACCGAGGGATGGGTAGTTTTCAATTGTTCGAGGGTTATTCCTTCCGGAAGTCCTCCGATATTAAAGAACCATATCCAGTCATTAAATATTTTAATCTGAGTTTGTACATTATATTTAAAATAGTCTCTATGAATTACAGCATTTAAGAGTGCCTCTCTAATCGCTTCTAAAGGATAGTCCCAGATATCCTTTCTGGTTAATTGCTCTCCGGTTATTTCATATCTTACGTTTATAAAATTCTTTATTGCCTCTTCGGCTTCTTCTATTTGTTTAAATAGATTCCCCTCCATGCGCCTATCGCCTATAATTGTAGTCTCATCTTTAAATCGTCCTACTCTTACCAATGCATTAATAAAATATTTCTGGGGATCATTGCCAAAGAGCATTATTGCTGCATTGGTTAATTTTCCATTGATAATAAGTTTTAGTTTCTTAAGAATGGTTTTTATATCTTCATTTTTATCTGCAGTTTTTAATCTTCCGTTTCTTGATGCCATTCGGATAAATTTTCTGACAGTTTCAGGGTCAATTTCATCTAAATCGTAGTTTCCGGTAAGCCCGTCCCAGTTTGTACCTTTTATAAAAAAGGATCTTAGTTCTTCTCCCTGCATCTCTCTGGTAGTGTTCCCCACCCGGGTATAATATTTGCCTTTGTAGGATACGGGTAGAGTACTTTTTTTAATCTTTATTTGAAGTACATCTTTTTTATTAATTTTAATACAGTCTATTTTAGGATGAATCCCTAGCAGATTTACTATTTTATTAGTTAGACCTCCAAGTAGACTATTGGTGTATTCAAGTCCTTTTATCTCTTTTTTATCTGATATGCCGATAAAGATAATTCCTCCATCTTTATTGGCAAAAGCCGAAATAGTTTTAAATATCGATTCATTGATTTCTTCTTTAAATTCAACAGTGGTATTTTCTGTTCCTTTTAAGATTTCGTTTATATTCATATTTTCCTCTTATATTATAAACAAGTTCTTAGTGCTAATTTTTCTAACTCTTCGTGGTTTAAATAACTACTTATTTAATAAATTTTTAACATTTTTATAATTATATCATAGTGGTTTGACTACTGTATGGCAACAATTGTGAAAATAATTTAAAAAATATGAAAAAAGTTTAATTTTTTTTAATTTATTTAAGAAAAAATGTGATTTTGTGTTTTAATTTCATTTATAATTTTTATTGCTTTACTAAAAAATATTTCAAAATCAGCTATTACTTTTAATTGATGTTTTAAAGATGCATCCCAAGCATTTGAGAAATCATCTTTTCTTTTATCTCTTGGGAACGAATCATTCAAGCTCTCCTAATACTTTTTCGTCAAGATTTATAGTTAGTCTCCACTTAGCGCTTTTCGGACCTTTTTCCGGCATGGTTGGATCGAGCAAAAGATAATTTCTGATATTTAATTTAGGAAGTTTTATTTTTATATTTAATAGTTCACATAGATAACCAAGTCTTCTAATTACACCGGAATTTCCGATGAGCTGAGCATAATTTTCGAGTTTTTTCCAATCAAATTTATTATTTTTTAAAGCTTTGGCAACTTCAATAATTCCTCCTGCATATTTCGGTTTATCCAGGCAATCGATAATGGTTTTTTCTTTGTCCGTAATATTTATTTGGGTTTCCTCTATCCATTCTTTTCTAATACCAAACATTTTCTCTTTTTTAATTTTTACTATTTGATATTGTACTCCAAAAATATTAGGATTTCGATATTTTTTTTGAATAGGTGTTTGAACAAATACGACGATAGGAATTTGTTCAGTTAGGCCGTAAAAATTGAGAGCGCTCCAATAACTTATAGCGTAGGGGCTAATTAATTGAGAACCAATAACAAATTCATGCAAAGTATATTTTCCTTTTTCTGCACCAAGAGGAATAATTAAATATTTTCCTTTTTCTATACGCTCAATCATCCCTCTTTGCTCTAGCCTTGATAAAGAAACCCTTAAACTTTCTCTTGATAAATTACTTATTTTTAAGGCTTCACTAAAAGTAAAGATATTCCCTTTTTTAGCTAATAAATTTATAAGTTTATTTTTTCTCATATTTTTATACCATAACAAATACTTTAGTTTGTTTTAGTATATACTACTGAGATTATTTTTGCAATAAAAAATTATCAATAATTCGTAATTTCAATAATTGAAATTGAGATACATAGAAAAAATATCATGTTTTTATTTTGTATTTGATAGGGATTGCCGTCTCCGCTTTCGCGGGGACAGGCTTGCTGCGCTCCTCGCAATGACAGAAGGAGATTTCACCCCCACCTTAATCCTCCCCCCTCAAGGGGGAGGGGGAAAAATAAGGATGGATTCCCGCTTTCGCGGGAATGACAGAGAGTAGTGCGGGAATGACATAAGGAGAAAGCGGGAATGACAGAGGGGGGGGGAAAGAGAAGAAAAAGTTTTTTAAAATATTTATTGCAATTAGGAGAGAAGTGGGGTAAAATCGATATGTAAACTTTTGTTTGTATAAGCTTATTTCGATACATTTTTAAAAAATTATCCAAGAAAGGAAGGAAGTAAATTGTTTAGAAAACCGATGAAGATGAGAGATTTAGAAGTTTGGGGTGTCCCCTCTTATATTGTAGATATCTGGGAGAAGGGTTATTCTCCCTACCTGCTGGCGGTTCAGGAGAAGGCGGTAAGGGAGTACGGGGTGTTGGATTATCACGGGAGTGATGAGATTGCCGCGCTTTCTTCGTTCGCTCGGAATGACAGAGAGAGGATGGATTCCCGCTTTCGCGGGAATGACAGAAAGGGAGGAGGGAATGACAGAAATCGAAATCTTTTGGCAGTTGCGCCGACTTCTTCGGGGAAGACCTTCATCGGGGAAATGGCGGCGGTTACTCAGGCCGTCCACAATAAAAAAACCATTTATTTGGTCCCCTTGCGTTCTTTGGCCGAAGAAAAATATCGTCACTTTAAAGACCTTTATGCCAGTTGTGATGTAAATACTCTCATCTCTTCCCGGGACCGGAGGGAATACGATAAGAGAATTATCCGGGGAGATTATCAGGTAGCGGTAATGGTCTATGAGAAATTTAATTATTTCCTCCTCGAATATCCTGATTTCCTGCAGGAGGTCTCTCTGGTCATCATCGATGAGATGCAGATGATAAATGACCCTGTCCGCGGCCCTCTTTTGGAGGAGATAATTACCTATATTAAAAAGAACAAACCCGAACTTAAGATTATCGGCTTATCGGCATATTTGGATAATGAAGCCGGATTCTTAAACTGGATTTCGGCTGATTCCCTGCTTTCTTACCAGCGCCCTGTTGAATTACGGAAAGGGTTTGTACGGGAAGGAACTTTTAAATATATTACCCATAACAGTTATTCCTGCGGGGAAGAGACTTTCTTTGCTCCTGACGAAGTCCGGGATAATTGTTATGAAGATTATCTGGAAAAAACGGTCTCTTATTTTATGAAAGAAAATGAGCCTACCCTCCTCTTCTTCCCTACCCGTAAAGATACCCGCAAATGGGCCGCGTGGCTGGCCGGGCAGATTGATGCTCCCCGGGCAGAAGAGGCCATTGCTGAGCTTTCCCGGCTGGAAGAGACCCGCTCCCGGAATGAATTGCTCTATTTATTGGAAAAAGGTATGGCTTATCATAATGCTGACCTTTCCTGGGAGGAAAGAAATGTGGTAGAAAATTATCTGCGGACTGGGGAGATTAAGTTGATTTGCGCTACTACCACCCTGGCTATGGGGGTAAACCTGCCTTTTAAAAATGTAATCCTCACTACAAGCAAATATACCAGTGCTGACGGAAATTACGGAAACGGTTATCTTACCAGCATGAGCAGGATAGATATGGAGAATATGGGAGGAAGAGCGGGAAGATTAAATCAGAAAGAGGGAGAAGATTTTGGCCGGGTTATCTTTTTAGCCCATTCTCTCATTTCCGAGACCGTGGTACAAAACCTTTACTTTAATGCTTTAAAACCGGCTGAAGCGGAGGGAAGAAGGCCGCGGGTCAATGACTCCGGAGAAAAATATAACTCTTCCCCGGCAGCCCCGGCAGGCCAGGATGCAAAGGCGCCCCGCCGTCCCTTAAAGGAGGAGAAGAATTTTACCAATTTTCTCTTAAAAGCAATAGCAAGGGGGATAAATACGGAAGAAAAACTGGATAACCGGTTTAAGGGATCAACTTCTGATTTTAAAAAAGATGACCATTACTGGGAATTTAATTTTGAAGAAGATGACTTGGAGACAGAAATTAAGAAAAGTTTGAAAATATTGATAGAACATAATTTAATAAAATACGGCAAAAAAGATAAAGACGCTAAAAAATTATCCCTCACCGGGGCGGGAGTACTGATTAATTCCCGGAGGATAGATATGGATACTTATCTTCTTTTCAAAGAATATTTAGAAAACAAAAGAGGGAAATTGACTAATTTAGAGATAATTACTTTATTAGTTAAAAGCGTTGCAGGGAAAAACATTCCTATCCCCTTCCCTCAATTTAACCAGATTACTGATAGATATAATAAGGGTGGGTGGAAATTTTATTATCAGAATAAGATGGCGGAATTAGTTTCCGACCGGGGAGAAGACGGTAAAGAAATTTATCAGGATATTTTAGAAACAGACGGGGAAGCCCGGGGGTTTGACCTGGAAACTGAAGATTATCTTTCTATTAAGAAAGCCCTTCTTTTATATGATTGGATAGGAGATAAAGAGATAAAAGAAATTGAGGAGGCGTACAAAATCTACGGCGGGGCAATACGGAAATTAGGGGAAGGCTTTTCCTGGCTGGCTGATACTTTAGGGGGTGTGGCGGAAAGTTTGGGCTGGAGCAAAAAGGAGAATAAAAAAGAGGGGCTGGCCGGAATAAAGGTAGTCTCTGAGAGGCTGGCCTGGGGAGTGGAGGAAGAAGGATTGGTGCTTGCGCGCCTGCATATCCCCGGATTGGGGCGGAGTTATGTGAAGGCGCTGTTAAGAGAGGGATATGATAATAGGAAATGTCTGGAGGAATTGGGCGAAGAGGAGCTGGCTAAGGTGGTGCCGAAAAAGTTGGCCGGGAGAATTAAAAAGAGATTCCCTCTTATTCTTTCTTCGTCTCCTACTAAAAACTATAAACCAAAAATTAATAACCTCCCTCCTGAAACCCGTACCCCGAAACCTGCAATCGTTTTAGAAATCGACCAGCACCGCCCGGATAGAATCATTTTTGAGGGAGAAGAGATAGAGGTTACGGCAAGGGGCTTTTCCCTGCTCTACCTTTTGTACCAACACAAAAAAGAAGTAGTAAGCTATAATAATATATTAGATGAAGTTTGGAAAGATGATGAAGATGCTACCTATACCCGAATAACACACCATATATATAAATTCAGAAAAGATATTTTAGATGCAATTGGCAATAACAAAACAAACAAAGAAAAAGTTAAAGATATATTTAAGGTAGTATCCGGAAGAGGCGTGATGTTAAATATAAATGATAAGGAACTAAAAATAAATTAATAAACAGTAGGATAGGCGCCTGCTATCATCAGCACCCGCAGGACAGGCGTCTCGCCTGTCTATCATTAAAAAGTATAAATAAATCGAATTTAAATCTTTAAATCCGAACAATCAAAAAGGTTGTTCGGATTTTTTATTTTCTAGATTAACTTCGGATAAAAATAAATCGAAAACAAATTAAAAACAAAGAGAAAACAAAGAGAAAACATGATACAGGAAATTTTTTTTATGCTGTAATAAGTTAGTTAATTGGTTAGCTAGTTAGTTGGTTAGTTGGTTAATTAGTTAAGAAAATAGAAGCCGGAAGACGGAATAAAAAAACAGAAATGTCATTGTAAATGACCGCAGGGAGCGCGGCAATCTC
>JAYEJO010000137.1:7782-9225 GCA_034660595.1 Candidatus Caldatribacteriota bacterium
AAGGAGAAAATATATGGAAAAAGAATTTCTGGAAAATCAAAAACAACTAAACAAAGAAGGGTATGTTATCGTCTCCTCTTATTTTTTAGATTACGGCGTAGAGATATTGGGGACCGAGCCGGCTATGCTCTATATTCAATTGCTTAATTATTGTCACAAGGGTAAAGATCTGGCCTGGCCTACCTTAGCTACCCTGGGCAGGAAGATGCAATTTACCCCAAAGTCTATAACCAAATTTCACCAGGTATTATTAAAACACGGATTAATTAAAAAGGTAATCAAAGGGAAAACCCCCTCCGGTAATTACAACCGGAATATTTACCAGGTTATTCCAATGCATAAGGTAAAAAATACCCTAACAACAGGTAAAATTTTCCCCAAGGTAGAGGAAAAAATTACTCCTGACATAGGGAAAAAATTACCCACTAATAATATCAATCCTAACAATATCAATTCAACAGCAGCAAATAGGGAAGATGCTGCTGCTGTTGCTGATGTGGTTAATTTTAAAAAATTAAGAGAGAAAGGAGAAGAAAAGATGGAAGCAGTTAGAGAGCGGATGCTTGAATTAGATTTTAAGGAGAAATTTGTGGGGCAGCTGTTAAAAGAGTACCCGGTGGAGAAGATTGAAGAGAAATTAGATTTGCTGATGGAGAGGAGGAACATCCAGAACCCTGCCGGCTGGCTGAGAGCAGCGCTGAAGGATGATGATTGGGGAGAGAAACCTGGGAAAGAGGATGAACGGGAGTCTCAACCAAGGATGGATTCCCGCCTGCGCGGGAATGACATAGAGGGGAGCGGGAATGGCAATTCCCAAGGCGAGAGGGATAAAATTCTTTCTACTAAAGAAGTGAGAGAACGGTTTAAGATTCTAAGGGAAAACTTAATGGCAATGAATAGTCCTTAATTAGCGTAGAGCGTACAGCGGGTAGCGTATAGGTGCGGGAAACAATTGCCGGAAAAAAGCAGAAATGCTAAAGAATCGAAAAGATCCCCTGGCCTTCCCATAGGACAGAGGGAAGCTTATCCTTCTGAATGTAGGGGTTTGATTCATCAAACCCGGAAAAGGACGGGTCGAATGAATTCGACCCCTACAAAAGACTGAAAACTAATAACTAAAAACAAATTTCTACGATACGAAAGGAGAAAATTAATGTCTGAGCTAAAAGAATTAATTGCTAAAGCCAAAGAAAAAGATGTAAAGGCGATGGAGGAATTATTTAATCAATTTAAACCATTATTAAAATCGAGGGCTAAAAGATATTCCCGGATAGGATTGGAATACGAGGATGTCTTCCAGCAGGGAGCACTGCTATTTATCCTGGCTGTCTATGATTACAAAGAACTACCTCCGGTTACCTTTTCCCATTATATTAAAAAAAGGATCGATTGGGGTTTATGGATGTATTACCGGAAATATCTTAAACAACAGATAGAAATTTA
>JAYEJO010000138.1:0-2058 GCA_034660595.1 Candidatus Caldatribacteriota bacterium
GAACAATAAAGGATATTGCGTTTATGACAACAGCACCAATAAACCCCGGTGATAGTGGAAGCCCTGTTTTAGCAAGCAGAGATGGAAAATACGAGATAATTGGAATAGCTTGCTCAACGGTGCAAGATCACGGTATGGGATTCGCATATTATATTTCTTGGGTGAAAATGGCACTTGAAACGATAGTGAAGGAGACCTCTTAAATGTTAACTAAATAAGGGGCGGTATAAAAAATACTGCCCCATAACAATAAATAATTATGGATGAAATAATTATCAGCACTAAAACCATAAAAGAGTGGGAGCAAGTAGTTAAAACTGCTCAAGGCAATGGATATCGTTGGGGAAGTGGGCGTAGGGGACACATAACAGAAAACTGGTATGAATACAAAGAAAATTCGTGTATCTTTTTATTACGGCACGATATCACTTATGGAAGTTCTGGATTCTGTGGCATTGGCGACATTATAACAGCACAAGAATACTTAATTAAATATGGCTCTGGTGAAAAAATAAACCAACCAAAAACAATTATGAATAAACTTAATTTAATGATGAAGTGTTTATTAGATAAGGATACGCAATTACTCTATAAAGCTCACTACCTTAACGGTGATTTAGAATTAACAGAAAAAGGAAAACAAGCACTTAATACAATCCTATTTCTCGCCAATAAAGAAGAATTACTCAAAATGGCAAAAGAAGAATTAGAAGAAGAATTAGGTGAAGATAAATAATTATGGATGCAACAAAAGAACCAAAAGATAATGTTAGGACTTTTCAAAGGAGATATAATCGTATAAATACCAGAGATTTAGATGATATATTAGAAGATTTCTTGGATATGGGATATCTATCTAAAAAAGGTGAAATATTTAGAGATGAATTCTGGGGAGTCTTTGTAAAATATAATGAAGAATAATATGAAAACAGGAAAAGCACAAAATATAGAAAGAATAGAAGAACCAGAAATAAATCGTCTTATTGCTTTACGATTTTTAGAGAAGTTAGAGAAAATGAGTGACGAAGAAAGGAAAACGATTATACGAACTATTCAATTAATAATCACGCCAATATTTAAAATAACTAAAGACAATAAGACAAAATAATGAAAAACGAATATGTATCATTTTCAAAAGACTGGTCTGAAGACGACAAAATGACAATACTTTTCGCCTTAAGAAGAGTAAATGAAACAGAAGTAGCAGACCAAAAAGCACAGGAGCTTTATGAAGAAGAAGCTAATCTTGGGTTATTCGGCAAAATAAAAAGAAATTTAATATGAAAAAAGAACTATCAGAAATAATAGATAAAATTAAACTGAAAAACAACTACACAGCAGGCACAATGTATGGAGAGGGATATAAAAACGGCTACCAAAAAGCCATAGCTGATTTAGAAAGAAAAAAAGAAGAAATAAAAAGAAATTTAATTTAAACTGGGAATACAAGGGTTTGAACTTCCAGACAAGAGGGTTTAGAGATTTCAAGGTAAAAGAAACAAGCAAAATGGCATATTTATCTTGTTATCGTGGAAGAGCTACTCTCTTGACTCTTGTGTTCCGAGTTTAGATTAACTATATGAAAACATATTATGAAGAAAACGGTATAAAAATATACAACGGAGATTGTTTAGAAGCAATGAAGCAGTTAGGTGATAGCAGTATTGACGCTGTTGTGTGCGACCCGCCATACGAGTTAGGATTTATGGGAAAGAAATGGGACAATACAGGAATTGCCTATAATATAGATGTATGGAAAGAGTGTTTAAGAGTATTAAAACCCGGTGGACATTTATTAGCTTTTGGAGGCACAAGAACATATCACAGAATGGCAGTAGCTATTGAAGAAGCAGGATTTGAGATAAGAGATATGATTGAGTGGGTATATTCCACTGGATTTCCAAAATCGCATAATATAGGAAAAGCAGTAGATAAATTACAGGGTAATAAGAGGGAAAAAGTAGGAGATAAAAAAGGACAAGGGAACATACCTAATGACAGAGGGAAATGGGGCTTAAAACCGAATACATCTGTTGAAATAACAAAAGGCAATTCCGA
>JAYEJO010000139.1:0-9096 GCA_034660595.1 Candidatus Caldatribacteriota bacterium
TCAAGAATTTGGAATTATTGTAGTTTTAAAGGGAGCTAGAACAATTGTGGCTGATAAAGAAGGAGAAGCCTATATCAATATTGGCGATAATTCGGGAATGGCTACCGGGGGTTCGGGGGATGTTCTGACTGGAATAATTTGTAGCCTGATAGCTCAGGGTGCTGATAATTTTTTGGCAGCAATAGCCGGAGTGTATATCCATAGTCTGGCCGGTGATTTAGCCCGAGACATCAAAGGAGAAAGAGGAATGGTAGCCAGTGATATCTTATCTCAAGTACCCCAGGCTTTTTTGAGTTTAGAATAAATAAAGACAGTAATAGTATTATAGCGGATAGCGTTTAGCGTAGAGCGTATAGTTGAGGAAAAAATAAAGAAGGAGATAGTTGCAAGATACAAGTTGCGAGTTACAAGTAGGGGCAGACCTTGCGTCTGCCTGTAGTGAGCGATATGTATGGGCTTGATTTGTCAAGCCCGCAAAACTTGGGTCGGATAAATCTGACCCTTACATTAAAAGTAATATTTTATACGAAAAAGTTTTGAATTTTAAATTATGGTTTTTAGCTTTCCGCTATAAGTTTTTAATTTAATATAAGAATAATTATAAATTGTAAAAAATATTTAAACTACACGCTACACGCTCTACGCTATACGCTAAATTTAATACGATATACGAAACAAAAGAAAAGGAAACCTAAAAATGCAAAAACTATTAGGCCCTACCTGGACAGAGGTAAATCTTGACGCAATTGCCCAAAATGTAATAAATATTAAAAAATTAATAGGTGAAAAAAAAGAATTAATGGCGGTAGTTAAGGGGAACGGCTATGGACATGATATTTTGGAGGTTTCATCAGTAGTTTTAAAAAATGGAGCTAGCAGATTGGCGGTTGCTCGTTTAGAAGAAGGCATTTTTCTCCGTAAAGCCGGTATTATTGTTCCTATTTTAGTCCTCGGTTTAACTTTGGAACAACAAGCAGAATTGTTGGTATCATATAATATAACATCTACAGTGTGTAAGTATGAAACGATAGAAAAACTTTCTAAGTTTGCAGTCAAAGAGGGAAAGACGGCAAAGGTCCATATTAAAGTGGATACCGGTATGGGAAGAATAGGAATTCTCCCCAACCATATTTTAGGCTTTGTTAAAAAAGTAAAGGTTCTGAAAAATATTGAAATAGAGGGTATTTTTACCCATTTTTCAGTTGCCGACGAGAAAGACAAGACTTATACTGAAGCACAATTTAAAAAATTTATGGAAGTCGTAACTATTTTAGAAAAAGAAGGAATAAGAATTCCGGTAAAACATGTAGGTAATAGTGCTACACTTCTTGATTTACCGCATATGTGGTTAGATTTGGTAAGACCGGGAATCTCTGTATATGGACTTTATCCTTCAAGAGAGGTGCAGAAGACGGTAAAACTAATTCCTGCTCAAACTTTTAAAACGCGAATAGTTTTTTTGAAAGAATTACCCGCGGGAGAAGATATCAGCTATGGTCGAACTTACACAACCAATAAAAAAAGAACAGTTGTTGCGTCTTTACCGGTAGGTTATGCCGATGGTTACAATCGACTACTTTCTAATCAAGGAGAGGTTTTGATAAAAGGAAGGCGTTTTCCTATAATCGGGCGGGTATGTATGGATCAAACCATGATAGATGTTACTAATCTTCCTCAAGTGGAAATAGGTGATGAAGTGGTGCTTTGGGGGAGACAGGGACAGGAAGAAATAACCGTAGAAGAAATAGCAGAAAAAATTGGAACTATTAATTATGAAATTGTCCATTTACTAGATAAAATGCGGGTTCCTAAATTATTTATTAAGAATGGAATGCCCTGGAAAATTAAAACTATGTTAGGGGAGAAATTGCTATAGCAAAATAGCGTATAGCGTATAAAATTAGTTAGTTGGTTAGTTAGTTACCTGGTTAATTAGTTTAGAAAACTAAAAATTAAAAACGAAAAATTATAAAACCAGTTTTTTTATCTTAAATCTGTTTTCTTAACCAGTTAGCTAAATAACTAAATTAATTGGTGAATTGGTAAATCGGTCAATTGGCGAATTGATAAATTGGAGAATTGGTAAATTGGTGAATAGAAAAAAATGAATTTGACTATTATTACTAAAAGCCCTGAAGAAACGAAAAAAATAGGGAAAGAAGTAGGTAAATTAGCTAAACCGGGAGATTTATTAGCTTTTTACGGCGAGCTGGGCGCAGGTAAAACCTGTTTTATCCAAGGGATATCTCAAGGGTTAGAAGTAAAAGATTATGTCACCAGCCCTTCTTTTACTATTGTAAATGAATATCAAGGCAAAATACCTATCTATCATTTTGATCTGTTTCGACTTACTAATGCGGAGGATATTTTAGAATTGGGTTACGAGGAATATTTTTACGGAGAAGGTTTGACAGTTATTGAGTGGGCTGAGAAGATTGAACTTTTTTTGCCCAAAGAACACTTAAAGGTTGATATTAAATTTAAAGATTATTATCAAAGAAAAATTTCTTTTATTCCTCAAGGGGATAGATTTAATCATTTTTTAGAGGAGCTAAGCAGAATTGAAAATATTAGGGATTGATACTTCTACCAAGTTTTGTAATTTAGGTTTAATTGAAGATGGAGATATTATCATAGAGTATGCTATTAATGGTTTAAAGAAGAAACACTCTTCCATTCTATTGCCTGCCATAAAGGATTTATTAGAAACGATAGACTTAAAAATGGAAGAAATTAATGGTATTGCAGTTTCTATAGGTCCAGGTTCTTTTACCGGACTCCGCATTGGCTTATGTGTAGCAAAGGGGCTATGTTACGCTTGTTCATTGCCTTTATTAGGAATTCCTACCTTAGAGGCCATGGCATTCCCCTTAAAAGAAATTCCCTATTTAATATGTCCCGTTTTAGAATCTAAGAAAGATGAAATTTATGATGTGGTATTTCGGGGAGGGGATAACTTGCATAGGGTTATGGATTATAAATGTGAAGATATTCAAAGTCTGCTTGTTAGGCTCTCTCCCTTAAATAAAAAGATAATCTTCTTGGGAGATGGAATAAAAAAATATCGGGATATTATTAAGGAAAAAATAGGCAAAGATGCTTTGTTTATCGATTCACAATTTAATTTACCTATGGCTGCTAGTATTGCTTTTTTAGGTTTAAATAAACTTAAAAAAGGGGAAGAAGATGATATCTCTAAACTTTCTCCTTTTTATCTGAAGAAGTCTGAGGCGGAAATTATTTGGGAGAAAAAATATAAGTGATTGGCCATGATTAGTAAAAATTCTACCGGAATAGTTATCAGACCTATGGAAATAGATGATTTAAAAAAAGTATTGGAGATAGAGAAACAATCTTTTCCCGTTCCCTGGACTTACGACCTGTTTTTTAGTGAGTTAACCAGAAATAGATATGCTAGATATTTCGTGTTAGGGAAAGATAATGAAGTAGTAGGTTATCTTGGTCTTTGGCATAAAGGAAGCAGTTTTCATATTACCAATATTGCTATTACCGAAAAATTACGTAGAAAAGGCTATGGAAGAAAATTATTAAAGTTTGTCGAAAAAATAGCTGTTACCCATAAAATTAAAAAAATATCTTTAGAGGTAGGAAGTTCAAATCGCATTGCCCAGGATATGTACAAAAAATATGGATATAAAGTGATAAGGATTTTGAGAAATTATTATCAAGAAGAAAAAGAAGATGCCTTAATTATGGAAAAGAAATTATGAAAAGGAAAGGAAAAATATGTCAGATTTAATATTGGGAATTGAAACTTCTTGTGACGAGACAGCAGCTGCTATTGTAGAAGATGGAAAAAAGATTATTTCGAGTGTAGTGGCTTCCCAGATTAGCATTCATCAAAAATATGGGGGAGTAGTCCCCGAAATAGCCTCACGTAAACATATAGAGGATATCATCCCGGTGATTGATAAAGCCTTAGGCGAATCAGGAAAAAAGATTACTGATTTGTCTGCAATAGCTGTAACTTACGGCCCGGGTTTAATAGGTTCACTCCTGGTGGGCTTATCTGTCGCTAAAGCCATGGCTTATGCTCAAAACCTACCACTTATCGGAGTAAACCACCTTGAAGCTCACATTTATGCAAATTTTTTAGAACATAATGAGATAAAACCTCCTTTTGTTTGTTTAATTGTTTCTGGTGGGCATACATCTTTGGTATATATAAGACATTTTGGAGAATATGAATTATTAGGCCAAACCAAAGATGACGCAGCAGGAGAGGTTTTTGATAAAATAGCTAAGGTGCTGGATTTGGGTTACCCCGGTGGGCCGATTACTGAAAAATTAGCCAAAGAAGGAGAACCTTCCTCAATTAAATTTCCCCGCCCTCTTTTAAATGATAAAAGTTACGATTTTAGTTTTAGCGGTCTTAAAACTGCAGTAATCTACTATATAAGAGAATTAAAAGAAGAGAATAAAGATATACCTGTTGGTGATATATTGGCTTCCTTTCAACAAGCAGTAATCGATGTCTTGGTAGAAAAGACTATAAAAGCAGCTCTAAAGTTCAAAACTAAACAGATTATATTGGCTGGTGGAGTTGCCGCCAATAGTTCTCTGAGAAGAGAGATAAAGAAAAAAGCAAATTTATTAAATATAGAAGTTTTCTATCCTTCAGTTTCTCTTTGTACTGACAACGCAGCTATGGTAGCTTCAGTAGGGTATTATAAGTTTAAAGAAAACAAAAAATCATCTTTAAACTTAGATGCGGTTTCGCGATTACCATTAGTGAGAAAAAACTATTAAATAGAAGTAAATAATCATAAAATAAATTTTAATCATAAAATATTACGGAAAATAACTGAATATAGCCAATAATAAGGTTTGCTTTTCCAAAGAAGTTTTTATATTATATATAAGGTATTTTTAGCACTCTTGCTATGAGAGTGCTAATTAATTTATAAAATACAAATATTAATTAAAGGAGGTTACTGTGCATGAACGTTAAGGAATTAAAACCACTAGGAGACCGGGTACTGATAAAACCCATATTCGAGGAGGAGAAGAGTAAGGGAGGAATTCTACTTCCTGATACTGTTTCTAAAGAAAAGCCTCAAGTAGGAGAAATATTGGCAGTAGGACCCGGCGCTACCAGCAAAGAAGGAAAGCTAATTCCTATGACCGTTAAAAAGGGAGATAAAGTTGTTTACGCAAAATATTCTGGGACAGACATCAAAGGCGATAATGATGAAGATTATCTCATCCTAAGCGAAAAAGATATTTTAGCTATTGTTAAATAATATAAAATAAACTTTTTATACAAAAGTTAATTTATAAAGGAAAATTGAATATTAAAAGAGAAAAATATTAAAAGATTAAATATAAATGGAGGATAAATAAATGGCAAAACAATTTTTGTTTGATGAAGATGCAAGAAGAGCCTTGGAAAAAGGCGCTAAAACCTTATCTGATAGTGTAAGAATTACCTTAGGGCCTAAGGGAAGAAACGTAGTTTTGGATAAAAAATTTGGTTCACCCACCATTACTAATGATGGTGTTACCATTGCCCGAGAAATTGACGTTGAAGAACCTTTTGAAAATATGGGTGCGCAGTTTGTTAAAGAAGTAGCAACCAAAACTAATGATATTGCCGGAGACGGTACTACCACAGCAACTGTTTTAGCTCAAGAAATTATTCATGAAGGCTTGAGAAATGTAGCAGCTGGAGCAAACCCTATTATGGTAAAGAGGGGAATTGATAAAACTGTAGAAGTAGCAGTTAAAGAAATTAAAAAATTAAGCAAGGAAGTAAGTGACAAGGAATCCGTAGCTAACGTAGCTTCAATTTCAGCTGCCGACAGGGAAATTGGAAATATAATCGCAGATGCTATGGAAAAAGTAGGGAAAGACGGGGTAATAACCGTAGAAGAGTCAAAGACTTTAGGGACTACTTTAGAAGTGGTAGAAGGAATGCAATTTGATAAGGGATATATTTCCCCTTATATGGTAACAGACGCAGAAAGGATGGAAGCTGTTCTCGATGATCCTTATATATTAATAACTGATTCCAAGATAAGCAACATGAAAGGGTTATTACCTATTTTAGAAAAAGTTGCTCAGTCTGGGAAACCTTTAATGATTATTGCTGAAGATGTAGAAGGTGAAGCTTTGGCAACTTTAGTAGTAAATAAAATAAGAGGAACCTTAAATTGTGTTTCTGTAAAGGCACCCGGTTTCGGGGATAGAAGAAAAGAAATGTTAGCTGATATTGCCACAGTTACTGGTGGACAGTTAATTTCCGAAGAGATTGGACTTAAATTAGAAAATACAGAAATAAAGATGTTAGGGTCTGCTCATCAAGTGAAGATAAATAAAGAGGAGACCATAATAGTCGGAGGAAAAGGAGATATAAAAGAGATAAAGAAAAGAGAAGCTCAAATTAGGACTCAAATTGAAGAAACTACCTCTGATTATGACCGAGAAAAACTACAGGAAAGATTAGCGAAATTAGTTGGCGGAGTAGCTGTTATTAAAGTAGGTGCTGCCACTGAAACTGAACTTAAAGAGAAGAAACATCGAGTCGAAGATGCCCTATCTGCAACCAAAGCAGCGGTAGAAGAAGGCATTGTTGCCGGAGGCGGAACTGTTCTGGTAAACATTATTCCAGCATTGGAAGATTTGAAATTAGAAGATGACCAGAAGATCGGAGCAGAAATTATCATAAAATCCTTAGAAACTCCAACAAAGCAGATTGCCATGAATGCAGGCTATGAAGGTTCAGTCATTGTGGAGAAATTAAAAAGTAAAGAAAAGGGAATCGGTTTTGATGCTACGACCGGAGAATTTACCGACATGATAAAAGCAGGTATTGTTGACCCGGTTAAGGTTACCAGATCTGCTTTACAAAATGCAGCTAGCATAGGTGGTATGATTCTTACTACCGAATGTTTAGTTACCGATAAACCTGAAGAAAAGAAAGATATGCCGGCTATGCCTCCAGGAGGAGGAATGCCAGGTGGAATGGGTGGAATGTATTAAGTAAGCAAAACCAATTAATATTTACAGAAAAAGCCTCTATACCAGTAAGGTATAGAGGCTTTTTTCATGTTAAATTAGATAAAAACTAAATAATATATCTACAGTAATATTGCTTCCCCAATAAGTGTTTATACTAAAAGTTCTGGATTAGAAAAGTATTCTTTTACTTCTTTAGCCATTACACCACTTAAAAAGACTAGACCGATTAAGTTAGGAATAGCCATTGCTCCATTAAGGGCATCAGTAAGTAGCCAGATCAAAGGAACTTTTGCTATAGCGCCTAAGAAAGCAACTATAACAAAGAGCCAGGCATAAGGTCTAACTACAATAGGTCCGAACATATAACGGGCACATTGCTGGCCATAGTAACACCAGGTAATAATAGTAGAATAACCGAACAATAAAGAACCGAGGGCAACAATAGGCCCACCCACTCCTCCTAACACAGAAGTAAAGGCATGAGCGGTAAGAGCAGTACTGGTAAGACCAGTTCCCAATGCACCGGTCATAACAATTACAATACCGGTCATAGAACAGATAATCAGAGTATCAATCATAACTCCGACCATAGCAATTGAACCCTGACGGACCGGATGCTTGGTTTGAGCAACTGCGTGGGCAATACTTGCACTACCCAAGCCAGCTTCATTGGAGAATATTCCTCTTGCTACTCCAAACCTCATGGCTTGAGCTACAGTAGCCCCGGCAAACCCACCAAAAGCAGCCCTTCCGGTAAAGGCCGATCTAAATATTTCTCCAACAGCCCAGGGGAGAAGATTAATTTTAGAAATGATGATAATTATTGCACCAGCGATGTAAAAAACAGCCATAAAAGGAACTAACTTTTCTGTTACTTCACCGATTCTTTTAATTCCTCCGACTACAACTATCCAGACTAAAAAGGTTATTACGAGACCAGTTACTACTACCGGTATTTTAAAAACACTATTACCTACCAAAGCCATAGAATTAGTCTGAACCGCATCTCCAATTCCAAAGGCGCAAATTGCTCCGAAGAAGGCGAAAAGCCAACCCAGCCATTTTTGCCCTAAACCTTTTTCGATAAAGTACATTGAACCACCGGCATAAGCGCCGTCTTTATCTTTTATTCTGTATTTTACACCCAAAGCAGCTTCACACATTTTTGTACACATTCCAACCAAGGCGGTAAGCCACATCCATACTAATGCACCTGGGCCACCAGCAGCTACAGCAGTGGCTACTCCGGCAATATTACCATTTCCCACTGTTGCAGCAAGGGTGGAAGTCAGGGCCTGAAAAGGAGTAATTTCTCCTTCTCCCCGTTCAGCCACATCTTTTTTGAAAGCGCCTTTAAAGATTAGTTTCCAGGCATAAGTAGAATGTAAAAATTGGGGAAATCCTAATCTGATGGTTAAAAATATTCCTGTACCAACCAGTATCACCATCATAGGCGGTCCCCAGACAAAATCATCAAGTATAGTTAAGAAATCCATTATAGCAGTCATTATAAATCTCCTTTTATATTTTTTTAAAATTAAAAAAATGTTTAGCGATTATGATAAAAAGACAATTGAAGTTATTATAAATATTTTTTTATAGCATTACCTCCTTTAAGATTATTTTTTTATATTTGTAAAAATCACCTCACTTTCTCTTAGAATAGTTTATCAGGGGTCATTTTAAAAATTTTAGTTAATATTAACTATATACTACAAAAAAAAATTAAAATCCTTCTTTTTTTAAAAAAAATTGTGTTTTTTTAAGTTTTAATATTTAGTGTAGTGGACGAATTAATAAGTGTACAGGTTATTTATTATTATTTAATTGGTAAATTGGTTAATTATTTAATTTAATTATCTTATTTTTAATACTAACGACTATCCACTAACACTAATTTAACTGGCCAACCGGTAAACCGGGTAACTGGCTAACTAATACAATTGGTCAATTAAATCATCTTTTATTAAATGGTGGGAGAAAAGGTGTTTCTACAACTTCTGCTTCAACCTCTCTATTTCTGATGGCTATATTTACCTTACCACCTTTTTTAGTATAAGGAAGGTCCAAGATAGCCATTGCATATACTTTTTTTAAAGAAGGACAATAATTTCC
>JAYEJO010000140.1:0-4320 GCA_034660595.1 Candidatus Caldatribacteriota bacterium
CCAGCCTTTGCTCATCGGTTCTTTTAAGAATGGTTCCATCTCTTTGGGGTCACGCAAGCTGATTTTTTCCACCGGAGGTAATTTCCCGGCCGGATAGGTTTCCATAACCTCATCATGGACCAAAGTTAAGTATCTGAGTATAGCGGCAATAGGACGTTTTGCTTTTTCAGCACTGGCCCGAGTCGGATAACCTACTACTCCTTCCGGAACAGCCGATCTTTCAATCGCAGATTGACCTTCCCCTTGCTGCCACCCTTGAGGTCGATGATAAGGGTCAACTGAGGTATCAAAATGACCACCGGGCAATAATGAATCACCCTCTGTGTCTACAGCATACTTCATATCTATCATATCAGGGAAGAGTAATTTGGCAACCGAAGCCTCTGCCTCATCAGCATGAATAAAATCGGTGGTGAGACTATCTTTTCTGTCAATAGGAATAAAGAATTCTCTGATAGAGCGATGCCAGTCAATTACCCGATAGATACCCGGTAATTGGTAGCGTTTGCAGAATTCCTGTATGGCTGATTCTAATACCCATAATTGCCCATGGTTGTTTACCCACATCTGTTTGCGGAATCCATCATTCCACAATCCGTACATCACATTAATCATAGTCTCTCTTACTACATCTTCCGGCATAATAATTGTTCCCGCCATACCGCAATGATGATAAGGATGTGCACCATAGTTTAAGGGAGGCAATGCCAGGCTGCAACCTACTCCATCTCTATTTTTTGTATAGCGGCGCACTCCTTCGCAAATCTGGGTGACCATAAAAGTATCCAGTCCGGTATTGGCATAATCACCGTGACATTCGGTACATCCTACCGGGACAAAGACAAAATCATTTTTACGTCTGTTTTCAATAACATGCATACGGGGAGTAGTCTGGATATAGCTCCCTGCCTTCCCTAATTCTGAAGGAGAAGGAATTTCATATTCCTTAAGTATCCCTTCAATTTTACTCATCGGTGCATCAAATAATTCTTTTTTTAATCGGCCTACCTGACTATTTTCAAACACTATCTGAGGATAATCAGTAGTCAACCATTTTTCATTTTTTTTATTAGACATTTTCAATTCCTCCTTTTTGTTAAATTATTTGAACTCACAGGTAATTTTACATTCTGTTCTATCGGTTCGCAGGAGAACTATATTCTCCGGAACTTCGTCTAAAGTTATCTTTTTGGTAATCAATGGAGTCATATCCATCCCTGATGCCATTGAACTTATCACTCTGGGGAATGTTCCGTGTCCGGAATGACCTTGAGAACCCACAATAGAAGCCCTTCTTACCTGGAAGACTTCTCCGGTTACCGGAATCTTTTTAGCTGAGCGAGCTACAATTACTACTGTGCTGTTAATCATCTTACCTTCCCAGATAGATTGTTCAATATCTGCCCAGACCTTATCAGGTAAACCGGTTGCTTCTAAATACAATTTGGCTCCCAGACCGCCGGTTATATCTAACACTCTCTCAGTAAAGTTTTCTTTAAGAGGATTGATGATATGGTCTGCACCCATCAACTTGCCTAATTTTGCTCTTGGTTCAGAAGGCTCAGAAAGAATTACATTGGAGGCTCCGGCTTTTTTCATTATGGCTACTGCTGCAAGTCCAATAGGTCCTCCTCCTAAGATTACCGCATTATCTCCGGGCCTTATCCCTCCTCCTCGTTCTATCATTGCATTATAAGCTACTGAGGTAGGTTCAACTATACTTCCGGCTAAGAATAAATCATCTCCTTTATAAACTCTCTTTAATTCTTCCAGACTCCAAATATATCGGGAATCAACTTTGACATACTCCGCAAAAGCACCATCACAACTAAAACCAATCTCCTGTAATTTCTCACAGTGATTGGGGTAGCCATCGGCACATGGACGACAGGATGCACACCAGAACATTTCTTCAGCCGTAACTGCTTCTCCTTCTTCAAATTTCTTCCCCGTTCTTTTGTTAATGGCCTGTTTGCCTGCCTCCACTACCACTCCTGAAAATTCATGACCTAAGGTTACCGGGAAAGCAGTAAGCCCCGGATACCAGATATAACCATCATCATCAGGTTGAGCCATATGGACATCACTACCACAGATTCCGCAAGCCTTAACTTTTATTAAAACTTCGGTGGGTCCAATTTTTGGAATATCTTTCTCTACTATTTTAAGTTCCGGATTTTTCCAAACTTTACTCCCTAAATAAGTGAGTTTTCCGTCAATATCTTTCGAGCCTAATTTAAAATCTGGTTTAGGCTGCCAGTCAGCGTATAAAGATACTGTTTTCATTTTTGTTTCTCCTTTTTTTTATTTTAATTTAAAATTTACTTTTTTATTTTCTCTTTATTTTTTTACAAGATTCTCTTGTGATTAATTTAGACTTTAACAATATTTTTCGTTGATTAAATTCTCCCTCCTCTATTATCTTTATTAACATCTTCACTGCTAATGCTCCCATCTCCAACATCGGCTGACGAATAGTAGTTAACGCAGGGTAGACAAAAGATGCCAATTCAATATCATTAAAACCTATTACCGAAAAATCTTCTGGAATATGAAAGTTCTTTCTTTGGATAGCCTGCATAGCTCCTAAAGCCAGCAGATCATTAGCAGCAAATATGGCAGTAGGAGGTTTAGCTAATTTTAAAAATTTTTTCATAACCTGATAGCCACCTTTTATTCTAAAATCACCTTCTCCTACCAATTCGTCTCTGTATTCAATCTCATATTTTTTTAAAGCTAATTTATATCCTTTTAATCTATTAAGCGCTGATCTTATCTTAAGAGGACCGGTGATATGGGCAATTCGACGATGACCCAACTTAATCAAATATTCGGTAGCCATCATTCCACCTTCTACATCATCAACAATTATACAGTTCTTATCCAACCCTTCGATATTACGGGAAACTAATATATAGGGAAATTTTTTCTTCTCTAATTCTAATATACTTTTATCTTTAATATGGGCTGTTCCCAAGATTAAACCATCAACTCTTTTCCCCCCCAATATTTGCAGGTAGGTCCTTTCTTTTTTTAGCTTATCATCGGTATTGCACAATATAACATTAAAATTATTTTTATTTGCGGCATCCTCCACACCTCGGGCTATCTCTGCAAAAAAGGGATTGGTGATATCCGGAATAAGCATCCCCAAGGTATATGTTCTTTTCGTCTTTAACCCGCGGGCAATGGCATTAGGAGTATATCCTAATTTTTTAATTATCAAAAAAATTCTATTTTTGGTTTTTTCACTTATCCGGGGATCATCATTTATTACCCGGGAAACTGTGGAGGGATGAACCCCCGCCAATTCTGCTACATCCTTAATTGTTGGATTCATAATCGATTCTTGTTCTTTCCTTTCTTCTCTCTAATTTTTTACCTGCTTATTTTTACAAAACTCCCCTTGATTAGAGATTCTTTGGCTGCGTATCCCATTTGAACAGAAATTTTGCCATCAAATCCACCTACTGATGGTTCTCTGTTTTCCTGAATACATTTAATAAATTCTTCCATCTCAGCTAAATAAGCTTCTTGATATCGTTCTATGAAAAAATAAAGAGGTTTGTCGCTTTTAGTATCATTAGCACTATTAACAATTACTTCTGTTGGTGTTGGATTCCCTACCATTACGCAGCCTTCCGAACCAAAAACTTCTATACGCTGGTCATAGCCGTAAACTGCCTTTCGACTGTTATCAATAGTCCCCCAGGCACCACCTTCGTATTTCAAAGTAACTATCGCTGTATCAATATCTCCTGCCTCTCCAATAGCCGGGTCAACCAGGCAGCTGCCTACTGCCATCAACTCAACCACCTCTTGACCTAAAAGGAAACGGGCCATATCAAAATCATGAATCATCATATCCAAAAAGATTCCTCCGGATACTTTAACATAACTGATTGGTGGGGGTTCTGGGTCTCTGCTAGTTATTCGCACCAGGTGAGGGGTGCCGATTGTGCCTTTTGCAACCAGATCTTTTGCTTTTTTAAAGCTGGGGTCAAAACGGCGATTAAATCCGACCTGTAATTTTACCCCTGCTTTTTTTACTGCATCTACGGCTTGGTCTATTTTATCTATATCCAAAGCAATAGGTTTTTCACAAAAGATATGTTTCCCTGCTTGTGCTGCCTCAGAAATTATCTGAGCATGGGTATCAGTAGAGGAACAGACAACTACTGCATCAATATCCTTATTTTCTAATAAAACTCGATAATCTTTTTCAGCAATCGGTATTTCTAATTGGGATGCCACTTCCCTGGCGCTCTCTTCAAATATATCAGCAACTGCTAATACTTTTGTCCCGGGAATCTGATACTT
>JAYEJO010000140.1:4420-9088 GCA_034660595.1 Candidatus Caldatribacteriota bacterium
AATTAATTGACTGAATCCAGTCATAGAGTTTTTTATAAGTGAAACTTTTTTCTTTAACAAAAAATTCAAATCCTACAAACTCTGAATAAACTTTTGAAAGTTCTTTTAGAATAAATTTGAAGTCAAGTTCCCCAATCCAGGGCTCACATCTGTAAGGCACATTTGCTATATGAATATATCCTATAAATTGATGATATTTTTGTAAAGTGTCTAATATATTCCCCTCCATAATTTGCATATGATATATATCATAAAGTATTTTAAGATGCTCAGAATTAACTAACTGAATTAATTCAAGAGTTTTTTGGAAATTATCTAAATAATAATTTTTATGGTCCTTTAAAGAGTTCAGGGGCTCAATTACCAATTTAATATCTCTCTCTTCTGCTATCTCGGCAAGGGCTTTAAGATTATCATATAAGCGAAGTAATTTTTTTTCACTGCTTATTGAATTATTTTTTACACTTCCATCATTCTCTAATACATCTGATAATAACATAATACGGTCACATTTTAACCTCTTTGCTATATCTATAGAGGCATTTACTTCTTGAATAATCTTTTCTTTGTTGTCCAGGGTTAAAGATGATACTCTGTTTCCGCTAAAATTCGTAATTTTTAAACCACTATTTATGATTAGCTCAAAATCTTTATCCCGCCAATCCCAGAATTCAATAAATTTAAATCCTGCCTGTTTTATTCTCTCTAATTTTTCTTTTAAACCATCTTCAGGGTATATAGAATCAATGCATAATGAAAATTCCATCTTTTTCCCCTTCTCAGTTAAATTATAATTTCTTAATTTTAAACATCTACGATCGAGCAGGTGTTTTTCCGGTTCTAACAATTTCTATTATATCTTCTGCTGAAACTTCATCTTTATCAAAATCTCCTATTTTTTCTCCATGCTCTAAAATAGTAAACCTATCAGCTACCGAATAGACGTGATAGATATTATGAGTAATAAAAATTACCGACAGTCCCCTTTCTCGCGCATTAGTTACATAATCAAGAACCTTGCGGGATTCTTTAATCGAAAGAGCCGCAGTTGGTTCATCAAGAACAAGAAGTTTTGCCCCGAAATAAATTGCCCTTCCTATGGCTATCGCCTGTCTTTCTCCTCCGGAAAGGAGTGATACTTCTTCGTCAACAGAGCGAATGTTAATTCCAATCTCCTTTAAAGCTTCTTTAGCAACTTTATCTATCTTCTTCCTATCTAAAAAATTTACCACTTTAGCAAATTTTCTCACCGGTTCCCGTCCGAGGAAAAAATTCCGGGCAATACTCATCAAATCAATAAGAGCAAGGTGTTGATAAACTGTTTCAATGCCCATATCTCTTGCCTTTTTAGGAGAATCTATATGTTCTTTTTTGCCTTCAAAATAAAATTCTCCTTTATCGGGGAGATGAACACCGGTTAAAATTTTTATAAGCGTTGATTTCCCTGCACCATTATCTCCAACAAGTCCTATTACTTCTTGATGCTTAACCGTAAAATCAACATTTTTTAAAGCTTGAACTGTGCCAAATCTTTTGCTCATTCCTACCATTTTAACTAAAAAATCATCTTTTTTCATTTTATTGCCCACCCCTTTAATTTGGTGTTAGTAATTACGGCTAAGATTAAAATAATACCAATAAATGCCTGATACCAATAAGCAGGCGCACCGGACATAATTAAACCTGATCGAACCATTCCCATTAAAAGAACTCCGAATAATGTACCGATAAGATTACCGTATCCTCCACTCATCAAGGTACCTCCAACTACAACGGCAGCAATTGCTTCAAGTTCCATACCAGTACCTCTTAAAGGATCAACCGAATTAAACCGGGCAAACTGAATACAACCGGCCAGACCGGCGAGCATCGCGCAAATAATAAAATTTATAATTTTAACTTTATCTACGGAAATTCCTAATACTCGAGCGGCTTCTTTATTCCCTCCGGTAGCATAAGTAGAATTCCCATAGGGTGTTTTAGTTAAAATTATATTCAACGAAAAAATAACTATAAAAAACCAAATTGAAGAAGTTCGAAATTCTCCCAGAAAATGACCGTTTAATCCACTTAAAAAAGAAGAAGTTCCCCAATAACGAACTGCAAAACCTCCGGTAACTGCTAATAATATCCCTCTCCAAAGCATCATAGTGCCTAAAGTAGTAATAAAAGAAGGTATTTTATATTTTACTGTAATAATTCCGTTAATCAATCCTATAAAAAAAGCAGCTGCCAAGGCTAATAAAAATCCAATCCCCAAAGGAATCCCTGCATTGGCAGTAACAGCAAGGATCATAGCGGAAAACCCAAAGGTTGAACCGACAGAAAGGTCGAATTCCCCGGTTATCATTAAAAAAGTGATTCCCGCTGCTACAATTCCAAGTTCTGATGCAACGGTTACGATACCAGCCAGTGATTCTAAACTTAAAAAACGGGTAGCAGTAAAGCAAAATACAATGAAAATTAAAACCAATCCTACTAATGCGCCAAGTTCCGGATGAGTCCTAAATAATAAGGCAATAGAGGAATTAAATTTTGACTTATTCTCCATTCACTTTTCCTCCTTTTAGTAATTAGTGAATTAATAAGTTGATAGGAAGGAAATTATTCCCCTCCTATCAACTTATTTTATTTATTCATCTTTTACCAATATTTCTGCATTACTAACTCTTCAACCTCTTTTACGTTTGAAGCATCAATAAAACCAGGCCCGGTCAGTACATCATTAGCAGGAAGGAATTTGTATTTGTTTAAAAGGTAAAGGAATTGCATTGGTAAATATCCTTGCAGATATTGCTGCTGTGAAATAGTGAATAAAGTTGTTCCTTCTTTTATAGAATGTACAACTTCATCAGACACATCGAAAGCGCCATGAATTACTTTTCCATCCAAACCCTGTTCTTTTAAGAAAGTAATTACATATGCACTATCTATAGAACCCAGACTAAAAATAGCATCAGTATCGGGATTCTTTGCGAAATATCCTTTTAGAATTTCAATTGCTTGAGTTGGATCTAAATAAGTAGCTAATTTTTCTGCGGGTACTCCATTTGCTGTCATTACCTCAATAAAACCTTTAGCTCTATATTCCAAACCCATATGTCCGATCTCATGAACAGTTACAACTGCCCGTTCTGGCTTACGAACTGCTAAAATTCTCTGAGCTGCTTTCTTACCGGAGAGATATTCATCTCCACCTACATAGAATAGGTAGGGAATTCTTTCTGCATCAGGACGAGGATCAGGTACATTGATGGCAATTATAGGAATGCCTGCAGCAGCAGCTTTCCGAAGAGGAGCATCAAGGGCAGCGGGATCAGTAATAGTAACTGCTATTCCATCTGGTTTGGTAGCAATTGCGCTATTTAACATATTAACAAGTTCTTCCACTGAATATTTAGCTGGGCCAGAATAAATAGCATTTATTGTATCATCTGTCCCTTTAGTAATTGCTTCAGCTCCTTCTTTCATACCTTTCATTACTACGCCCCAGAAAGGATCACCTGGGCCACCGTGAGATACAACGTAAAAATTGAATGTTTTTGCTTCCACAATACCTCCGAAAAGAAGTGCGGTTAAACATACAAATACAAACATTAAAGTTAAGCGAGATTTTAAATTACTTTTCATTTTTACCTCCTAAAAAATTTTCAAATTTCAAAAACCACTTAAGAAAAATTTTCTTCTTATGTCTCACCTCCTCTTGTTGGTTCCCTGTTTTATTTAAAAGACAGTCTCTTTTTTTTAGGGTATGGTCACAGGGAGTTTTTTGATTGTTCAAGAAGCCAATTTTTAGTATTAAATGCGAACGATTGCATTATAATAATTTAAATCCAATAAAATTTTTTACTTTGATTTATTTTGATTAAATCACTTCTTTTGATTTCTAATTTTCGAGTATTTATGCTTACTTTTATTCATTGATTGCTTATGAGCTCGTTAACAAAAATTCAAAATGGTGATAAAAATAAGAAGATCTTTTCAGTGAAATTTTATAATTATAAAAATAATATTATAATTATGCAGTCGATTGCAGGTAATTTTATTTTATAACAAAATCATCCTTCTTGTCAAAAAATTTTTTATAATATTTTTATTATATTTTATGATAAAATTAACTTTACTACATTTAGGGCAAATAAATGGGTGTCCGTTTCTATTATTTTTACAAGATTTTTTATCTAGACCATTCATACTAATAACAATGTGAAAGAACATAAGGAAATTCAAATATAATCAAAGTTGGGACACTATCTATTTCCTCTTCATATCAGTATTAATTATTGAATATTTTAATAATTATTTTTTAATAAAAATATTTACATGTCAGCTTACAATTCTTTGCCATACTCCAATAATGATTAGTAGTAACCTTACCTTTGGCGTAGGCTTCATGCCACCCATCAGGAACATACATATACTTATACAAGCTTCTACGCTTGGCTTCAAGTAGCATCCTGGGTACTTTCATGAAATCAGCTGCGCAAATAACATTATTTTTCGTTTCGTTAGATAAACGTTTTATCCATTTAATACCTTCGTAATTTCTCATTATATGATGGTCAAGAATTAAGATATTAATATTCTGAGAAAGCCGTTTGGCATTAGACCATGCTTTTTTGATCAAAGCTCCGGAAAGTCTGTTATGTAAATAAAGAGGAGTACCAT
>JAYEJO010000141.1:0-2038 GCA_034660595.1 Candidatus Caldatribacteriota bacterium
AGTCGTAACTGCACTTATAGATGAATTTACAGAAGATATGAAGCTTAAAAAATACGCTCAAATGACAATTATAAGCTACAGGGCAAACTTAATGAGGTTCACTTATTTTTTAGATGAAAATAATATAACAGACGCAAGGGATGTTGGGTTAGATGATTTAAATAATTATAAAAAGTATATGTTGGAAGGTGGGAAGAAATATTCTCCTGAGACGGTTCATTTAAGGTTAAGTGCCGTTAAAAGATTTTTTGAATATCTTGAAAGAAGCAACCATCTTCTTATAAATCCCTCTGAAAATCTTCTGCTCCCGAAACTGGGCAGCCGCCTTCCTAAGAATATTTTAACTCAAGAAGAGGTAAAAACCCTGCTTGCAGGGCCTAATACCGGCTTTAAAACAGGGATAAGAGACCGGGCTATACTGGAAGTTTTATATTCCGTGGGATTGAGGTTAAATGAATGCGTAAATTTGCAGGTTTATGATGTTGATACTGACGGCGGTAATTTAAGAATAAATAAAGGCAAAGGAAATAAAGACAGGATTATCCCCCTGGGAAAAAGCGCCTGCAGGTGGGTAAAAGAGTATCTTACACATGTCCGTCCTAAATTTGACAAGAAAGATGAAAGAAGCCTCTGGCTGGGGCAGAAAGGAGATAAGATAAACCCTATGTGGCTTAACAAGATATTAAATAAATACGCCCAAACGTCCGGAATAAAAAAGAGGGTAACTGTTCATACTTTTAGAAGAACGTTTGCTACTCATATGCTTGAGTGTGGTGCCAACCCTTTTTATATCCAGAAAATCTTAGGCCATGCGAACAGTTCAACATTAAATAAATATATAAAACTTGTGCCGAAAGACCTTAAAAGAAGCCACAAAAAACATCATCCAAGAGGGTAGATTCGTGAATGGTGAATCGTAAATCGTGAATAGTTTAAAAGCAGTGAATAGTGAATGGTGAATCGTGAATAAAAAGATAATAAAAGAGTTCGAAGAATATTTAAAATTAAATAACAGGGCTGAAAAAACAATATATGACAGGTTGTCTTGTGTAAAATATTTTTTATTATTTTTAAGGGATATGAACATAAAAAATGTTACTGATATAACGTCATCTGTGTTGAAAGATTACCGCCGGTATTTACATAAATATATCAACCGAAAAGGAAAAGAAGACAGCCCAAAAACTATAAATACAAGAGTGCAGGCTGTTAGGCTCTTTTTAAGGTTTTTGTATGAGCAAGGCTATCTCTGTTCTGATTTATCGGATAAGGTGCCTTATATAAAAGAGCCGAAAAAGCTCCCTCAAATAACGCTTAACAATAAAGAGATAAAAAAGATATTAAAAACCTGTGATACATCTACACTTATGGGATACAGAGACAGGGTTATACTCGAGGTTTTATATTCTTCCGCCATAAGAAGAAACGAACTTATAAACCTGAAAACAGAAGATATAGATACGGAAGGTGGATATTTAAGGGTAAATGAGGGCAAAGGAAACAAAGACAGGGTAACACCTCTGGGAAAGATAGCATGCAAATATGTTTATAATTATGTTACGGGGATAAGGAGATTACTTTTGTTAAACAAGGAAGACAGCCAGTGGCTGTTTTTAACCAAGAACGGCAATAAAATGGGTGAGACCGCTGTAAGAGATATTATTATAAAAACATCTAAAAAAGCGAAAATAGAAAAAAGTGTAACAACTCATACCTATAGGAGAAGCTGCGCGACAGAGATGATAAAAAATAATGCCAATATCATGCATGTAAAAGATATCCTGGGCCATGAAAATGTGTCAACCACACAAATTTATGCCAGGTTAACAATAAATGACTTAAAAAAAGCCCATAAAAAATATCATCCCCGTGAGCGGGAATATTTAAGGAGGTAATTATTTTATTTAGCTGCTAAAAATAAATATATAATTTAAGTGATAATCACCAAAACACCCCGCCTGTCATAAAAAAACCGCTTATATAGCGAAATTCGCAACGGATTCTTTGGATCAAGAGAGTCTGTAACATATGCCAACGG
>JAYEJO010000142.1:0-2038 GCA_034660595.1 Candidatus Caldatribacteriota bacterium
GCCCCACACAGTCTCTATGGATGTAGTTCCTGAGTTGTTAAAGAAGAGGGTTAAGGTAATTGACTTAAGTGCGGATTACCGTATAAAGGATCCTGTGGTGTATAAGGAATGGTACGAGAAAGAACATGATCAGATTAGTAAGGGAATGTTATGTGAAGCAGTTTACGGTCTTCCGGAGATTTATTTAGACAAAATAAAAGGCAGCTCTTTAGTGGCTAATCCGGGCTGTTATCCCACCAGTATAATTTTGGGGATTGCTCCCTTGTTAAAATATCATTTAGTAGAGCCAGAGGGAATTATTATCGATTCTAAGTCCGGCACTACAGGAGCAGGAAGAAAATTATCTTCAGGTCTTCATTTTTCGGAGTGTAATGAAAATTTTAAAGCTTACAAGGTTGCCAAGCATAATCATATTCCGGAGATTGAGCAGGAGTTATCATTTATTTATTTAGGTGGAGATGACAATAAACAGACACAGGAGGGGGTAGAGATAAAGGTTTGTTTTACTCCCCATCTTCTTCCCATTAATCGAGGAATTTTGTCTACATGTTATTTGACTTTGAAAGAATCCAAAGAGGAAGGGGAGGTTTTGGAGGCTTATCAAAAATTCTATCAGAAAGCACCTTTTGTGCGAATCTTTGAACCCACCAATTTACCGGAGATAAAATTTGTAACAGGAACAAATTATTGTGACATCGGTTTTTCTATAGATGGGAGGACGGGAAAGATAAAAGTAATTTCTGCTATTGATAATTTACTTAAAGGGGCGGCCGGTCAGGCAGTGCAGAACATGAATATTATGTCTGGTTTTTCAGAAACCGAGGGGATTAATTAAATTAGACCAGTGCAAATTTTAAACAAAAGGAGTTAAAAATAATGAAAGATATTTTAAATAAAGAAGATTTTCAGGTTGCAAAAGAAGGAATAACTTATCCTCAAGGGATAAAGGCAGCCGGAGTAAAATGCGGGATAAGATTCAATAAAAAAGATTTGGCCTTAATTTACTCGGAAAAATTAGCCAATGCCTGGGGAACATTTACCACCAATAAATTTAAAGCCGCTCCCTTAATGGTTACCGAGAAAAATTTATCTCAATCGGGAGGGAAACTGCAGGCAGTAGTGATAAATAGCGGAATAGCTAATGCCTGTACCGGGGAGAAGGGTTTGAAAGATGCCTGGGAGATGGCCGACTATGTTTCTCAAGGTTTAAAGATTAACAAAGAATATGTGGCAGTAACCTCAACCGGTAAGATTGGGGAATTTCTCCCTTTAGACAAGATAAAGACTGGAGTGGAAAAGGCCGTTTCTTGCCTGGATTATACCGGAGGAGAAGAAGCGGCAGAGGCGATATTGACTACTGATACTAAAAAGAAAGAAATTGCAGTTTGTTTTAAATTGGGCGGGCAGGAAGTGAAAATTGGAGGGATGGCTAAAGGGTCAGGGATGATTCATCCTAATATGGCGACTATGTTGGGATTTATTACCAGCGATATTTTCATTAAAGGAGAGTTACTCCAGGAAGCTCTTAAGCAGGTAGTGGAAAAAACCTTCAACATGATTAGCGTAGATGGTGATACAAGCACTAATGATATGGTGTTACTTATGGCCAATGGCTTAGCCGGGAATGAATTAATCGATAAAAAGGATGTTGATTATTATAAATTTTTAAAGGCCTTACAATATGTGGCAGAATATTTAGCCAAGTGCATAGCCAAGGATGGAGAAGGGGCGACCAAGATGATTGAAGTAGAAGTTCAAAACGCAGTATCTTTCGGGGAGGCCAAAAAAGTTGCTAAAGCAGTGATTAATTCCCCCTTGGTAAAGACCGCAGTTTTTGGAAAAGACCCAAATTGGGGGAGGATTTTAGCGGCAGTTGGTTACTCCGGAGCAGAGGTTATACCAGATAAAGTTGACCTTTATCTAAAGGAAAAAATAGTGGAGAATGGCCAGCCTTTGAAGTTTTCCCGACAAAAGTTACACGAATATTTAGAATCTTCTGATGAAATCAAAATTATAATTAACCTCAAAATGGGAGAGG
>JAYEJO010000143.1:0-2023 GCA_034660595.1 Candidatus Caldatribacteriota bacterium
CTTTTGAAGCGGGATTAAATTCAATCCCCCTATGTATCCCGGTAAAATATACCCACAGTCAGGTGGAGATGATGAGTATAGCCGATTACCACAATGCTCTAAAATTAATTCTTTTAATCAGTACAATTTAATACAGGGGACGGTTCTCTGTGTTAATTTGGTTTAAAACTTAAAATCCAAAATGATACAAAGAACCGCTCCCTGTATTAACTTTATTTTACTGAGGCGATGAAGATATCCCCAATGGTCAGGAGATCTTCTTTTTTTGGTATTCTTCCCTGGGATACATTTTCAAAGATAGCCCTTCCCAAAGCAGCAACCATAGAATACAAAAATATATCTCCGCTTACTTTTTTACCGGAAGATAAAATAACTTCCCCGAACAGGTTGCCTGCTTCCTTCTGTTTTTTTCTTAATTTTTTGAAGAGTTCATTTATCTTCTTCTTGCTGTCTTCCTTTTGCATAAAATCATAGCCGATTCTTTGCATAATAATAAAAGTTTTAGTATTTTCTTCCAAAAGATTTACATAAAAGTCTACTATCATTTTAATCCGTTGTTTAATATTATTTGTTGTAGAAATTATTTCGCTAATTTTTACAAAAATTTTTTTTACATTTACTTCCAGAAGTTGTGAAGCTAAATCTATTTTAGAAGGGAAATAATAATAGATAGTCGGTTTTTTAACCCCGGAAAGTAAGGCAATATCATCCATAGTAGCTTCATAAAAACTTTTTTTAAAGAAGACCTCCCGGGCTGCCTCTAAAATCTTTTCTTTTTTATTAATATTTTCCATTAGAAAGACCACTCTCCTATCAGATATAGACCTTCTGCGCTTTTCATCTGTCCAAATTTTGACTCCTCGTCTCCTATCATAAAGAGATAAGAAAGAGTTACGGAAAAATCATCGGTAAAATTGTAACTGGCACCGATAGAATTTACCATACTTTTATCATAAAGGCTTATCCCCCCCATATAATTCGGAGTAAGTTTACTATCTTTTAATTCCTGTCTGGCGTTTACGAAAACATAAGGGGAACATTCAGTTCCTTCCTCAAAGGCAAACCCCCAAATAAAGCCCACATTTAGATAGAGGTCAAAAGAGGTAGTGTAGTCTGCACCAATAGCTGCTTTTAGGTAAGGGTTTTTTAATACATCTTCACCCTGTACTTCCCAGGGTTGGGGTATAATATAAGCTATATCACCTCTAAGGGTTGCACCTGCAATACCCGGGAAGTCTCCCTGGAATTCAAGTCCGAAGATATCTCTTTTAGGATATCCCAATTCTAAATCCAAAGCCATTCCGGAAGGTCCGGGAACAGGCTGTAAGGTCTGGGGATAAGCATTTAAGTAATAGCCATTGTAGTAACTTATGGCGGCATCAAAAGAAGTGAAGCTTCTTCCTAATTTTAATCCCCATACCGGTTTTTCGGGAGTATTGTGAGTTAGATTAATAGAATTTATTTCTATTCCTTGAGCTTGGAACAGAGGAGAAAACATGGAAAGGTATAGCTGTTTCTCGTATTCCTCAGGCATATAAGTGGGAGCAAAATGGGGAAAACATACTGCCTGAAGATAAGTTATATCATTAAAATAGTAAGTTGCATCAATCCCTAAAACTGAAATTTTTCTGGAGATACTAGTTAAGGAAATTCCGGGGGGAGTAGGATTGAAATTATCCAGAGGACTGAGCATATCTGATGAGCCCCAATTTACAATTAATAGGCCTGTTCTTATATCAAGCTGGGGAACAAGATCATAAGCACCAATATAAATCTCTTTTGGTATTATCATAAAAGGGTCAGTAAAAGGTTTATCGGTATATCTAATGACCAAATCTCCTTCTATAAAAACTTCATCAGTAAAACTATGAATATAATTAAGGCCTAAATTCAGAGTATTGTTTAGATTATTTTCTGTAAAATTGTATCCTCCCGAATAGGTTAAACTCCCAGAAAAATCTCCGGCATAAGCAGAAGCCGAAAATAACAAAATAATAAATACTACCAAAAAAATATTTCTTTT
>JAYEJO010000144.1:0-16696 GCA_034660595.1 Candidatus Caldatribacteriota bacterium
AATTTATAGTTTCTATATCACGATAGTCTTCTATATTATCGAAAACAACATTCGTCATTCCAATTTCTTCGCCCTGATAGAGATAAGGAGTTCCCGGAAGGGTATATAGTAAAGTAGCCAACATTTTAGCTGATTCCACTCGGTATTTCTCATCATCACCGAATCGGGAAACCATACGAGGTTGATCATGGTTATTCATATAAAGACTATTCCAGCCCTTTTCCTTCAAACTTCCATGCCATTTGGTAAAGATTTTTTTCACTTCAATCAATTTCCATTCTTTGAGTTCCCATTTATTTATAGGGTCATGGTCAATTTCCATCAATTCGAAATGAAGAACCATATCAAATTCATGTCTATCCCGGTTAACATACTTGGCTGCAATTTGGGGGGGAGTACCGGGAGTTTCTCCTACAGTCATAATATCGTATTTTGAAAGTACTTTTTTGTTCATCTCTTGCAAGTATTCGTGAATACGCGGGCCATTTAAAAAATAAGGGCTACCATTTCCATATTTATATCCTTTTATTATTTTCCCATCGGGTAAACCGGGGACTTTAGAGAACATATTTACCGTATCCATCCGGAAGCCATCGATTCCTTTATCTAACCACCATTTCATCATCTTGTAAATTTCTTCTCTTACCCGAGGATTTTCCCAATTTAAGTCTGGCTGTTTTTTGGAAAAAATATGTAAATAATATTCATTAGTAGTTTTATTATATTCCCACGCAGAGCCGCCAAAAACTGAACCCCAATTATTGGGAGGTAAACCATTTTTAGCCTTTCTCCAAATATAAAAATCTCGATAAGGATTATCTAAAGAGGAGCGGGATTCTATAAACCAGGGGTGTTCATCAGAAGTATGATTTACTACTAAATCCATAATTAATTTCATATCTCTTCTATGTATTTCCGTTAACAGATTTTCCATATCTTTCATGTTGCCAAAATCATCCATAATATCCTGGTAATCACTGATATCATAGCCATTATCATCATTGGGAGATTTATAAACCGGGCACAGCCAGACAACGTTTACTCCTAAGTTTTTTAAATAATCTAATTTTTGAATAATTCCCGGTAGGTCTCCGATGCCATCTCCATTACTATCCTTAAAACTTCTGGGATAGATTTGATACACTACCGCTTCTTTCCACCATTTTCGTTCCATTTTATACCCCTGTCTCTTTTAAAAAATAATTACCGAATTTTATAGAATGAATTTTAGTCTTATAAAAAACATTATAGAGCATTGTTTGAAGTTTTTAAAGTTAAATCAGAAAAAATGTGGTTTTCTGTAGCGCATATCTAACTAAGTAAAAAATACAATTAACTAAAAAGATGTATAGAGGTGTTGGTTTTAAGGAGTTTACTAAGGAAAAAATGCAAAGGAGAAAGTTGACAAAAATGGTCATAAATAATATAATTTTTTAGTAAAGTCAGTTTAATTATAGAAATTATTCGCAAATTTGCCATTTAGTATTAGTTATCTAGTCAATTTGGTATCTCTCAGAATGCTTAATATTAAGTAATGATTTGTTTTAACTTGTATTTTTTAATTAAATCTCATTAATTTTTTATTTACCAATTACTAATTCTAAATACTATGCAATTTATATTAACTAGTCAACTAAGTAACCAAGGAACTAACTAACCATTATTTAAAAGGAGTAAGACCAATGAAATTATCTACACGGGGACGGTATGCACTTCGGGCTATGATAGATTTAGCTCAAATTCAATGTAATAATTCAAAGCCGATTTCTTTAAGAGATATTTCTCTAAGACAAGAGATTTCCTTACAATATTTAGAACAGTTGTTTAATAAATTAAAGAAAGCAAATTTAGTAAAAAGCACCAGGGGAGCAGGTGGAGGGTATTTGTTGGCAAAAGAAGCCGAGAAGATTAATACCGGTGAAATAATTAGAGCAGTTGAGGGGCCGATAGTTTTAGTTGACTGCATTTTAACTGGCAAAAAAATTAATAAGAATAGCCCAAAGAAATGTAAAAAAATAGAAGATTGTGCCACCAGGGTATTATTAGAGCAGGTAGCTAAGAAGATAAATCAAACGTTAGATGCCACTTCTTTAAAAGATTTATGTACAATAACTCAAAAAATAGGAAAAGGACAAAAAGATGAAAGATAAGATAACAGCAGTTGCTTTATTTTCTGGTGGCCTGGATAGTATTTTAGCGGTAAAACTTATCCAGGAACAGGGGATAGAAGTAAAAGGGGTTAATTTTAAGACTCCTTTCTTTGGTCTGGATGAAGCCTTTGTAATAGCAAAGGATTTAGATATAAATTTAGAAATAATAGATATTACCGAAGAGCTTCTAAAGATTTTAAAAAAACCCAAGTACGGGTTGGGAAAGAATATGAATCCCTGTATAGACTGTCATGCCCTTATGTTCAAAAAAGCGGGAGAATATATGGACAAGATAGGAGCTTCTTTTATTTTGAGTGGTGAAGTTTTAGGAGAAAGGCCCATGTCTCAGAACAGAAACAGTTTAAATATAATTGAAAGAGAATCTGGGTTTGAAGGTAGAATTCTTCGTCCGTTATCTGCTTTATTATTAACGGAGACCATTCCTGAAAAAGAGGGGTTGGTAGACAGAAATAAATTGTTGGATATTTCTGGCCGCTCGAGAAAAAGGCAGATAGAGTTGGCTGCTAAGATGGGGATAAAGGATTATCCTTCACCGGCTGGAGGTTGCAAATTAACTGAGCCGGCTTTTTCTAAAAGATTAAGAGATTTATTTACTCAAGGCAGTTTTTCCATAGAAGAGATAGAACTGCTAAAATTAGGCCGACACTTCAGACTAAGTAAAGATATTAAATTGATAGTAGGAAGAAATAAAGAAGAGAATGAGCAATTACAAAATTTTTTTCAAGAGGGAGATTTTCTTTTAAAAGCTAAAAATTTAAAAGGCCCGGTTTCTTTGTTAAAAAGGGGGTCTAAAGTAAATAACGAACTGATCGATAAATCCTGTCGGATTACTGCAAGGTATTGTGATAGAAATGAAGAAGAATACGAAGAAGTAAATATTAATTATTATAGTAAATCTAACGGATTGGTCAGAACCGTGAAAGCAAAACCATTAATAGAAGATGAATTAGAGATACTAAGAATACAAGGATAAATACTGTGCATAAAAAGAGAATAAACTATTATGATTAAAAGTTTAAAAAAGAAAGTAGTAGTGGCTATGAGCGGAGGGGTGGACAGTTCATTAGCTGTTGCCCTGTTAAAAGAAGAAGGTTATGATGTTATCGGTATAACTATCCATCATTATGAGGGTAACGAAAATTTGGAATCAGTGGAACAGGCCGCTCAAAATCTAAAAATTCCCTGGCACGTTCTGGATTTTACCAAAGAATTTAAAAATATAGTTATAGACCATTTCTGCCAAGAATATCTCACAGGCCGAACCCCCAACCCTTGTGTAGTCTGTAATCTGAAAATAAAATTTGGATTATTATTGGAGAAAGCAAAATCATTAAGTGCTGATTATCTTGCTACCGGCCATTATGCTATTAATGAATATGACCAGAAGAGCAAGATATTTTTGCTTAAGAGAGGGGTAGATGAAAACAAAGACCAGTCTTATTTTCTTTATAGATTAAACCAGGAAATATTGCCTTGCGTTTTGTTTCCTTTGGGTAAACTTAAGAAAAGCCGGACCAGGGAATTGGCTAAAAAATACGGATTAGAAAATTATAAAAAAGAGGAGAGCCAGGAAATTTGTTTTATCCGGGATGATAATTATAGAAAGTTTTTAACTCAACATATTAAAGATGCTGTTAAACCTGGTAAGTTTATAGATAAAGAAGGAAAAATATTAGGAGAACACCAAGGTATTCCTTTTTACACTATCGGTCAGAGAAAAGGATTGGGAGTATCTTTGAATAAGCGTATGTATGTAATTGAAATAAATTCCCAGCAAAATACAATTACTCTGGGCGATGATAAAGATCTTTATAAGGATAAATTATTAGTAAAAGATTTAAATTTTATTTCTGGTGATAAACTTTCAAAGCCTGTAAGGGCAGAGGTAAAGATAAGATATAATAGTAAAAAATCTTCGGCAATTATTTCTCCTTATGGTGAAGGCGGGGTCATAATTAATTTTGAAAAACCGCAAAGAGCGATTACTCCGGGACAATCAGCAGTATTTTACCAGGGAGATATAGTTGTGGGAGGCGGGATAATAGAAGGATGAATAAATTAGTCGTTAGTGTATCGTATCGCGTATTGCGTATCGAGTATCGCGTGAAGAAGATCAGAATTCAAGTATGGAAATACGACACGCAATGCCTCTACACTGACAGTTACTAACTTTTAACTTCTAACCAGTTAACTAACTAACTAACTAGCAAGTAATGTAATTTGTAATATGTGACAAGTAACTTATAGTAAGTACTTGTTTTTATAATTTAAGAAATTTAATCTTATTACTCATTACATATTACTCATCGCTGTATCCTCTACGCTCTACGCTAATCCGCGAGAAGTACTTCCCCAGCAGGAAAAACCAAGAATGGTAATATTGAAAATTCATTAATTTATTTTACAAAAAATTTTCCTAAAAAGTTGATAGTGAAAGAAAGTTGTGCTATACTGCATGTATACAAAAATGTATACAGGAGATTTTAGAGATGCAGTTTATCCGAATTGGGGAAAAAGTTATAAGTAAAAAAAAATTGAATAAAGAAATAAATAAAATTTTAGAATTGCGCACTAAAGGCGTGACCCAAGAAGGAGTAGCCCGCAAATTAGGTGTTGAACGAACTTTTGTCTCCAGGTTAGAAAGTTTGGGGGAGATAAGAAAAGGTAAGAAGATTGCCTTAATCGGTTTTCCTATTAAGAACAAAGAAGAGTTAACTCATTTAGCAGAAGAACTGGGGATTGAGTTTATCTTGCTTTTAACCCAGGAGGAGCGCTTTGAGTTTATAGAAAAAAAAGGGAAAAGCGAATTATTTAATGAAGTTATGGAAATAATTGTCAACTTGGCAGATTTTGATTTGATTATTTTTATGGGTTCAGATATGAGAGTACCTGTAGTGGAGAAAATATTCAGTGTTCAGATGATCGGCATAGTTATCGGTCATTCGCCCATTAAAGAGAGTAAATATGTTAATCCTGAAAAGATAATAGAAATAGTAAAACAGATTAAAAATTAATCTAAATTCCAAAAAAGAGGAGAGTTTAAGGATGAAAAAAGTTTTAGGGGTTAGTCTGGGTTCTTCCACCAGAGACCATAAAGCTGTGGTCGAAGTTTTAGGGGAGAAAGTTGAAATCGAAAGAAGAGGAACTGATGGCGATGTGAAAAAGATGATGCAAATATTTAAGGAGAATGATGGGAAGGTAGATGTCTTCAGTTTAGGAGGGACAGACCTATATTTATATTCCGGGCCTCAAGGGAAAAGATATACTATAAAAGAGTCAGAAAGGATAATTAGCGTTATTAAAAAAACTCCTATTGTTGATGGTACCGGGATAAAATATGTATTAGAGAAGGATGTAGTAAAATATATCGACACCCAAACTGATATTCCCTTAAAAGGAAAAAAGGCTTTAGTTACTATCACTGTGGATAGATTTGGAATGGCAGAGGGCTTAATAGAAGCAGGATGTGAAATGACCTTTGGTGATTTAATATTTGGTTTAAATATTCCTATCGCCATGCATTCTTTTAAGACCATTAACATATTTGCACGTTTATTATTGCCTATATTGATTTATGTCCCTATAAAATATTTATACCCTACTGGCGAAAAGCAGGAGAAATCTAATTTAAAGTACGTTAAATATTTTTATGATGCCGATATAATTGCCGGTGATTACTTAGCTATAAGCCAGTATATGCCCCAGGATATGGAGGGGAAGATCATCATAACTAACACTGTTACCAGTTCTAACGTTGAAGAACTTAAAAAAAGAGGGGTAAGTTATTTAATTGCTACCACTCCGGAATTCGAAGGGAGGTCTTTCGGGACCAATGTATTCCAAGCTATTCTGGTAGCGATATCCGGGAAATCTCCGGAAGAATTACAACCGGAAGATTATTTAAAACTAATAGAAAAAACTGGCTTTAAGCCAAGAATAGAGAAGTTAAATTAAAAAATTAAATGAAAAGGAGAAAGAAAGATGGCTATTTTATTAGAAGATAAAATAAATGAACTTAAACAGAGAGTAGAAAAAATGAAAAAGGAAGGAAAGTTTTTTTATTTAAAAACTGTTGAAGAAGCATCAAAGCCAAGAGTATTTGTCGATCAAAAAGAAAAAATAATGCTTGCTTCTTATAATTATTTAGGATTAATTGATCATCCTAAATTAAAAGAGGCTGCTATTAAAGCTATTGAAAAATATGGAACAGGAACATCTGGTGTTAGACTGTTGTCGGGCACTACCAAATTACATGAAGAATTGGAAGCAAAAATTGCCGAATTCAAGAAAGCAGAAGACGCAATTACTTATACAAGTGGGTATGTTACTAATTTGGCGGCCATTACTTCTCTCTATCAAAAAGGAGATTTAGTAATAATCGATAAAATAGATCATGCCAGTATTATTGATGGATGCATACTTTCCGGAGCTAGATTTAAAACTTTTTTACATAATAATATGCAAAGATTAGAGGATATTTTAATTAATTCTGAAGAATATACTAACAAGATAATAGTAGTAGATGGAGTATATAGTATGGAAGGGGATGTAGCCAATTTACCAGAAATATCACGTTTAGCTAAAAAATATAATGCCAAAGTAATGGTAGATGAAGCTCATTCTATTGGAGTTTTAGGTAAAACCGGACATGGGATAGAGGAATATTTCGGATTAAAAAATGCTGTAGATATACACATGGGGACTTTGAGTAAAACTATTCCCTCTGTAGGAGGGTATATAGCCGGGAATAAAGATATGATTGATTATTTAAGACATAATTCAAGACCGTTTATCTTTTCCGCTCCTCTTCCTCCGGTAACAGCTGCTACCGCTATTGCCTGTTTGGAGGTTATTGAAGATGAGCCGGAACGTATAGAAAATTTACAAAAGAATATGAAAAGATTTAAAGAAGGAATAGATTCTATGGGTTATAATACAGGGGCTAGTGTTACTGCTATCGTTCCTCTTATAGTGGGGGACGAAAAAGATACTTTAGAACTATGCAAAATGGTTAATGATGAAGGGATATTTATCTGTCCGATTCTTTTCCCGGCAATTCCTAAAGGGACTAATAGACTAAGAGCTCATGTTTTAACAACACATACTTCTGAAGACATTGATGAAGCTCTGGATATTTTTGAAAGGGCTGGAAAAAAATTAGGATTAATCTAATAAACAATATAATCATACCGTATTAAGTCTAAACCTTAGTGAGGCACTTAAAGAAAGGAAAAAATAGTTACCACCTTTGTTTTTCCAATCTTTTTTGTTCTTTTTCTTCACTCGATACGCAATACGCAATACGCAATACAAATATAATATAGCGGTTAGTGTAAAATTTAGTGGTGTATTTAGAGGAAGAATTTATTTGACAATAAAATATAGATATCTTATAATCTCTAATAAAGATTATTGTATAGTATAAGCACTATTATCTACCAGAAAAGTTAATAGTGCTTATACTTAATTTTTAAGAGGAAATATTGATCATTTACTATTTGAATATAACGATTTTTAATGAGGAGAAATATTTATGATAATTGATAGGAAGATAATGTTGACCGAAGAAGGCTTAAAAAAAGTTCAAGAAGAACTCAATTACCTTAAAAGAGTAAAAAGAAAAGAGATTGCTGAAAAAATTAGAAATGCGGTAACTTTTGGTGAGATCGCTGAGAATGCAGAGTATAATGCCGCAAAAAATGAGCAATCCTTTATAGAGGGAAGGATTTTAGCTTTAGAAAAAATTATCGAAAATTATGAATTGATAGATAAACAAGAAAATCCGGATTGTGTATTACTGGGATCAGAAGTATTAATTAAAGATACGAAAAGTAAAAAAGAGCGTAAATATACTATTTTAGATTATGTGGAATCTGAACCGGATTGTGGGAAGATATCTATCTCTTCTCCTATCGGAAGGGCTCTTTTAGGAAAAAAGAAAGGCGATTTAGTAGAAGTTAGAGTCCCGGCAGGGCATATTAAATATAAAATTTTAGATATTAAGTAGCCTATGCTTTAATTTAGCAACTTGAATAGTTATTAATTGTAATAATGAACAAAGTTATTAAAGAAATTAAGATATAACAATACTTTGTTCATTATTTATTTCTAAACCTTTCAGCAAAACAAGCTTATTATAAATATAACGAAAATTTAAATTACCCCAAAAGATTTGTCAGACACAAAATTATAATAATTTTGCTATTATATTATTATTTTTTTTATACATAATATCTAGTAATACTAGCAATAAGAGTAAAAAGAGGTGGATTGGGTGGAAATAAAAAAAAGTACAACAGAAATTATATCTAACAAATGGGAAGAAATAGAAGAATTAAAAAGAGAAGGCATTGACCCTTTTGGACATAGTTTCAACAGGACTTATAAAATAAAAGATTTAATAGAAAAAAATAAAGATTTACAGGTTGGTGAATGTGGCAAAGAAAAAATTAGCGTAGCTGGCAGATTAATGGCTTTAAGAACACACGGAAAGGCTATATTTGCTAACATTGAAGATATAAGCGGAAGAATCCAGATTTATATTAAATCAAATAAAGTTGGAGAGGATGCTTTTAAACTTTTTAGTAAAATTGGTGTTGGGGATATTTTGGGAGCTTCAGGTCTGATTTTTAGAACTAGAACTGGCGAAATTACTGTATTTGTTGAAGAATTTACTCTTCTATGTAAGTCTATACGCAGTTTACCTGAAAAATGGCACGGGCTTAAAGATGTGGAGATAAGATATAGAAAAAGATATTTAGACCTAATGGTAAATCCCTCGGTCAGAGAAATTTTTATTAAAAGAAGCAAGGTAGTACAATCTATAAGAAATTTTTTAGATAATAAAGGTTTTTTAGAAGTTGAAACTCCCATAATGCAGCCTATCCCCGGTGGGGCTACAGCTCGTCCTTTCATCACTCACCATAATGCTCTTCATAGAGATTTTTATCTAAGAATTGCCCCGGAATTATACTTGAAACGCTTATTAGTCGGAGGGCTCGAAAAGGTATATGAGTTAAGCCGTAATTTTAGGAACGAAGGTATTTCTACTAAGCATAATCCCGAATTTACTATGTTGGAGTTATATGAAGCTTATGGAGATTACCATAGCATGATGCAAATTACTGAAGAATTGATAGTGTATATACTTAAGGATGTTTTAGGCACTTTGGAAATTGAATACCGGGGGAATAAAATTGACTTTACTCCTCCCTGGAAAAGAATAAGCATGTATAAGGCAATAGAAGATGCAGTGGGAATTCGGGCAGATAAGATATCCCCGAAAGATTTTAATAAAGTTGTAAAAAAATATAACTTGAATATAAAAGGCAATATAAATAGGGGTGAAATTGTCAATGAGCTTTTCGAAAAGTTTGTAGAGCCTACCTTAATTCAACCAACTTTTGTTCTTGACTATCCTCTTGAGCTTTCGCCTTTATCAAAACAAAAAAAAGATAATCCGGAATTAGTAGAACGTTTTGAGCTGTTTATCAGTACAATGGAATTAGCCAATGCCTTTACCGAATTGAATGACCCGGCAGAACAGAAACGTCGATTTAAAGAACAGGTTGCCAAAAAAGAAGCAGGAGATATGGAAAGCCACTTTATGGACAAAGATTATGTCGAAGCCTTAGAATATGGTATGCCTCCCGCGGGTGGTTTAGGTATAGGCATCGATAGATTAATGATGTTACTTACCAACTCTGATTCAATAAAAGAAGTTATTCTCTTCCCACAATTAAAATCAAAAGAGTAAATTCGTATCGCGTATCGAGTATTGCGTATCGCGTGAAGAGGAATAGTTACCTGGTTAAGTTAGTTAAAGAGTTGATACTGAATCAGTATAGAGACATAATAGGCTGCGCTTTTTGTGCTAATTAGTTAATTAATTGTTGAAAGATGTTAGGCTGGCAGAAGCATGCTCTCGTGAAAATGAGGGACATTTGTTATGCATCAGGCACGATGTATAAGCATCTTTACTCTTGGGTTCTAATTTTCTTGACGCAATACGCAATACGCAATACGCAATACGAAAATTAATTGGCAAATTGGTCAATTGGCTAATTGGTTAATTAAAATATATGCGATTAGATAAATTTTTAAAAGTAAGCAGATTAATAAAGAGGAGAACAGAAGCAAAAAAAGCCTGTCTGGCTAAATGTGTTAGGATTAATGGTCGAATTGCCAAGGCTGGAGATGAAATTAAAATTGGCGATGAAATAGAAATTAATTTTACTAAAAAAATCTTGCAAGCAAAAGTATTGGTTGTCCCCTTGAAGAATATTCCAGCAGAAAAAGCAAGTTCCTTGTATGAAATAATAAAAGAAATTAAAAAAGAAGCAAACTGAAAGTTTAACTTTATTCTTTTATAAAAAGGATTTAAGCAAATGGAAGAAAAAATGAAAGAATTGTCAGAAAAAATAATAAGGTTGTTGGAAGAAAAAAAAGTTCAAGAATTGAAAGAAATTATTGATGACCTCTATCCCACAGAATTTGCCGAGTTAACCGATTATTTACCATCAGAACAGACTATTGAAATATTTAAATCAATTAAAGATGATGAGAAAATTGCGGAATTGCTTTCAGAATTAAATTCAGAGTTACAAGCAAATATTATGGATGCTCTGGGTAAAGAGAAGGCTTCTGATATCTTGGAAGAAATGGATACTGATGAAGCAGCTGATTTTTTAGGGGAGATAACTCCTGAGGAATCCCGAGAATTATTAGATTTGATGCCCAAAGAAGAGGCAGAAGAGATCGAGGAACTATTAAAGTATGAAGAGAATACCGCCGGAAGCATAATGAACAACGAGTTTGTTGCTCTTCCCGAAGATCTTACTGCTGAGGAAGCAATAAACAAGATAAGAGAACTTAGCCCGGAAGCAGAGATGATTTATTATGTTTATATCGTGGACAAAAGGGAGAAGCTAATTGGAGTTATTTCTTTGCGAGATTTAATTATGGCCAATCCTAAAGCTAAGATATCAGAGTTTATGGAAGAAGATGTGGTTAGCGTTTTGGATACAGAGGACCAGGAAACAGCAGCTAGAATAATTGCTGATTACGATTTTTTGGCTATCCCGGTTATTGATAGAAAAGGTACTTTATTAGGAATTATCACAGTAGATGATATTATCGATGTATTACAGGAAGAGGTTACCGAGGATATTCATAAGATGGTTGGTTCATCCGAGGTATATGAAGATAAGCTTATAAAAGCAAGCCCACTAACCAGAGCGAAGGCGCGACTTCCCTGGTTATTTGTGTGTATGGCAGGAGAAATACTTTCCGGTTCGGTTATAAAGCTTCATTCTGACACCTTGCAAACCGTAGTGGCTATGGCCTTTTTTATTCCTATAATTATGGCTATGGGTGGCAATGTAGGTGCTCAATCTTCAACCATTGCAGTTCGTGGTTTAGCCACCGCCCAGCTTAAGATAGATGAATTATGGCATAATATCTGGACCGAAACCAAGGTTGGTTCTTTGATAGGAATAATTGTCGGAATAATTATTGCTTTGGTAGCTCTGGTTTGGCAGGACAATTATATATTAGGACTGGTAATTGGGTTATCATTATGCTTAACTATGGTAACTGCAGCCACTGTTGGCACTTTATTGCCTTTGATTTTTACCAAGATTAAGATTGATCCGGCAATTGCCGCAGGTCCTTTTATCACTACTACAGTAGATGTAGGTAGTTTATTGATATATTTTAGCCTGGGTACCTTTCTATTTAAATGGTTCAGCGGATAGAATAATTATTTAGTTAAACATTAATTTAAATAGTGTGTTAATATGTCAAAAAAGAATTTTAAAAATAAATGAAAAGGGGGGAAAGATAAGATGAGTGAAATATTTGATGTATATGCGAGAGAAATTTTAGATTCCAGGGGTAATCCCACTATCGAAGTGGAGGTAGAACTGGAAAGTGGAGCCTTTGGCAGAGCACAAGTTCCTTCAGGAGCCAGCACAGGAGTACATGAGGCTATTGAGTTAAGAGATAGTGACCCAAAGAGATATTTTGGTAAAGGTGTTCTTAAAGCGGTTGAGAATGTAAATGAGATTATTGCTCCTAAAATTATAGGATATGATGCCACAGATCAATTATTGATTGATAAACTGTTAATTGAACTTGATGGGACTCCCAATAAAAGCCGCTTGGGGGCTAATGCTATTTTAGGAGTATCTTTGGCTACAGCAAAAGCAGCAGCTGATTTTTTTGGATTGCCCTTATATTGCTATATCGGGGGGATTAATGCCAAAGAACTTCCTGTTCCCATGATGAACATATTAAATGGAGGCAAACATGCTGATAGCGGAGTGGATTTGCAGGAATTTATGATTGTTCCGGTTGGTGGAGCTAATTTTAAAGAAAGCCTTCGGATGGGAGTGGAAACTTTTCATACTCTGAAAAAAGTATTGAAAGAAAAAGGATACAATGTTGCAGTGGGAGATGAAGGTGGTTTTGCTCCTAATTTAAAATCCAGTGAAGAGGCGATTCAGTTAATAGTAGAGGCAATAAAAAAAGCAGGATATGAACCAGGTAAGGATATTTTCATAGCTTTAGACCCTGCAGCTTCAGAATTTTACCAGGATGGAAAATATGTATTATCTCGAGAGGGAGTGACTAGAACTTCCGTTGAGATGATAGATTATTATGCTTCCTTAGTAGATAAATATCCTATAATTTCCATAGAAGATGGTCTTGCAGAAGATGATTGGGAAGGATGGCAAAAACTAACTCAAAAATTAGGCCATAAAATACAAATTGTAGGAGACGACCTTTATGTCACTGATAAGAAGAGACTTAGCAAAGGGATTGAATTAAAATCCTCTAACTCAATTTTAATAAAATTAAACCAAATTGGAACCCTAACAGAAACTTTAGATACTATTGAGACAGCAAAGAGGGCGGGTTTCACTGCGGTAATTTCTCATCGTTCCGGAGAAACGGAAGACACTACCATTGCTGATTTAGCTGTGGCAACTAATATTGGGCAGATTAAAACCGGTTCTCTTTGCAGAACGGACCGAATTGCCAAATACAACCAATTACTGCGTATTGAAGAACAATTAGGAGAGTCATCAATTTATCGCGGAAAGGCAGTATTTAATATAAAATAAAATGATATCAATTAGGTCAATATTTCATTCGAAAATAGTTTGGGCTGTAATATTACTTTTAATATTGTATATAGTTTTTTTATTTTCGGATAAATATGCCCGGACATTGCAATTAAAAGAAGATATTAAAAGATTGGAATCAGAATTAGAAGAGCTAAAATTAAAAAATAATAGTTTATTAGAAGAAGTGGAATCACTTCAATCTGATAAATCTGTAGAAAAAATTGCCCGAGAGGAATTAGGCCTTACTAAACCTGATGAAATATTGATTAAAGGTATTGAAAAATAAAATTCGTATCTCGTATTTAGTTAGCTAGTTAATTGGTTACCTGGTTACCTGGTTAGTTAGTTGAAGAATTAATATGAAACCAGTTAACTGGCAAACCGGGTAACTGGCTAACTAATATAATTGTCTAATTGATTTAAATACCGCTAATTAATTGATTAAGAATTTATAAACATAATTGTTTATAAGCTATTGACGATTTAAAAGATTTATCATATAATGGATTGCAGTCTGCCGGAGTGGCGGAATAGGTAGACGCACAGGACTTAAAATCCTGCGAGCTGTAAGGTTCGTGCCGGTTCGATTCCGGCCTCCGGCACCTACAAAGGTAATGATCGATTGTAAATTTGGCTTTGTTTGAAAAAAATGCTAAAATTATTATGTACAAAATAAATATTTTACAAATATCAAAATACGGCGCGGGGTGGAGCAGTCAGGTAGCTCGTCAGGCTCATAACCTGAAGGTCGGTGGTTCGAATCCGCCCCCCGCAACCAATTTTTAAAAAACCTCTTAATCAAAAACGATAGAGGTTTTTTGCTAATATAGTGAAAATAGTGAATAGTCATTAGCATTAGACAGAGGTTTTTGCTATACAACTAAAAAGTTGAAACTCAAAGCTAAAGAGCGTAATTATTATTTAAGAATTTAGAAGAAGATGTAACTAAGATATACTCTCATAATAACTTAAAATAATTCTGAATACTGGATTTTGGCTACTGATTACTGATTTTTATCTTTTATTTTCTTAACTAGCTAACCAGGTAACCAACTAACCAGCTAACTAATTTAGGCGGTGTAGCTCAGATGGCTAGAGCATGCGGTTCATACCCGCAGTGTCCTGAGTTCGAATCTCAGCACCGCCACCAAATATTTATTAAAAAATTAAAGGCTTTTCTAAACAGAAAGGCCTTTAATTGCAAAAGGACAAGAAATGTTAGAAGAGAAGGTTCTACAAACTATAAAAAAGTTTGATATGCTCTCTTTTAATGACAGAGTCCTGATAGGGATATCAGGAGGTCCTGACTCGGTAACCCTTCTAAATATTTTATTATCTTTTAAAAAAAGGTATAACCTGTCGTTTTTTATAGCTCACCTTGATCATATGCTCAGAGGAAAAGAATCAGACGAAGATGTAAGTTTTGTTAAGAACTTAGCCCAAGAGTTAGGCTTGCCTTGCGAAGTTAAAAGCTGTAATTTAACAAAAATAGCTCGGAAAGAACATTTAACCATAGAAGAAGCTGCCCGCGAATACAGATATAAATTTTATTTAGAAACTGCCAAGAAGTTTAAAGCAAACAAGATAGCTTTGGGTCATAATGCCGATGACCAGGTAGAAACTGTTTTGATGAGATTTTTAAGAGGAAGTGGATTAGAGGGTTTGATGGGGATTCCTCCGGTGCGAGGCAAAATAATCAGACCTTTAATAGAGTGCAGCAGAGAAGAGATTGAAGGATACTGTAAAGAAAATAAAATAGGATATCGGGTAGATTCGAGCAATAAAGAAGTTGTATATTTTAGAAATAAAATTAGACTAGAGCTGCTACCTTTGCTTGCCAAAGATTACAATAAAAATATAAAAGATATCACTCTGCGCTTGCGAAATATAGTAAGCGAAGTTTCGGCATATTTAAACCAAGAAACAGAATTGCTTTTTAAAGAAGTTGCAAGACGAGAAAATCCCGAGACAGTAATTATTGATTTAAGAAAATTTACCTCTCTCCCCCCGGCTTTAAAGAGGAGGATAATTAGAAAAGCTATTGAAGTTGTAAAAGGAAATCTTTATTCTATAAGTTTTAGACATAATAATGAAATATTAAAACTTACCGAGTACCAACTGGGTGAAAAAGAAATTTATCTCCCGGATAATTTAATAGCCAAGAAGATTTATAACAAAATAATAATTTACAAAAAAAGGATTTCTAAAGATCAAACAGAGGAGAAGCCCCCCCTTTGGGAATACAATATATCAATTCCAGGGAAGACAGAGATTCAATCTTTAGGTATAAAGATTGAAATAATAATATTAGATTCTGTGGACATAAAATCTTCTTTATATTTTACTAGAAAAAAATCTAAAGTTGAGTTTCTGGAATTTATTGATTACAATAAAGTTAACCCCCCTCTCAAATTAAGAAATAGACGGAGTGGAGATAAATTTTATCCCTTAAAGATGAAGGGTTTAAAAAAAGTTAAAGATTTTTTTATTGATAATAAAATTCCTAAAAGTCATCGAGATTTAATTCCTATTTTGGTTGATAATGAGGATCAAATAATATGGATTATGGGAATGAGACTGGATGACCGGGTAAAAATTAACTCTAATACTAAAAAAGTACTTTGCATAAAGACAAAAATAAAGAATGCTTTTTTGCAGGAATATTTTTGATTTTTAACAAGGAAGGAGAAAAAATGTTAAAAAATAACGAAATTGACGAAATTTTAATTACAGAAAAAGAAATTAGAGAAAAAGTTACCGAATTAGGTAAAAAGATAACCCGGGATTATCAAGGTAAAGACCTGATTTTTATAGGTGTATTAAGAGGAGCTGTAATATTCATGTCAGATTTAGCTCGTGCAATTTCAATTCCTATGATATTTGATTTTATGGCCATTTCCAGTTATGGTGCAGCTACAGAGTCTTCGGGAGTAGTAAGGATATTAAAAGATTTGGACGAAACTATTTCAGGTAAAGATGTCTTAGTAGTTGAAGATATAGTAGATACTGGATTGACTTTGGATTATCTGCTTCGGATATTAAAATCACGTAAACCTGCCAGCTTAAAAGTCTGTACATTTTTAAACAAAAGTGCCAGAAGGAAAGTTAAGGTTAAAGTTGATTATTTGGGATTCGATATTCCTAACAAATTCGTAGTGGGCTATGGTTTGGATTACGCAGGAAAGTTTAGAAATGTTCCTTTTGTTTTTACCCTTAATCCCAAAATTTACAAGGGAGAATTGAAGTAAACCGTTATCTGGTTACCCAGTTACCCAGTTTACCGGTTGAGCAGTCAAGTTAGCCAGCTAACTGGTTTTATATTAATTCTTCAACTAACTAACCAATTAACCAACTAACTAGCTAACTAAATACGAGATACGATTCACGAGATACGAT
>JAYEJO010000144.1:16796-28344 GCA_034660595.1 Candidatus Caldatribacteriota bacterium
TGTTTGTTTTTATATAGGAATTATGCTAAAATTATTTTACAATAAAGAGTATAAAATAAACTTATTATAAGAAATTTTTGAAAAAAGGAGAAATTTTTCTTGGCTAAATTACCTAATTTTAATAAAAAAGATTTTAAAGGAAATAAAAATTATAGAAACATCGGTCTGTATTTACTGATGTTAATTATTACAGTTTCAATTATAAGTTCATTTTTTGAGCCCAAATCTGCTACTCAACAAGAACTTACCTATTCTGAATTTTTAAAAGAAGTTGAAATAAATAATGTATCCAAAGTAACCATTGTTGATAATTCAATTACCGGTATACTTATGGATGGCACAGAATTCTCTACTTACTCACCTGATGACCCGGAGATGATAAATACCCTTCGAAGTAAAAACGTGATAATAGAGGCTAAACCTCCGGTAAAAGTATCCTGGTGGATGCAGCTACTTTCATCTTTACTGCCCATGCTTTTAATAATTGGAATTTGGTTATTTATGATACAACAGATGCAGGGTGGAGGAAATAAGGTTATGTCCTTTGGCAAAAGCAAAGCCAAACTTTTAGGCAAAGAGACCCCCAAAGTAACTTTTAAGGATGTGGCTGGAATTGATGAAGCAGAAGAGGAAGTTCAGGAAATAATTGAATTTTTAAAAAATCCTGCTAAATTTAAGAAATTGGGAGCCAAAATACCCAGAGGGGTTTTGCTTTATGGTCCACCGGGAGCAGGTAAAACATTGCTGGCTCGAGCTATTGCTGGTGAGGCAGGAGTACCATTCTTTAGTATTAGCGGCTCTGATTTTGTGGAGATGTTTGTGGGAGTCGGTGCTTCCCGGGTAAGAGATTTATTTAAGCAAGCAAAGGTAAATGCTCCTTGTATTATTTTTATGGACGAAATCGATGCTGTGGGGAGACATCGAGGAGCCGGTTTAGGAGGAGGGCATGATGAGAGGGAACAGACCTTAAACCAGCTATTAGTAGAAATGGATGGTTTTGATCAGAATCTAGGAATTATAATGATTGCTGCCACTAACCGCCCAGATATCTTAGATCCTGCTTTATTAAGACCGGGAAGATTTGATCGACGGATTGTGGTAGATAGACCTGATATTTTAGGTCGGGAGGACATTTTAAAGGTTCACGCAAGAGGAAAACCGTGGGCTAAAGATGTAGACGTTAAAGTAGTAGCCAGAAGGACTCCTGGATTTGTCGGTTCTGATTTGGCAAATTTAGTAAACGAAGCAGCTTTATTAGCTTCCAGAAAAGGCAAAAAAGAAATCGGAATGGAAGAATTAGAAGCTGCCATAGATCGAGTTATTGCCGGGCCCGAAAGAAAAAGCAGACTCATTAGCGAAAAAGAGAAAGAGATAATAGCTTATCACGAATCAGGTCACGCTTTAGTGGCCAAGTTATTGCCTAATTGCGACCCGGTACATAAAGTTTCGATTATCCCCCGAGGGAATGCTGCTTTAGGTTATACTCTACAACTTCCCACCCAGGACAGATATTTAATTAGTAAATTAGAGTTGATGGATAGATTAGCAGTTTTGTTGGGTGGAAGAGTGGCTGAAGATATAATATTTAAAGATGTTACTACCGGAGCCCAAAATGACCTGGAAAGAGCTACCAAACTTGCCCGTCAGATGGTAACTGAATATGGAATGAGTGACACTATAGGCCCTATTACCTTAGGCAGAAAAGAACATGAAATATTTTTAGGTAGGGATATTTCCGAACAACGTGATTATAGTGAAGAAATTGCTAATAAAATAGATAAAGAAGTTAAAAAAATTATCGAAAGTGCTTATACTCGAGCTAAAGATATTATAACTAAAAATAAAAGGAAATTAAAAAAGATTGCCCGTAATTTAATAGAAAGAGAAACTTTAGAGGGGAAAGATTTAGATAATTTGTTAAATGGTATAAAATTAGCTAATCTGACCAAATTTAAAGCAAGCTTTTTATTAGTTTAAAAAAATATAATAATTAATAGTTAGTATTTAATAAATAGTCTCTATTTTCTTTTATCGATCTGTATCTAATAAATTAAAAAGTGCTTACTTAATTTAGTAAAATATTTTTTGATTAGAGAGGTGAAATGAAATGAAAGAGGAAGATGTTGACAGAGGTAAAGAGAAAAAAGAGAAGCATGAAATAGAGAAGAAGAAAAAGGAAGAATGGCATAAGCAAGAGAAGATGAGAATGATTGAGCAAAGAAAAGAATATATGAACTATATTAAAGGGGTAATGCACAAGAAGGGATTTAACCCAAAATTAAAGAAAGATAAATTCCTAGGCGGAGTAAGAGGAAAGGGATAAGAAAAAAAATATTAAAAAATATTTTTGAAAAAGAAGGATTTTTAAGATAAGATAGAGTATATATAGAAATACAGGGTGTTGATTCGCCTTTTTACGGAATAATAATTATTAAATAAACTGTAATTTTTACAATTAATCAACAACTAAAAAAAGTGAAAAGGCAAATTAAATTAAAGGGGGAGGTGTAAAAAAGGAATATAAACATTTTGACTTGAAAAGTTAGTTTTTAAGTAATTAATTAAAAAATTAAAGGAGGAGAATGATTAATAATGAAAAAAAGCATTTTAATATTAATACTATCTTTAAGTCTAATAATGGGATTTAGTTTAGCGGCTCTCACAGCACCAGTAACACTTCAATGGAATTTAGGCACCGAGCCCCCCACCCTGGATCCCGCTTTAGCCACTGATACTACTTCAGTAGATGTAATAGAACAGCTGTTTTTAGGTTTAACCGACTATGATGATGAAACCATGGAGGTTATTCCGGAACTGGCCACTTCCTGGGAAGTATCAGAAGACGGACTGGTTTGGGCTTTTCATATGAGAAAAGATGTCAAATGGACCGATGGAACACCGGTTACTGCTCATGATATAGAATACGGAGTTAAAAGAACCTGTGACCCTGCTACTGCTTCTGATTATGCATATGTACTCTATATTATTAAAGGTGCACAAGAAGTAAACACCGGTGAAATAACTGACCTGAATTACATAGGAGTAAAGGCAATAGATGATTATACTATTCAGTTTGCCTTAAACCAACCTGCCGGTTACTTCCCCTCTATTGCCGGAATGTGGATAGCTCGACCTGTTCCCAGATGGACGATTGAAAAATATGGTGAAAAATGGACCGAGCCGGAAAATATCGTCACCAATGGTCCTTATCTTTTGACAAAGTGGGCCCATGAAGATGAAATGATTTTGGAGAAGAATCCTGACTATCCTGAAGCCGATAAGGTACAGATAGAAAAAGTTCATTGTGTGATGATTGTAGAAACTTCTACCGCTATGGCTATGTATGAAGATGGGGCATTAGATTCTACAGGCGTTCCTTCAGATGACATAGATAGAGTAAAAGCAGATCCTGTATTAAGCAAAGAATTAACCATTGCACCTTATCTTTGTACTTACTATTACGGATTTAATAATACTAAACCACCAATGGATAATCCTTTAGTCCGTAAGGCCTTTTCTGCTGCTATTGACAGGCAATCTTTAATTGATTATGTTACCAAAGGTAATCAAACACCAGCTACTACCTTTACCTGTCCGGGAATCTTTGGCCATGTTCTACCAGAAGAGGGAGTCGGTATAGGATTTGATCCGGATGCAGCTAAAAAATATTTAGCTGATGCCGGATATCCTGAAGGTAAAGGCCTTCCAGAAGTTACTTTGATGTTTAATACTTCTGAAGGTCACCGAAAGATTGCTCAGGCTATTCAGCAGATGTGGAAGGAAAATTTAGGAGTAGAGGTTAATTTAACTAACCAGGAGTGGAAGGTATATCTTAAGACTATAACTGAAGATGCCCCTCAAATTTACCGCTTGGGTTGGTGTGCCGATTATCCTGATGCTAACAATTGGCTTCTCGAAGTTTTCCATTCTACTTTAAGTTCTAATAGGATTAAATGGAGTAATGCCGAATATGATAGGGTAGTAGAAGAGGCAGCAAGAGAGTCCGATCCAGCAAAGAGGTTGGAACTTTACAAGAGAGCAGAACAGATTCTTTGTGAAGAAGAAGCCGGTATAGCTCCTATCTATTTCTACACCATAGTAAATCTTACCAAACCCTACCTGCAACGTACTTTTGCTCCGATGGGTGGAGAGCATATTAAAGATTGGAGAATTACAAAATAGCAGAATTTAAAAACATCGATTTGTTTTGGTTTCTTTAAAATAGCCATGCATCCTTGAATAAAAATAAGAGGATTGCATGGCTATTTTTTGCCTTTATTTTTTTCCATTTTATGATATAATGTTTTGGTAATATCTAAATTTAATCATATATCTTGATTCGTTAGTTAGTTACTTGGTTAGCTGGTTAATTGGTTAAGAAAACAGAAGACAGAATACAGGAGTCAGTAGCCAGAATATTAAATAGCGTATGGAATGAATTAAAAGATACAGAATCTCTATTCCCTCTCCCCTTGGAGGGAGAGGGTTAGGGTGAGCGGGAAACAAACGCGATACGATATACTAACGATTAATTTAATTATCATTTTGTATTTATCTAATGTTATAATGTAAACTAATAAAAATTAAAAAGAAAAGGAGGAAAGAGTATGATCAATTATATTATTAGGAGAGTTTTATGGGCTATACCGGTTTTATTGATAATATCTTTAGTGACTTTTGGTTTAGGCCATGCTATTCCCGGAGGGCCCTTCGATAGAGAAAAACCATTACCAGCGGAGATTATCGCCAACTTAGAAGCTCACTATGGTTTAGATGATCCTTTATGGAAACAGTACACTGATTATTTATGGAATGCCCTTCACGGTGATTTTGGCCCTTCTTATTCTTCTCGAAGCAGGACGGTAAATGATATTATAAGCGCACATTTTCCAGTTTCGGCCCAATTGGGGGTATTAGCTTTAATTGTAGCTATGGTGGTGGGAATTCCTCTGGGGATGGTTTCTGCCCTAAAACAAAATTCTTTTATAGATTATTCCTGTATGTTCTTTGCTTTATTGGGGGTTTCTGTTCCGGCAATGACTTTAGGACCTCTACTAATCTGGTTTTTTGCTTTAAAATTACACATCTTGCCTGTAGCTCGATGGGGGACCTGGCAGCAGGCTATTATGCCAGCCTTTACTTTAGGCATAGGAGGTGCTGCTCTACTGGCAAGGTTAACCAGAGCAAGCATGCTGCAGGTGATTAGAGAAGATTATATCAGGACTGCAAGGTCAAAAGGGGTCTCAGAAAAAAATGTTACCGTCCATCACGCGCTGAAAAATGCCCTTATTCCGGTGGTAACGGTAATAGGCCCCATGTTTGCTGCCTTAGTTACCGGCTCTTTAATTGTAGAGCAGATATTTGCTGTCCCGGGTTGTGGAAAATATTTTATTACCAGTATTACCAATCGAGATTACCCCGTGGTTTTAGGTATTATGTTACTTTATGCAATTTTAATAATTATAGCCAATCTATTTGTTGATATTACCTATTCCTGGATTGATCCTCGGATTAGGTATACTTAAGAATAATAAGCTAATAAGGAGGAAAGATTATCTTGGAAGTAAAATTAAAAGAAAAAGAAAAGTTTGAGGATGAAACAGTTATCTTAGAAAGGCCCGAGGTAAATCTATGGAAAGATGCCTTTCGAAGAATGTGTAAAAATAAAATGGCTGTACTGGGTGGGATAATTATTATTGCCCTACTTATTCTGGCTATTTTTGCCCCCTATATTGCACCTTATCATTATGCGGAAGGCAGCTTAAGAGATAATTTTGCTCAACCGGGGTCTAAATTTTTACTGGGAGCAGATTTTATGGGCAGGGATCTCTTAAGCAGGATTATTTACGGTACCAGAATATCATTGAGTGTAGGAATAGTCGGAGCTCTTACTGCCTTTATAATTGGAGTATTCTACGGAGTTGTTTCAGGGTATTATGGCGGGAAAATAGATAATTATATGATGCGTTTTGTGGATATTATGTACGGTTTTCCCACTTTATTATTAATTATTTTATTGATGGTGCTCTTTAAATCTACTTTTGCCATAGCTACTCCCGGGACCTTTGCCGGGTACTTAAATACTATTGACAGGGCTTTTGGTGGACTATTTTTTATCTTCATTGGTATAGGGGTTACTGCCTGGATTGGAATGGCCAGAATAGCCCGGGGAATGGCTCTGTCCTTACGGGAAAAGGAATTTGTAGAAGCAGCTCGAGCAACAGGAAACAGTAATTTACAGATAATGTTAAAACATATATTGCCCAACTTAATAGGTCCCTGTATTGTAAGGGTAACTTTAGCAATACCTAGATACATTACCTTTGAAGCATTTTTAAGTTTTATCGGTTTAGGAGTGAATCCTCCTACTCCGAGCTGGGGAATGTTGATTTCAGAGGGGTATCAAGCAATGCGTTCTTATCCTCATTTGGCTATATACCCCGGATTGGCCCTGGCTATCACTATGATGGCTTTTAATTTTTTGGGCGATGGTTTGCGCGATGCTTTGGATCCGCGAATGAAATAGGTTTTTTGTGCGCCCGTAGCTCAATGGATAGAGCAGGGGCTTCCTAAGCCCTTGGTTGGAAGTTCGACTCTTCCCGGGCGTACCATTTTTATAATCATTTTGTATAAAATAATTAATTAAGGAATTTTTAAATGAAAATTGATTTAGCTGACCAAATTAAAAAGATCTTGTTGGGTTCTATCGATAAAAATATCAAGCAAGGTAATTTCCAGATTAAGGATATCCCTAAGATAATATTACTAATCCCTAAAGATAAATCCCATGGAGATTTATCCACTAACATTGCCATGCAATTATCCCGGGAATTAAGGGCAAAACCTTTAGATGTTGCTAACTTTATTGTAAATAATTTAGATATCCAGGGTACAATTATAGATAAAGTTAAAATTGACGGACCAGGCTTTATAAATTTTTGGTTGAGTGAAAATTGGTTATATAAGGTGATAGATGAAATTAGAGAACGGGGAGAGAATTACGGTAAAGCAAATTTGGGTAAAGGGAAGAGGGTTCAAGTAGAATTTGTCAGCGTTAATCCTACCGGCCCCCTGCATGTGGGTCACGGGAAATGTGCAGCAGTAGGAGATGCATTAAGTAGTATATTAAAAGCAGCAGGATATGAAGTAGAAAAAGAATATTACATCAATGATCAAGGAAAACAGATAGACATATTAGGTCAATCAGTTCAAGTAAGATACAATAATCTTTTAGGGGAAAAGAAAGAGTTTCCCGATGATGGCTATAAAGGTGAATATATTGTCGATATTGCCAAGGAAGTTATAGATAAATTTCAAGATAACTACAAAGGAAGAGATGATAAAGAAAGTCGAGAATTTTTTAAAGAATTTACTTTAAAGAAGATTTTATCAGGAATTAAAGAAGATTTAAAAGATTTTGGAGTAGAATTTGATGTTTGGTTTAGTGAAAGATCACTTTATAAACATAATAAATTTCAAGAAGTTATAGAATTACTCAAGCAGAGAGGTTTCCTTTATGAAAAAGAAGGTGCACTCTGGTTAAAGTCCACCGTCTTTGGTGATGAAAAAGACAGAGTAGTAATTCGGGAAAATAATATTCCTACTTATTTTGCTTCTGATATTGTTTATCATCAAAATAAGTATCAGCGAGGATTTGATAAAGTAATAGATATTTGGGGTGCTGATCATCATGGTTATATTAAAAGGATGAAAGCAGCAGCGCAAGCCTTAGGTTATCCCGAAGACTTTTTGGATGTATTAATCGTGCAATTCGTAACTTTAATAAAAAATGGCAAAGAAGTAGGAATGTCTACTCGAGGAGGAGAATTCGTTACTCTAAGAGATTTAATACGAGAAGTAGGCAAAGACGTGGCTCGTTATTTCTTTTTGATGAGGAGTTATGATAGTCATACTGAATTTGATCTCGATGTGGCTAAATCTCAATCTATGGAAAACCCCGTATATTATATTCAGTATGCTTATGCGCGGATATGTAGTATAATAAAAAAAGCTGAACAAGAAGGAATAAAAATCGATAAAAGTAAAGAAATTAATCTCCGCTTATTGGATAAAGAGGAAGAGATTGAATTGATTAAAAAACTATCTTCCTTAAAAGAAGTGGTTAGAAAGAGTGCACTAACCTGGAAACCGCATCTTTTAACTACTTATCTTTATGATTTAGCTTCTTCGTTTCATAAGTATTATACTGTGCACCGGGTAATTACTGAAGATATAGAATTGACTAAAGCCCGCTTGATATTAATCGATTGTACCAGGATAGTATTACTTAATGCTCTTAATATTTTAGGGATTTCAGCTCCGGAGAGTATGTAAAATATTAGTTAGCTGGTTAGCTAGTTACTTGGTTAATTAGTTAAGGAAATAAAATAAAACAACTAAATAGTTAATTAAATTGATTGGTAACTGAATAATTAAATAAACTTGCACCTTGTATCTCGCATCTTGCAACTATGTACTAAAAACTTATATTAATGACTATTCACTGACGACTAAATAGGAGGCATTGGGATTAATTGGATAAAACGAGATTTGTAATAATTACCGGTCTGTCCGGAGCAGGAAAAAGTATAGCGGTCAAGTGCTTCGAAGATTCTGGGTTTTTCTGTGTAGATAATATTCCTTACCAGCTAATCCTCAAATTTGCTGAAATTTGTTTAAAATCAAAGGGGAAACTGTCAAAGATTGCTTTAGTGGTAGATATAAGAGGAGGAATTTTTTTTAAGGATTTATACGAATCACTTGATTATTTAAAGGAATTAGGAATTAATCGAGAGATATTATTTTTAGAAGCAAGTGATGAGATATTGATGCACCGATTTAGCGGAACCAGGAGAAAACATCCTCTAAGTATTTCAAACAACATTCTGGAAAACATACAAGCAGAGAGAGAACAGTTAAAAGAATTAAGGTCACAAGCTGACCTAATAATAGATACTTCTGATTTAACTCCCAAACAATTAAGTAATGAACTTATTAGGAATTTTATAAAAGAAAAAGAACAAGAGATTCAGATAACCTTAATTTCTTTTGGATATAAATATGGCATTCCTATTGATGTAGACATAGTCTTTGATGTTAGATTTCTTCCTAACCCCTTCTATATAGATAAATTAAAAAATTTGCCGGGAACCAATGAGAAGATTGAAAAATATGTAACCGAATTTCCTGTAACCCAACATTTTATGGAAGTTTATTTTAATTTATTGAATTATTTAATCCCTTATTATGTTAAAGAAGGCAAGACATATCTGTCTATTGCTTTCGGATGTACCGGGGGCAGACACAGATCGGTGGTTTTAATAGATAAATTGGCAAATTATTTAAAAGGAAAAGAATATAAGCTATTTGTGAAACACAGAGATATGAATAAAGATGAAATAAATATTAAAAACGACTTGTGAGATTTGACTAAAAACTTAAAGCGAAAAGAGCAGAGCAGTAGAATGTTATTTTCTTACCGAGTAAAAAATGAATTAGCCAGGATAATCCCCAAGGATATATCTAAACAGAAGGGCGAATTACTGGCATTTATAAAATTAAAAGGAAATATAGTTAAATCGGGTCAGAAAAAAAACATAGTTATTGTCTTAGAGGACCCTACTACCACACGAACTGCTTATAATTTGATTAAAAAGGTTTTTAAAATTTATCCCTCAGTTGAAAAAGAAAATTTATCGAATATAAAAAAACATTATAAAGTTAAAATTCCTTTTTTAAAAGAAACTGAGAGAATTTTAAAAGAATTGAATTTAAACTGGGGGAATGAACCTGTACGCAATAAACAGTATATCGGAGAAAAAAGATCAGATTTAAATAAAAATTTTTCTAAAGATTCATATTTAAGAGGAGCCTTTTTGGTAAATGGATTTGTAAATGATCCCGAAAAGATGTATCACCTGGAAATTTCCACAAATGATGAAGGGGAAACAAATTTTATTCATACCCTCTTTGACTATTACAGCTTAAACTCCCGGGTAAGTTTTTGGAAGAAGAAGTGGGTAGTATATTTGAAGAGAGGGGATAGCATATTTGAATTTCTAAGATTAATCGGGCTTCAGAATGCTTTATTGTATTTTCAGGATATAAGGGCTAGAAAAGATGTAGTAAATACTGTAAATAGATTAGTTAATTGTGAAACGGCAAATTTAGATAAGATAGTTCTGTCTGCTGCCAAGCAGTTACATGATATTGATGTAATAGAAAAGAAAATAGGTTTGCAGCATATTTCACCGAGATTATCATTGGTAGCTGAAATGCGCAAAGATTTACCTTACGCTAGTTTACAGGAATTAGTTGAGGAAGTAGATTTTAAAATTACTAAATCGGGGGTTTATCATCGGTTAAAAAAAATTTCTCAGATTGCGGAAAGTTTGTAAACCATAACAATTTTTTAAAAATATAATATTTAAAAAATCTTTCGCTCTTTCTTAACTCGATACCCGATACTATATACTCGATACTTTCTTTTATTAGTGTAAACTTTAATGGGGTAGTTAAAAAGAAGAATACTATCTTTTTCTGTCTTCTTTCCTAACTATACGCTAAACGCTCTACGCTCTACGCTATAATTTTACTCGATACTCGATACTCGGCGTGTAATAAGAAAATAAATTTACAAAATAAAAATAAAATTTGGTATATTAAAATTTTTTTGCTAAAATAATATGGTTATATTAAAAGGGAGGAATTAAAATGGCAAACGTAATCTTAAAGAATCTTACTAAAAAATTTAAAGAGGTAACCGCGGTAGATAATGTAAACATAGAGATAAAGGATAAGGAATTTGCAGTCCTGGTCGGTCCGTCTGGTTGTGGAAAGACTACAACTTTGCGGGCAATTGCCGGTTTAGAGGAAGCAACCTCAGGGGAGATTTATATTGGCGATAGGCTGGTAAATGATGTTCAACCCAAAGATAGAGATATTGCCATGGTCTTTCAAAACTACGCCCTTTATCCCCATATGGATGTTTACAATAATATGGCTTTCGGATTAAAATTGCGGAAATTTCCCAAGAAAGAGATAGACCAAAGAGTGCAGGAAGCAGCAGAGATATTAGGGATTGAAAACTTATTAAAGAGAAAACCTAAACAGTTATCCGGTGGGCAAAGGCAGCGAGTGGCAGTAGGAAGAGCTATTGTAAGAAAGCCAAAAGTTTTCCTGTTTGACGAACCTCTTTCTAATTTGGACGCCAAGCTAAGAGTAGCTATGAGGGCAGAAATCAGCAAACTTCATCGTAGGTTGGGAGCTACTATAATTTATGTAACTCACGATCAGGTAGAAGCAATGACTATGGCTGATAGAATGTTTATAATGAATGATGGTCTCTTACAACAAGCAGGTGCGCCTTTGGAAGTTTATCAAAAACCGAACAATAAATTTGTGGCTGGTTTTATCGGTTCTCCGGCAATGAATTTTATAGATTCTAAAATTGTAAAGGAAAATGGAGACTATTTTATCGATACAGAAAGTTTTAAAGTAAAGGCTCCCCAGGCTTTTTATTCTAAAATGGCAGATTATGCCGGGAAAG
>JAYEJO010000145.1:0-8821 GCA_034660595.1 Candidatus Caldatribacteriota bacterium
TTCAGCAATAGTAATGATTGGCGGACCTCTTCTTTTGACTTTTTTTATGCAGAACACTGACTATGTAGGGTCTTACCGGAAAATGGTCCTTTGCCTGGCTATTCTCGGAGCACTATTATTATATACAGCCGTATTTGTGGTAGATGAGAAAAGATTTTCCGACGCCAGGCCCAGCCAGGTTCCCCTGGTTGATTCTTTCAAAAAAACAGTGAGGAATAAGGCTTTTATTATCTACCTTTTTGCCAATATATCCCTATGGTTTCTTTTTAATATTGTCCGTTCATCTGCCATACCTATTGTAATTACTCTGATGGGTGCTGATGAGGCTTTTGCCAGTAATATGTTTACTATCCTCTTTATCATTGCGGCTATCTGTTTCCCGCTGGTGGGATTTTTAACCAGGATTCGAGGAAAGAAAGTTATTATGATTATAAGCCTTGGTTTATTCTCAATATTTTCTATTCTTCTATCTCTTACCGGATTAGTCCCGGTTAATCCTAAATTATGGGGATTGGTGGTTATAGGACTTATGGGCCTCCCCACAGCAGCTCTAATAATTATTCCCAATGTAATACTTTCTGAACTTTGCGATGTTGATTATAAAAAAACCGGAGAGAGAAGAGAAGCTATGTATTTCGGTGTCCAGGGTTTCTTTATGAAACTCAATTTAGGGCTTTCCACCGCAAGCCTTGCTCTTTTATATTCTATTTTCGGGAAAGACATCAGCAATCCCCTTGGAGTAAGATTAGCTCCGGTATTAGGAAGCATAGTAGCCCTTTTAGGGCTTATAATTATGACCCGGTATCCGGAAAAACAGATTAAAGATCTACTGTCAAAATAATTCTTTACAAAAAGAAAGATTATTTAATGGAAAGAGGTTAGGAGATGGTTATCTTACAAAAAGGAATTTTATTTTTATGTACCGGAAATTCCTGCCGCAGTCAGATGGCGGAAGGATTTGCCAGAAAGATGCTGCCCGAAGATATAAAAATCTTTAGTGCGGGACTGGAGCCCAAAGGTGTACATCCTATTGCGGTAAAAGTTATGCAAGAAGTTGGGGTTGATATCTCTCATCAAAAGTCAAAAAATATCTCCGAGATTCCTATTCACGAAATAAGTACGGTGGTTACTTTGTGTGGAGATGCTGCTGAACGGTGTCCCATTTTCCTTGGGAAGGTCAAAAGGATTCATTGGGAAATAGAGGACCCTGCTAAAGCTCAGGGAAGTGATGAAAAAATTGCTATAGTATTCCGAAAAGTTCGGGATAAAATTAAATCTTACATGGAAAGTGAAAAATGGGTTTTTTAAAACTTAACTCCTTATAAAAAATATAAAAGAAATGCAATTTGAAGAATTGAATTTTTTACTATTATAAATTATAATTTAAACATTAAACAATAAATATTTTTTAAATATAAGCAGATAAGGGAAGAGTGGTGAAAATCCATCGCAGTCCCGCTATTATATCACCTCTTCGTGGAGAAAGAGGGTGATATTTTTTATTTTAGATTTCTTTATGATTACTAAAAAGGAGAACTATAGTTATATGCCAATAAAGTTAATTTTAATTCGGCATGGAGAAAGTGACGGTAATGCCCAAAGGAAATTTTCTGGTTTTCAGGATGTAAATTTAACGGAAAAGGGAATATGGCAGGCGAAGAGGTTGGCACGACGTTTAGAAGGGATGCAAGTAGACGCATTTTATTGCAGTGATTTAAAGAGGGCTCGTCATACTGCTGAGATTATTTTTGGAGACCGAGGGGAAGATATTGTAGTAAGTTCTAATTTAAGAGAAATAAATTTTGGGACATGGGAGGGATTGACATTTGAAGAAATTAAATTAAAAGAAGGAGCCAAATTTACTTCCTGGATGGAAAATCCCGATGAAAAAAGCATTATCCCTCAAGGAGAGAGCTTAGCTATCTTGAACGAGAGAGTTATGACCGAAGTAAATAGGATATTAGAAGAACATAAAAATGAAGAGAAAGATAAAACAATAGCTATAGTCTGTCATGGTGGAGCTATCCGAATTATTCTGTGTAACGCTTTAAACCTCGAATTAAAAAATCTGTGGTATATAAAACAAAAATCAACTGCTTTGAACATTATAGATTATTATGATAATAGAGGATTTATTTCATTATTAAATGATACTTCTCATCTTGAAGACTGGTGGGAAAGCGGATTAATAGAGGAGAAAAGAGATGAATGAAAAAATAAAAGAAATTATTCAAAAGATTAAACCTGTTAATTTTAAACTAATGGAAGAAGCCCAGGAAAAATTGGATAAGCTTACCAAACCTCAGGGAAGCTTGGGAAAATTAGAGGATTTTGCCAGTAGGATAGTGGGAATATCCGGAACCCTTTCCCCAACAATCAAAAGAAAAGTAATATTTGTGATGGCCGGAGACCACGGAGTTGCTGAAGAAGGAGTGAGTGCTTATCCTCAGGAAGTTACTTTTCAAATGGTGTATAATTTTATTCGAGGGGGAGCGGGCATTAATGTATTAGCCAGACACATTGGAGCAGAGATTTTAGTGGTGGATATGGGTGTGGCTAAAGACTTTCCCTTGGAAGAAGATATAATAAGAAAGAAAATAGCCTATGGAACGAATAATATGGCTAAAGGACCGGCTATGAGTAGAGATGAGGCGGAAAGAGCAATAATTGCCGGGATTGAAGTGTTTGAAGACGAATTAAGCAGAAAGGGATTCGACATTATCGGATTAGGGGAAATGGGGATTGCCAACACTACTCCCAGTAGTGCTATAGTAGCCTGCTTGACTAAATCTAAAGTTGAAGATGTCACTGGTCGAGGGACCGGGATAAACGAAAACCAACTTAAAAATAAAATAACAGTAATTAAACAAGCGATAGAAGTTAATCATCCTGACCCGGAGGATGGTCTTGATGTTTTGTCTAAAGTGGGGGGGTTTGAAATTGGAGGTTTAGTGGGTTGTATTTTAGCTGCTGCTTCCCATCGAGTTCCCATTGTAATTGATGGATTTATTTCTTGTGCGAGTGCCTTAATTGCGATTAAGTTAGCTCCTTTGGTAAAGGATCACATATTTGCGAGTCATAATTCGGTGGAAAGAGGGCATAAAATTGCCCTGAAGTGTATTGAGAAAATTCCAATGTTTGATCTTGGTATGCGGCTCGGTGAAGGAACCGGTGCTGCCTTGGGTATCAATTTTATTGAGGCCGGGGTTAAAATATTAAATGAAATGGCAACTTTTGCCGATGCCGGAGTAGATAAAATTAGTCGTTAGTGATAAATTAGCGTACAGCGTGATGATAAAACATCCTCCAGTCTTCCTGTAGGACAGGCGTCTCGCCTGTCAGGGGTACGGGTTCGATTCATCGAACCCGTAATAATGACAAGGCAGACAGGAAAAAGATAGAATCCCGTTTCCACGGGAATGCCAAATAAAGAAGGGGAAATTTTATGTCAAGAGGAAAATTAATCTTTATCACCGGAGGAGCAAGAAGCGGGAAGAGTAATTTTGCTGAGAAGATAGCCAATGGTTTTGGTAAATCGGTAGCTTACCTTGCGACTGCTCAACCGCTTGATGAAGAGATGGCTTTTAGAATAAAAAAGCATAGAGAAAAGAGACTAAACAACTGGGAGACTTATGAAGAACCGATAGAAGTTAGAGAATTGGTGAATCGTTTAGGTTTAGAAAAAGAAGTTATCCTTGTAGATTGCTTGACTTTATTAACTTCTAATCTCTTACTAAGGGAAGAGGATAAAGTGGAAGACCACAAGCGGCAAGAAGAGGTTTTATTGGAAATTGAAAAATTAGCTGAGGTTTGTTACAAGGTATCTGCTCAAACAATAATTGTATCTAATGAAGTTGGAATGGGTTTAGTTCCGGATAATCCTCTGGGAAGAGTTTATCGGGATATCCTGGGCAGGGCAAATAGTATATTTGCTGATAAAGCTGATGAGGTTTTTATGTTGGTCTCGGGAATACCAGTAAAGATAAAGGGCTGATAAAATAATGAAAATTTTAAGAGATTTGTCTTTGGCTATACGGTTTTTAACTATTATCCCTATAGCTTCGTTTCCGCTTTCTAATAATAGCAATCAAGATGAAGAAGAAGAGGATTTAGCAGAAAATTTTGCCAATTCTATGGCTTTCTTTCCACTTGTAGGGATGTTAATAGGGATATTGCTGGTAGTTTTAAGGCGGATATTTTATTTTCTTCCGGTTTCTCCGCTTATAGGTGATACTTTAATTCTAATTGTTTGGATCTGGCTAAGCGGAGGGTTGCATTTAGATGGTTTTGCCGATAGTGTAGATGGATTTTCGGGAGGAGATAATAAAGAGGAAATACTAAATATTATGAAGGATAGCGCTACCGGAGCTAAAGGGGTAGTAGCCCTGGTTTCTCTTTTACTGTTGAAATTTGTCTTTCTGGTAGAGATGCCCTTATTGTTAAAAGATGCCGCATTGTTTCTTACTCCCACTATAGGACGTTGGAGTATGGTGATAGCCGCATTTTTAGGCAAACCGGCTCGTGTAAAAAATAGTATGGGTAAATTATTTATGGATTATGTTGGTTGGAGAGAGGTTATCTTTGCCAGCTTAACTTTGGCAGTTGTAGGTATTTTATTATTTAAATTATATTTTCTACCTCTGGTAATTGTAGGAATGGGGATAGTATTATTGATATTAAAATATTGCCAAAAGAGGATTGAGGGTATAAGCGGAGATATATTGGGAGCAATAAATGAAATTGTGGAAGTTTCTATTCTTTTATTTATCTGCTTATTAAGTCAGCTTCTTTCTCTTTCAGTATTTCTATAATCATTATTTACATTATTACCTGGGGAACCTTGAGGTCAGGATGGTTTATCAATATTGGCCTGACCCCATAGGCCTTTTGAATGATTTCTTTGGTAAGTACTTCTTGAGGAGCTCCTATCTTCTCTATTTTACCTTCATTTAAAAGGAGAAGGCGATGAGAAGCGATACTTGCCAGATTCAAGTCATGAAATACTGAAATGATAGTTAACCCTTCTTCTTTAATAGCCTTTTTTAAGAGATTTAACATCTCATATTTATAGTTTAAATCTAAATGAGAAGTAAATTCATCTAAAATTAGAAGCTGTGGAGTTTGTGCCAGGGCTTTGGCCATAAAAACTCTTTGTCTTTCGCCTCCGCTTATTTCCTGAATGTTGTTTTCAGAGAGAGATAAGGAGTGGGTTTTTTCCATTGCTTCTTTAGATATTTGATAATCTTCAAGAGTTTCTCCCTTTAAGCGTGAAATATAAGGCAGCCTTCCCATGAATACTACTTCTTTTGCTTTGAAATTAAAAGTAACCCAGGTATCTTGAGGAACTACTGAGATGAATTTGGCAATTTGTTCAATGGGAAGTTTATTAAGATTTTGGTTGAGGAGAGATATTTCTCCTTTTTTTGGTTTTAATATTCCTGAAATAACATTTAAAAGAGTAGTTTTTCCTGAACCATTAGGGCCAATAATTCCCAATAATTCTCCTCTTGATACAGAGAAGCTTATATTGGATAGAGTTTTTTGATAATCATTATAAGAGAAATCTACTTCTTCTGCTTTTAAAATAGTTTTAGGAAAAGACATTTTATACATTTCTCCTTTGCAAAAGATAAATAAATAAAGGGGCGCCTACTATAGCAGTTACAGCTCCAATCGGTATTTCTGTGGGAGCAATAATAATTCGGGCAAAAGTATCACATAGTATGAGGAAAATTGCCCCAAAAAGTGCTGATGTAGGAAGCATAACTCGATGATCCGGACCTACTAAAAGACGGGCAATATGAGGAACTACCAGCCCTACAAATCCTATAAGACCGGTAAAGGAAACTATACTGGCTATAATTATTGAACCAATGATAAAGATGCGTATTCTTAATTTTCCAGTATTAACTCCCAAGTGAAGAGCCTCTTCTTCTCCCAAAGATAAGGCATTTAAGTCTAAAGAGGATGAAAACAAAAATAGACAGCCAACAATTACCGGAACAGTGACTATAGTTATTTTATTCCAATTAGCAGTAGATAGATCACCCATCAACCAGAAGATCATAGAGTGTAATTCCCTTTTAGAAAGAGCCAAAAGTACAGTTATTAAAGCAGAAAAGAGAAAATTTATAGCTACTCCGGCAAGAAGCAGTCCGGTTGACGCTAAGGTATAACTAATTTTAGAGGACATATATACCAGATAAAGAGAAAACATTGCACCTGTAAAGGCAAATAGAGGAAGATAAGAAGCTAAATAATATCCGGTAGTATATTGTAAAGCAATACCAATACAGGCTCCCAAGGCAGCTCCTGCCGAAACTCCCAAGATATAAGGGTCAGCTAAGGGGTTTCTTAAAATTCCCTGGAAAGCCCCCCCCACGGTAGATAGGGCTGCCCCTGCAAGAATGGCCATAGTGATCCGAGGAATCCTTAGTTGCCAGATAATTAAACTATTAGTTTTATCTAATGAACCATTCCATATAAGGGAAAAAATTTCTTTGGGGTGGATAGAGACCACCCCAAAATTAAGACAAACAAGGCTTACTCCCAGGATGCCCAGGCTTCCCATAAGAAGCATCAAGATTAATTTTTTTCGCCAGTTAGTATAGCCGGCGATTACTTTTGGTGATTTATTTATGGAAAATTTCATATAACAATTCAAGCCCATCTATTAATCGAGGTCCTGCACGGTAAAAGAGATCTTCATTTACTATAAAGATACTTTGTGTTTTGATTGCCGGGATATTAGACCAACCAGGACGCTGAGAGATATTTTCTTTAATTTTTGATTCTTCTCCGAGGTTCATTGCTCCGATGGGAATTATAATTATATCCGGTTCTGCTTCCGCTACAAATTCCGGGCTTATTTTTACCCAACCGGGGAGACTGGCAGCGATATTTTTCCCTCCGGACAAAGTAATCAATTCATTAAATAAAGTTCCTTCTCCCGGAGTGTAGATGGTTTCGTAAGTTCCTCCGATAAATACTTTGGGACGGTTAGAAATAGAAATATTGTAAACTTCGGATTTAATTTTGTTAAGTCTTTGCGATAAATCTTCTACTAAAGTGTTCCCCTTTTCAGGTATTCCACAAACAGTAGCTACCATTTTTAAGCTTTTGAGAGTTTCCTTAATGGTTAAAGGTTCAATAACTAATACATTAAAACCTAATTCTCGTAAGCGTGGGATTTCCTTTAGTTGAAATCCGGCATAAGCCAAAATAAGGTCCGGTTTTAAGGAGGTAATTTTTTCTAAGTTAAGAGGTGACATTTCCCCTATTTTTTCTATTTTTGTTGCTTCTTCAGGGTAATTGGTGTAATTTGTTACTCCGACTACTTTATCACCAAGCCCCAGGGCAAATAAGATTTCAGTATTGCTGGGGGCAGTAGAGATGATGCGCTGTGGTTCTTGGGGAATTGTAACTGCTGACCCGGTATCATCGATTATGGTTAAGGGGTAATTGCTCGTTCCCGCGAAACTAAGCGAGAGTAAAAAATTTAATATAAGAAATAAAAAAGTAAAAATTAGAATTGATTTTTTAAAAATTCTCATGTTTAATCTCCTTTAATTATTAATTAATTTGTTATTTGGTTAGTTACTTAATTTCTTAATTAGTTAATTGGCTAATTGGCAAATTGGTTAATTAACTAATTTTATATTTTATAAACAAAAATAACACCCCCTTTTCCACGAAGAAGTGATTGGTTTGTATAAGCAGACAGGTCTCCTGGCTTAGGGGTCAATCTAATTGCTGTGCCTTCCCATTTATCACTTTTTGACAAGTGTTTAACAGTGGCCTATTACAGCTTTCGTCTCCCATTACAGTAGCGGGACTGCGGTGGATTTTCACCACTCTTCTCTTAATCTGCTTATCTGTAAATATTTAATTTTCAATTAACAAAATTATAATACATTAACTGAAAAATTACAACATATTTTGCAGTTGTTGTTTTTATAAAAAGTTTATGTAAACTTTAGCGGGGTAGTTAGATAGAAAGAAGAAGGTTACTTTTTCTATCTTTTCTTTCTCATTTTAATAATTCGATACTATCTTATCTTATGTCTTCTTTATTCTATTTTCTTAACCAGGTAACCAAGTAACTAACCAACCAGCTAACTCTTTTCTTGTTACACATTACTCATTACTCATCACTGTATTTTTCGATACTGTTTTAAAATGTGTTTTTTGTTAATTATTTTGGTATAATAATTTTAAATGCTTTGGACTCATAAGGATAGGAGGTCAATTGGTTAGATGATAAAAGGTTTAATCCAGGTTTATACCGGTGATGGAAAGGGCAAGACTACCGCTGCCTTGGGTTTAGCTCTTAGAGCAGCAGGCAGGAATATGAAAGTGTTAATAGTTCAGTTTATGAAAAAATGGGATTATGGGGAACTTCATTCAGTTGAATTAATTCCTAATATAACTTTAAAGACTTTTGGCACTAAAGATTTTGTCTATAAAAGCAAGGCAAAAAAGATAGATTATGAGGAAGCTGAAAAAGCCTTTTCTTTTGGTATAGAAGGGGTGCAAAGCGGCAATTATGATATAGTGATATTTGATGAACTTAATATGGCGCTTTATTATGAATTGTTAGATTTAAAAGAAGTTGTCGAAAAGTTAAAAGGGAAACCCGATGAAGTAGAAGTAGTTATTACCGGAAGAAAAGCACCTGAAGAGATAATAGAGATTGCTGATTTGGTAACGGAAATGAAAGAAGTTAAGCATCCTTACCAAAAGGGGATAGAGGCAAGGATTGGAATTGAGTATTAAAAAAGAGAAATTAAATAATTTACGAAAAATATTATCTGAAATGGGG
>JAYEJO010000146.1:0-1949 GCA_034660595.1 Candidatus Caldatribacteriota bacterium
TTTTAATATTCTGCCTCTTTTGTAATATATACAATCAACACAAAATATTCTTTTTTTATGTTCGGTAAGAGTGATGTTATCTTTTGTTTTTTTAAGATTCTTACCATATCTTCTAACATTTCTCCTTAAGGCGTAAATTCATAGTGGCAGCGAGGACAGGTTACTTTATATTCGTATTCTTTCCCTTTGATCAGGCCTCTTATGTCGGACCGGCTCAGAACCTTTGCTTTTTCCAACCATTCTTCGTAATCTTTTTTAGTGGCTACCATACCGGCAAGATATAATTTTTCAGCATCTATTTTGTCAATGTCTTGCATGCGAAACTTCCATTTTAGAACCCATACCTCGTAGTTGGTTATAAGTTTATGAGCATATCCCCGGGAGATGTTCACTTCCGGAGTGGCCAGATATCCTTCCCAGGTATCCGCATAATTCATAATCTTATAATATTTTTTATCCCGGCTTTCCTTCAAAAATATGGCCAGTTTAAATAGGTCTTTGTTTATACTGTATTTTAATCTCAATATGGTTAGATGGTTGGAGTATGCTTCTTCTGCAACTTTTTTAGTAGTCTCTTGAAGCTCTCTTTCCTTCTCTCCATTTGTCTCAAAGTCCATTTTTTACTTCCTCCATTCCGGCCTGCTCTCTTTTGTAATGCGTCAAACCATTTCTGGCCTCTTTTTTCAATCATTATCTTTAAAAATGCACTCCTATCCTGATGGGCTGAGTCTATATTCATAGTGTGGCAACCCGAATCTAAAGGGGTCCCATTTCTTAAATCCCAACGGACATTCCCGTTTCTTTTGCCGATTATATGATGTGAACTTACCCCTTTCCCTCTTCCTGCTCCCTTTCCTGATCTGAATATCTTTCCGCATTTCTCACAGCGGTAATATCCCGGGCTTACATAACCATAAATTTCTTTGATAAGAACAGACCATAGATTTGACAGTTCCTTATATAGTATCTTTTCCGGAGTCTTATTTTTCTTTTTTCGCCAATCTTTTAGATCTGCGCCTATTGATACTATCTTGGCCATTTTTAGATTTTTTCCTCTTTCTGAATATTTTATTAATCTCTAATATCTCACTTCCCCGAATAAGCCAAAAATTCCCCATCTTTCTGCCAAAAGTTTTATTTTTTTCGAGTAGATCTATTATCTTTTTTGCTTCTATCCCTGTTTTTCTTTCTACGTCTTTAGCACTATATAATTTATGAGCATAGATTTTCATTTTTATATCCTCTCCAATACTTTTAAAATCACTGCAACTACCATAAGCACTACTACCACGAAAAGTCCCCACCAGCCCAATTCGTTATCTTCTTTTTCTCCCCATCTTAATTTCATTTAATCAGTTCCTCCTATTTCAATACTTTCAATTTCTTCTTTTGTCAGATAGTAGCTATCCTTCTGTTCTAATGTTTTAACTCTGTCCTTTAACTCCTTTATTTCATTATTTAGAGAAGTTAACTGTCTTAATACCTCTTTATTCTTTTTAATTAACTTTGCTAATTCACCCATGATTTCACTTCCTCATTTTCATTTTAAAATCTAATATTTTTTGGTCTAATTTCTCGTGACTCGCGGTGTCGCTTTCAGGTATATGTTTTTTATAGGTCTTTAATCTCCATATATTAGTTTTGTTTATCCTGATAATTCTGTCTCGTTCTTCGTAATATCTCATCACTCCCGGATTGTCCACATAAAATTCCTCAGTTAGTTTTTGCCTTTTATAGGGAGACAATTGCTCATACTCAAAGACTTCTAAAGGTTTAGTAGGTAAAGACTTAAAATATATATCTTTTAAAGTCTTCACTCCCCAGTAAGCACATGATGTTAGAAATTCGTCTAACGTAATCTCTTTTGTTCTTAATTGCTTGAGTAGCATATCAGCTGTATGAGCATGTTGATCTCCTGGTAATTTACCTATTTCCATTTTTATTTCTCC
>JAYEJO010000147.1:0-2175 GCA_034660595.1 Candidatus Caldatribacteriota bacterium
CCTAACCCTAACCCTCCGAGGGGAGAGGGGATAAAAGGATTTTTTTAATAACTCTCTCCAGGGAGAGAAAGGATAAAAGATTGCCTTTACAATTTTCTCACGCCGAAGGGAGAGGGGATAGACAGGCAAAACGTCTGTCCTACGGGGCTAAACGCAGATGGGTCGGATAAATCCGACCCCTACAATAAATGGTTATAAATTCAGTTTATCACTGAACCGTTCTTTGACAAACTTAAGATAAGGTGTTTATGGGTTTTGGTTAGGGCGGCAAGTTTCTGGTTGTATTTTTTTAAATCAATCATCAAACTCCGTACTTTTTTCGAATCTTTAAGAACCGTCGGGTCACATAGCTGATTCTCTGTCGCGGCTTTATTTTTTTCTAAAACCTTTATTCTTTCTTCGGCTGATTTTAATTTATTCAGAATATCTTTATTTTGTCGGTAGAGACGATTTCGTTCTTCTGCTTCTTTCTGTTTTCTTTGCTTATCTAAGGTTTTTATTTTTGGCTTCGATTGTTCCACCCTTTTAGTTTTAGTAGATAAGTTACCATTATTAATTTCTGCCAGTAATTGAGCTCGCTTTTCTATAAAGTAGGAATAGTTTCCGGGGTAATCATAAATCCGCCCATCACGTATTTCAATTACCCGGGTAATCAGATTATCTAAAAAGAAGCGGTCATGAGATACAATCAAGATAGTCCCGCTATATTTTAGTAAAGCTTGCTGAAATAATTCTTTAGTTACTATATCCAGATGATTGGTCGGTTCATCGAGTATCAGAAAATTTGATTCCTGCATCAGAATCTTTGCCAAAGACAGGCGGGATTTTTCTCCTCCGGAGAGAACGCTAATCGGTTTGTATATAGCATCACCGGAAAAGAGGAAAGCTCCCAATAAATTTCTCCTTTCTCCGGTAGTCATAGAACTTGGTTCGGCAGATATTTCCTCCCAGATAGAATTATTATAGTTGAGATTTTCAGAGCTTTCCTGAGAGAAGAAAGCCGGATTTACTTTATGCCCCAGGTGTACTGTGCCGACAGTCGGCCTTTCTCTTTTGCTGATTAATCGGGAAAGGGTAGATTTGCCTGCCCCATTCACCCCTACCAGAGCTACTCTTTCGCCCCGGTGTAAGGTAAAATTTAGGCCGTTGAATACGGTAATTTCTTCATATTTTTTGGCCAGGTTTTCTACGCTTACCACTTTATCCCCGCTCCGGGGACATTTGGGGAAATAGATGGCGGCTTTTTTTGGTGCTTTATCAATTTTTACTATTTGAATTTTTTCCAGCATCTTTATTCTGCTTTGCACCTGGGCTGCCTTGGTGTTTTTGTAACGAAATCTTTCGATAAAAGCCTCGGTTTTGGCTATATTTTCCTGCTGATTTTTAGCTTCTTTTTGTAATAGTTCGTGCCGTTTCCCTTTTTCTTTTAGATAGTAGGAAAAATTTCCCTGATAGATAGTCAGTCTTTGATGGGCCAATTCTGCAATTTGGGTCATAAGTTTATCCATAAAGTACCGGTCATGAGAAATAACCATTATAGTCCCGGAAAAATTTAAGAGCCAACTTTCCAGCCACTCCAAACTTTCTGTATCCAGATGGTTGGTAGGTTCATCAAGCAAAATTATATCCGGTGAAGAAAGAAGTATGGAAGCCAGTATTATGCGCATCTTCCATCCGCCGGAGAATTCAATACATTGCCGGGTGAAATCTTTTTCCCGGAAACCTAAACCTTTAAGAACTTTATGTGCCTGAACGGAAAAGGTATAGCCACCCCGGTGCTCAAAGAGATTGGTTATACCTTCATATTTTTTAAGAGCTGCCTGATATTTACCCGATTCAGTAGAAAGTGAGGTCAGATGTTCTTCGCAAGCTTTAAGGGAATGTTCTAATTTAGCAATACCTGATTTCTCCTTTAAATAGGAGATGAGGTCGATGTTACTTTTAAGTTCGATTAAATCCTGGGGCAGGTAGCCAATCCGCCGATTTCGTGGTAAAGTAATATTACCTTTATCGGGTTGAACAAGTCCTACGATAGTGCGAAATAAGGTGGTCTTTCCGGTACCGTTATTGCCCACCAGGCCGATGCGGCTGCCCCTGGGGATTCTCCAGTTTAAATTATCAAAGAGAACTTTCTCCTGGAATCCGATGCTGATATTTTCAAGGGAAATCATAAAT
>JAYEJO010000147.1:2275-5614 GCA_034660595.1 Candidatus Caldatribacteriota bacterium
GGTCTTTCCGGTACCGTTATTGCCCACCAGGCCGATGCGGCTGCCCCTGGGGATTCTCCAGTTTAAATTATCAAAGAGAACTTTCTCCTGGAATCCGATGCTGATATTTTCAAGGGAAATCATAAATGTATCTCCTGTTTGTCTTTGATTCGTTAATTAGTTAATTGGTTACCTGGTTAATTGGTTGGTATTAGTTGCCTGGTTACCCGGTTGGCTAGTTATAAGATATAAGATAAACCCGTAGGACAGGCGTCTCGCCTGTCTATAATAGCATTATAAAACTTTTGATTTATCAGGGTACGCAATCTTATCAAAAAACTATTCACTAACGACTAACATCTGTATTAACTGGTTAACAGGTAAACCGGGTAACTGGCTAACCATATACTAACGACTAATTCAATTGGTCAATCGGTTAATTGGCCAATTGATTAATCTATTATACACGAAATATTAAATATTTGCCGTGGAATTAAAATTAAATTATTTTTAAATAGTATTATATAATATAATATAAATTAAGTGTTAATTTTGATTTTTTAGATCGTGTCAAGAGAACAATCTCTTTGACAATTTTATTTTAGGTTTGGTGAAGATGGAAAGATTTTATCCTGATAGACAGAAAGAAAAAAACCTGCCAGAGGACCGTCCCCTGGTATGTTTTTATGATATTGCGGTAATAGGCGGGGGGCCAGCCGGGATGATGACAGCTGGCCGGGCAGCAGAATTGGGAGCAAAGGTTGTTTTAATCGAAAAGAACGAAATTCTGGGTAAGAAATTACTGATTACCGGCAAAGGGCGCTGTAATTTTACCCACAATGAGTTTGATATAAGAAAATTTGCCGAAAAATTCGGTAGAAATGGGCGCTTTCTCTATAGTGCTTTGGCAGTATTTGGTGTGCGTGAGGTGATTGATTTTTTTGAATCCCGAGGAGTAAAAAGGAAGGTAGAACAGGGGGATAGAATCTTTCCGGAAGATGGTAATGCCCAGGACATATTGAATGTGCTTATAAAATATTTAGCTGAGGGAAAGGTTCATATTTTGTTAAATACCGAGGCGGTCGGCTTTAAACAGGAGAACAGAAAAATATCTCAAGCTTTGCTTCGAGACCGTCAGATAAAAGCCGATAAATATATTATTTGTGCAGGAGGAAAGGCATATCCTCAGACCGGTTCTACGGGTGACGGTTACCGATGGGCTGAACAATTGGGGCACACTATAATTCTGCCTGTCCCCGCCTTAAATCCGGTAAAAACCTCTGAAGATTGGGTGAAAGAACTACAGGGTTTATCTCTTAAAAATGTCTCACTCAAATTGTTTCAGAATGGCAAGAAGCAGGATGAGCGTTTTGGTGAAATGCTTTTTACCCACTTTGGAGTGAGTGGGCCTATCGTTATGGACATGAGTAAAAAAATCGGAGCATTATTGAAGAACGGTCCGGTAAAATTGATCTTAGATTTAAAACCGGCTCTGGATTTTAAAAAATTGGATAAACGTATCCAGCGAGATTTTCAGGAGTTCAAGGGGAGGATGTTTAAGAATTCACTAAAAGAATTATTGCCCTTATCGATGATACCGGTAATTATTAAACTTTCCGGTATAGAGCCGAATAAGCAAGTGGATCACATCAGCCGGGAAGAAAGAAATAAATTGGTTCATCTGTTAAAAGAATTAGAATTGACCCCCACCGGTTTATTGGGATTTAAATGGTCGGTAGTGACTAGCGGAGGAGTTGCCCTTAAAGAGGTGAATCCGAATACTATGGGTTCCAAGAAGGTGGAAAATCTCTATTTTGCCGGGGAAATTTTAGACCTTGACGGCCCTTCGGGAGGGTATAACCTGCAGGTATGTTGGAGTACCGGATATTTGGCCGGTCAAAGTGCAGCAAAATTACGTTAAACTTTATGTTATAATTAAAAAAATTCTTCCTCCAAATTTAGAAGATTTAGATATAGCAATTTTAAACTTGAAGAAAAATGGGAAAGGTAAAAACCAGATGAGATTCCTTCACGTAGCTGATATTCATTTAGGAATGGAAAATTATGGACGGATAGACCCTTCCACCGGCCTGCATACCCGATTAAAAGATTTTATAAAATGCTTTAGTTTTGCCATTGATATTGCCCTGGAAGAAAAGGTGGATTTGGTAATATTTACCGGTGATGCTTATAAAAACAGTAATCCCAATCCTACCCACCAGCGTGAATTCGCCCGGCAGATTTACAGATTAAGCGAAGCGGAAATCCCAGTAGTAATGATAAATGGAAACCACGATAACCCCGTATCTTTTGGCAAAGCCACCTCCTTAGATATTTTCGATACTTTAAATGTTTCCGGAGTAAAAGTGGTAACTGAGCCTGAGCTTTTAAATATAGAGACTAAGGCAGGGTCGGTTCAAGTCTTCGGTCTGCCCTGGCCTACTAAGAACTTATTTCTTAGCAAAGAAGAATATAAAGATTTTACTGATGAGGAAATTACTAAGGAGATTCAGAAGAGAGCAAGCGAAAAGATCAGGGAATACGCCCGGATGATGAAGCCGGGTATCCCCGTGATTTTTGCTGCCCACCTGGCTGCTGCAGAAGCAACTTATTCTGGCTCAGAAAGGTCGGCAATAATTGGAAGGGACCCGGTATTTTCCACTCAGGTATTGGCTCAAAAAGAATTTGATTATGTAGCTTTGGGACATATCCATAAATTTCAGGACTTAAATCCTAACAATCACCCTCCGGTAGTCTATCCGGGGAGTATCGAAAGAATAAATTTTGGTGAGGAGAAGGATGACAAAGGGGTTTGTTTGGTGAATATAGAAAAAGGTAAAACTTCTTATGAATTTATTCCTCTACCTGCCCGAAAGTTTGTTACCATAGATGTGGTAATTAGTGAGGAGCAGGACCCCACTAATACTTTATTAGGAGAAATTGAAAAGTATGATTTATCCGAGTCAGTGGTAAGAGTATTTTATACTATGCCTACAGAGAGGGAAGACTTATTGGATTTTAAAAGGATAAACTCTGCCTTGGAAGGAGCCTTTTTGGTAAGCGCTATTGCCAAAAAATCTAAACCGCTGGAGCGGGTTAAGAGGGCAGAAATTTCAGAAGATTTAGGGATGTTGGAGGCTATAGATAAATATATTCAGAATAGCCCTGATTTGGCTCCTTTGTCTGAGGAATTGAAAACTTATGCCCAAAAATTGGAACAAGAATTAGAAGGAAATAGTTAAACTTCATTCTGGATTCCCGCTCCCCGATCAGGTCGAGGACAGGTTTCGCGGGAATGACATAAAAGGGAACGGGAATGACATAAAGAGAAATAAAAAAACAGGAAAAAGAAAGGATTAA
>JAYEJO010000147.1:5714-8598 GCA_034660595.1 Candidatus Caldatribacteriota bacterium
AATAGTTAAACTTCATTCTGGATTCCCGCTCCCCGATCAGGTCGAGGACAGGTTTCGCGGGAATGACATAAAAGGGAACGGGAATGACATAAAGAGAAATAAAAAAACAGGAAAAAGAAAGGATTAACAATTGATACCGGTAAAATTAGCCCTGAAAAATTTTTTAAGTTATGGGGAAGATGTTCCTCCTCTCGATTTTACCCAGTTCCACATCGCCTGTCTTTCGGGTAATAATGGTCAGGGCAAATCCGCCCTGCTGGATGCTTTGACCTGGGCTGTCTGGGGAGAAGGGAGAAAAGCCAGCCAGGAGAAAAAAGCTGATAACAGTCTTCTGCGGATAGGTCAGAAAGATATGCAGGTGGAATTTGTATTTGATTTAGAAGGGGATAGATACCGAATTATCAGAAACTATTCTATTGCAGGGAAAAGTTCCCGCTCCGGTTTAGAATTCCAGGTTTTTAATCAAGAAGATAACGAATATATTTCTCTCACCGGTTCTTCCGTTCGAGAAACCCAGGGGAAAATTATCAAAACTCTAAGGATAGATTATCAAACCTTTATTAATTCCGCTTTTATCCTCCAGGGACGGATAGATGAATTTAGCCGAAAGAGCGCCCGGGAAAGAAAGGAAATTTTATCCGAGATTTTAGGTCTTTCTCGTTATGATGAACTGGCTAATCTGGCTAAATCTCATCTTAGAGAAATTAATAATATTATCATGACCAAAGAAAGCAGATTGGAATATATCTATCAGGAAACGGCTAACCTTGATTTCTATAAAGAAAAGATAAAGGAATTATCCGAAAGTTACAAAGAAATTTCCCGGAAGATAAAGACAGAAGAATTAAAAGTGGGTAAATTAAAAGAGGAGATTAATATCCTAAAACATAAAAGCGAACAATGCGCAGAATTGGAAGACCGAATAGAACAGCAAAGACAAGAAATTGCGCGAGGGCAAAAACAGATTGAATTAAGAAAAAAAGAAATTGTAGATTGCCAGAGGATAATTTCCCAAAAAGAGAAAGTTTTAAATGATTTTAAAAATTATCAGAAATTTAATACCGAAAATAATGAATTTAGCCGGAAGCTCCAAAAAATCAGGAAAATAGAAGAGGAAAAATCCCTTACCGGGAGGAAGATAGAAAATGAGCGAGCAGATTTAGAAGTAGAAGTTAGGAATAAACAAGATAGATATAAAGATTTAAAAGTCAAGGTCGAGCAGGGGGCAAAAAATAGGGTTAAGCTTTTAGAATTAGAAAAAAAGATGAAAGAGATAAAGTTACTCGAAGAGCAGAGTGAAGAAATTCGCAAAGAAGGCAGCGAACTTAATGTAAAAATAAACAGTATTAAAAGTCAGATAGAAAGATTAGAAAAAGATAACAAAGACAATAAAGAAAAACTGCGTTTGTTAAGAGAGAATCCAGAGGGAGAGTGTCCCTTGTGTGAGGCAAAATTAAATGCAGAGAGAAAGAGGAAGATTGAGGGTAATATAAATATAGAAATTGGCTTAAATCTTAAGAAGGTAGAGAAATTAAAAAAAGAGGCGGAGGATTCGAGTAAACAGAAAGACAGGTTGGCGGAAAAATGGAGAGAGATTAATCAAAGATTAAAAGATAAAGATATCTGGCAACAGGAGTTAAGCAAGGCACATCTTGAGTGTGAGGAGTCTACACAAGCAGGGAAACTGATGGTTGGTTTGCAGGAAGAGATTAAAAAATTAGAAAAAATTATTCAGGAGAAGAGATATGCCTTAGAGGAACAGAAAAGATTAAAAGAGCTTGAAGAGCAAATTAAAAATATTGGCTATGATGAAGAAAGACACCGTAAGCTTAATCGTAAAATTGAAGAGTTGAGTAACGCCCCTCTGGAAAAAGCAAAATTAGAAGAGGCAGAGAAGAAGATTGATTCTTTAAGAGACGGATTATCCGAATTAAAAGAAAATTATCAACAGAAAGAATTAAATTTAAAAGATTTGGAGAAGAAGAAGGAGAAAATAAGAGTAGAATTAAAAGAACTTCCTTTTCTGAAAGAAAAATTAGTTCAAGAGGAACAGGTGTTAAATTCTGAGCAGACCCTTAAAGATAAGATTTTAGAAGAAAGAGGAGGGTATCAGAGCAAATTTGGCCAGTGTCTTAAATTGGGGAAAGAGAAGAAAGAGATAGATAAAGAATTAGAAAAAAGCAGGAAAGAGCAGAATATTTATGAGAAATTGATTGTGGCTTTTGGAAAGAATGGGATCCAGGCACTGATAATTGAAAATGTTTTGCCGGAAATAGAAGAAGAGGCCAATGACCTTTTAGCCAGGTTGACCAATAATGGCACCCGGATTTCTATCGAGTCTCTACGGGATTTAAAGAGCGGGGGGATAAAAGAGACCTTGGATATCAAGATAAGTGATGAATTGGGAATCCGCGACTATGAGCTGTATAGCGGGGGAGAGGCTTTTAGAATTGATTTTTCTTTAAGGATTGCTCTATCAAAATTACTGACCAGAAGGGCAGGGACTAAATTAAGAACTCTGGTTATGGACGAGGGATTTGGTACTCAGGATGAAGAAGGGATAGATAATCTGGTACAGGCTATTCAATCTATAAGTGAAGATTTTGATAAAATATTAGTCATCACTCATCTGGAATCATTAAAGGACGCCTTCCCGGTAAGAATCGAGGTCAGCAAGCTTCCTGAGATCGGTTCCCGATTTGAGATTGTAAAAGATTAAAAAAATTATAATATTCAAACAGGAACAACCGTCTCCGCATTTTTTAGACTATCTAAATATTTTCTGGGCGGTGCCGCCCTGTATTCATCAAGGAAAGGATAATAAAAATAATTATGAAGACACTTTATGTTTTTGATATGGGTGGTGTCCTGTGTTGTGACTTTA
>JAYEJO010000148.1:0-8539 GCA_034660595.1 Candidatus Caldatribacteriota bacterium
TTAATGCCTTACGAGCATTTTGTTCAACTAATAATATTGATATGCCCTGATTATTAATTTCACGAATAATTTTGAAAATTTGTTTTACCAATAAGGGGGCCAGACCCAGGGAAGGTTCATCCAGAAGCAAGATACGGGGGGTGCTCATTAAACCTCTTCCCATTGCTAACATCTGCTGTTCACCACCTGATAATGTTCCGGATAATTGATTTCGTCGAGATTTAAGAATGGGGAATAAATTAAATACTCTCTCCTTAGATTCTTCTACACTCTTTATGTTTTTTCTTCGAGTATAAGCCCCTAAATTAAGATTTTCCTCTACGGTAAGAGTTGCAAATACTTTTCTACCCTCAGGTACATGGGAAATTCCTTTCATAACTATCTCAAATGCTTTAACCTTATTAAGTTCTTTATCGTCTAACTTAATCTCTCCGCTGCGAATGGGTAATAACCCGGAGATAGCCCTTAAAAGAGTGCTTTTTCCTGCCCCATTTGCCCCTAATACGGTGACTATTTCACCTTCATTAACTGTAAGTGAAATTCCTTTAAGAGCTTCAATAGAACCATAATATATTTTTAAATCTTCTACTTTCAATAATGTAGTCATATTCCTATTCCTCCCCCTCTTCGTCTTTACCTAAGTAAGCTTCAATTACTTGAGGATTGCTATATATATCTTCGGGTAAGCCCTCAGCAATTTTTTTACCTTCATCCATTACCGTAACCCAATGAGAAATTCCCATTACTACATTCATATCGTGTTCAATAAGTAAAATAGTTAAATTATCTTTTATTATTTCTTTAAGAAAGTCCATCAGGTCTTCAGATTCTTTATCATTTAGGCCACTGCTCGGTTCGTCCAAAACTAATAAATCTGGATTGGTAGCCAAGGCTCGACCAATTTCCAACATTCTTTGATTACCATAAGCAATGTTTTTCGCTAATTCATCTCGATATTTCCATAATCCAACCTGTTGAAGGCGGTTTTCAGCATTTCTCCTAATTTCTAATTCTTCTTTTTTTTGCCCGGGAGTTTGTAAAATAGAAGTCCAGGTTCCTGCATTGCTTCGGCAATGCTGACCTGCCATAACATTCTCCAGACAGGTCATATTGGAAAAAAGCCTAATGTTTTGAAAAGTTCGCGCAATTCCCTTTTTTATAATCTGATGAGGTTTTTTACCTGCAAGGTCTTCCCCATTAAAAATAACTTTTCCTCCATCAGCTTTATATATGCCGGTAACTACATTAAAAACAGTAGTTTTTCCTGCTCCATTAGGGCCTATAAGACTGCTAATTTCACCTTGACTTACTTTAAGGTCAAAATTGTTTACCGCGGTTAAGCCGCCGAATTTTTTAGTAAGTTTATCGGTTTGCAGCACAACTTTGCTAATTTTGTTTATTTCTTTATTTTCTTGCCTAACTTTTATCTTGGTTTCCATATTATTATTGTCTTTAGCCATTTTCTTCTCCTGCTTTTATTAAAAGTGATTCGAATTTAACGGCTCCTCTTTTTCTGGGCCAGATACCACCGGGTCTAAATATCATCATAATCACCATTGCTGCTCCAAAAATCAGCATTCGATATTGGGCAAAAGTTCGAAATATTTCCGGGAAAAGACTGATGGCGGCAGCACCGATTAAAACTCCGGGGATTGAGCCCATTCCTCCGATAAGAACGATACAGAAGAGCATACAGGATTCCATAAAACTAAAACTCTCCGGAGAAACTATCATTAATTTACTCGCATATATATTACCCCCTACTCCAGCTAAACCTGCCCCTAAAACAAAAGCCAGCAGTTTATAGTATCTGACATCAATCCCGGTCGATTCAGCAGCTATTTCATCTTCTCGAATACAATTCCAAGCTCTACCTATACGGGAACGCTGCAAATGTATAAGAGCGAGAATAGTTAATCCTACTATTATCCAAATTACAAAATAAGATTCAATAGAAGAATCAATTATAAAAGGACCTCCAAAAGAAAGAAAATCTATTCCAAAAACTCCATTTGGTCCTCCCGTAATACCAAATGGATTATTAATAAGGGTTAATCTTACAATTTCTCCCATTCCAATAGTAACGATACAAAGATAATCTCCTCTTAAGTGGATGATTGGGGAACATACTAACCAAGCGAAACCAGCTGCTGCTAAAGCACTAATTGGTAATAAGATAATTATAGGAATACCAAATTTTGTATTAAGAAATGCTGTAGTATAGGCACCAATAGCCATAAAAGCCATATGCCCCAAATCAAATAAACCCACTTCCCCTAAAACAATATTCAAACTAAGACCCAGAAGAGCATAAATTCCGAAGAAAAAGAAAACATCAATCCAATAATTATTCATCTTAAAAGGGAATAAAGTTAGTAGTGCTATCACAATAAGTATAGGCCAATTTTTTAGGATAATATTTTTATTTGTTTTCATTTATTTTACCCCTTTATACCTTTTCTGCAACTTTCTCACCCAGAAGACCTCTGGGGCGAAAGATTAAAACTAATATTAAAATTAAAAATACAAATACATCCTTATAGGCGGTAGAAATATAAGCAGATCCTAACATTTCAAAAACTCCCAAAAGAAGTCCTCCTACCATTGCTCCTGGAATATTACCAATACCTCCTAAGATTGTAGCGGTAAATGCCTTTAATCCATAGTTCCAACCCATAGTAAAACTAATTTGACGATAATACATTCCTACCATTACTCCAGCTGTTCCACCTAAAGCAGGCCCTAAGAAAAAGATAAAAAATATAATAGTTTCAATATTTATCCCCATTAAGGCGGCAGTATCTCTATCCAAAGCTGAAGCTCTAATAGCTGCTCCAAAAGTTGTCTTTTGAATTATATAATATAAGATAGCTAATAATACAAAAGACAGAATTAAAATAACTATTTGAAGAAGAGTAACATGAATTCCACCTATTTCAAAACGTAGAGTAGGTACAACACTCACAGGATATGCTTGATAGCGTGGACCCCAAATTACCATAATAATATTTTCTAAGAAAATTGATACACCTAAAGCAGAAACGACTGCAGGAAGTCGACCTGCAGGATAAATAGGACGATAAGCTATCCGCTCAATTATTATCCCAGCTATGCCTATGCCGATTGCGGCTATTAACATAGCCGCAATCATACCTCCTGCTAAACCAACATGTGAGGTTACATAGGCATTTCCCCATACGAGGAGGGTAAATCCAAGGTAAGAACCCAGGGCAAATAAATCTCCATGGGCAAAATTAATCAACTTCATTACCCCGTATACCATGGAATAACCAAGAGCAATAAGAGCATAAAATGACCCGATAGTTAGTCCATTTAACATCTGCTCCAAAAATATTCTCATCTTTTACTCCTTACTCTTTTATTCGTTATAAATGTCAAAGGTCCCTTCCTCGTTTACTACATACATCAAATATGGCACACCTTCTCTATCTCCCTTTTCAGTAAAACCGATTGATCCAGTAACACCTGGAACTCCATCTACTTCATTCCTAAGATATTCAGCTAAAACATCGGAATCTGTAGAACCAGTCCTATCGATAGCATAAGCAATAATATTTAAAGCATCAGCAGCATATACTGGCCAAGGACTGGAAGGAATTTCTCCATATTCCGCTTTGTAGGCATCTAAAAATATCTTAGATTCTGGGTAAGGAAGTTCTGCGGGCATAGGTTCCTGAGTCATAAAACACCCTTTTGCTTTTTCTATCCCGGCAATTTTTACAAACTCATCATTAATGGCTGCATTCCCCCCTACAAAAGGACAATCGATACCTATATCTCGTGCCTGAGAAACTATTAATGCAGCTTCGGGATAATAACCAGTAAAATAGAGCACATCTGGATGGGTTTCACGTACTTTAGTTAGAGGAACAGAAAAATCCTTCTCGCCAGGAGTAATTGCATCATAATACACTATCTCTACTTCCCCAGCATCAACCTTTGATTGTAATGCTTTTTTGGTCTCTTCAGCTACTCCCAAGGCGAAAGTGGTGTTATCATGCATAATAGCTATCCGTTTTGCTCCAAAAACTCGAGGAACATAGTCTGCAAAGAAGATCCCTTGAGCACTATCAATACCACAAGTTCGGAAATAGTATTTCAATCCTCTTTCGGTTAAACGAACAGCAGTAGCACCATAAGCAATATTAACTTTTTTGAATTTTTCGTAAAGATTAGAAGCAGGTTCACAAACTGAAGAACCATAAGTTGAAACAGAAGCTACTACATCCTTCTGAGATATTAATTTCATTGCTGCTAAGGCTCCTGCTTTAGGTTCACACGCATCATCAGCAATTCTAACTTCGACCATTCTTCCACCCAAAATACCACCACTTTCATTAATTAACTGAGCAGCTATTTGACAACATTGTTTAGCCATTTCTCCTTCATAAGCCCAAGCCCCAGTTATTGGTCCTTGAAGACCGATAACTACCGGTGGTTTATCAGCAGCCATTACTCCTAAAGAAACTACACCAAGAACTAATACCAACACACTAATAACTAACAAAAATTTTATTCTTTTCATTTTTAATTCTCCTTTAATTGTTTTAAAATAAATCGAAAACAGTTATTTTAGCAAATTAATTAGCCACAACATTAGAATTAACTTCTATTATTATAGATATAGAATTAATTAAGAATCCCTTCACCTCCTTTTTTTTCTGTAAGAATAGTCACTCACAAAATTACAGTTACTGGGTACCTTTTTTAAATTTTGTGAAAAACTATCTTTAGATTATTTTTTGCCTAGCCTATTTATCATATATATATTCTACAAAAAATTAAAAAACCCTTCTTTTATTGAGCGAAATAAGTTTTAATATTTTTATTTTTAAACTACCGAGGGTTCAATAATCAGTTCACCCCGGTCAAATCTGCCTATATCTAATTTGTCGATGGGAATAGAAGTCCGCCCTTTAAGTATTAGCTCCGCCATAAGCCGACTGGCTACAGGAGCCAACATAAATCCATGACCGCTGAATCCTACTGCCATATAAAAGCCTTTTACCTGAGGATGTTCACCCACGATCGGTTGAGAATCAGGACTCATGTTATATAGGCCTGACCATTGTCTTACCATACTCACTTCTTTTAATAGGGGAACAACTGCGGTCATCTTTTGGGCCATCTCCCGGGCAAATTGCCAGCTTGTACCTATATCGTGACCCTTGGGTTCATCGGGGTCGCCAAAGCCCATTATGATGCTTCCGTGAGGAGTCTGCTGGCAGTAAAAATTACGAGAGAAAGACATCAACATCGGCTTAAATAGAGGGTCAACCGGTTCGGTGATTAGGATTTGATGCCTTTGAGAATAGACCGGTATTTCCACTCCTGCCATTTTCCCTATTTCTCCCGAGTAACCACCGGCGGCATTTATTACAATAGGAGTGAGCACTTCTCCCCGGTCTGTATTGACTGAGACTATTCTATTATCTTCTGTTTTAATCTCTCTTACCTCGGTAAAATTGTATACCTTTACCCCCAGCCTTTGAGCAGCCTCCGCATAAGCAAAATTTGTATTAAAGGGATTGGCATGACCGTCGGTAGGACAGAAGGTGGCGGCTAATAGACCTTCTGTATTTAAGGGGGGCACAATCTCTTTGGCTTCCTTTACGGTTATGTATCTTACATCGATCCCTAATGATTGCTCCAAAGCCACATTTTTCTTAAACTGGTTGACTTCTTTTTCGGTATAAGCCAGCATAAGATATCCGCCCTGATTAAGTTCGATATCATAATCTAATTCTTCACTTAAATTCTCGAATATCTTTATACTCTCCCGGGCCAGGATACAGTTCATCTCGGTTCCAAACTGCTGTCTGATTCCTGCTCCACACCTGCCGGTAGCGCCACTGGCCAGAGTATTTTTTTCGAATATTACTATATTTTTACATCCCATCCTGGCTAAATTATAGGCGATGCTGCAACCGATTATTCCTCCACCTACTATTACCACACTTGCTCTTTTAATCATCGTCATCACCTGCCAGAGTCCCTAATTTTACCGGCTTGGTGGGAGGTCTGAAGGTAGACATAGCTACCTCTTCTATACTCTTATGGCAAAATTTAGCGATTTCTCTTAATATAATCCTGCGGCAAGTTGTGCCCTGACACCTTCCCATTCCCGCCCGGGTAACCCTTTTAATTTCATCGAGAGTAGTATAACCTTTTTCTAAAGCCTGTCTGATTTCTCCCCAGGTAACATCTTCGCACCGACAAATTATAGTATCATCCTTCATTATTTTTGTCCTCCACTTTTATGCTTCTAACTTTCATTGACATATTTTTTGGAACCAATATAGAGATAACATTAGTCTTATTTTTTGTTTTTAGGACTTTAATCACTTTTGCTTTACCAACTATCTCCCCTGTCCTATCTAAGGCATAAACATCTTCCCCTTTTTGAGGTAAAGGTAACATTTCATAAGGTAATTTAATTAGGGCCTCTTTTTCTGAATAATTTTCATCTATAACAAATATTGCCAAACCTGGACAAGAACTAATACAAATCCCACAACCGGTACACTTATCAAAATCGACTATGGGCAAGTCGTTTATATCTTCAAAGGGTTTTATTGCTCCAAACTTACAGGATATGGCACAAGGGTTACAGGGTATCTTCTGAAAACATTCTATGATGACTACCGGACCTTTAGCCAATCTTTTTTTATCCGGAATTATTTTTTCCAAATCATCATCGGTCGGTATACCGGTTCTTTCCAACATGGTTAATCCCTCCCCTCCCTTATTAAGGCTTTTTCTATACCTATCTTAATCTCTTCACTTAAAGGGTTATCTCTCAATTCTTTTAATTCAGCTTTTAGTTTTCTGTCTTGCTCTTTATAATTATCGCATTTATATCCCAAGCTTACCGCGGCATTCAGGCCGGCAATTTGACCTTCCAACATGGCACTGCTGGCCTCTTCGATACCGGCTACATCCCCGGCGATATAGATTTTTTCTATAGTAGTTTTCATATTATCATCCCTTAGGGCTACATGGCCGCAAAGCTCCGGGACATATTTCATCTGACAGCCCGCCTGCCAGAGCAAATCAGAAAGAGGAGAGAGGCCTACCGCCAGGCAGATGGTGTCAACCTTAAGTTCTTTTTCCGTCCCCGGTATAAATTCAAAATTTTGATTGATCTCAGAAATTACCGCTTTTTCTACACAATCCGTACCGTACACTTCTTTCAAGGTATGAGAAGTGTAGATAGGTACCCCCAAGCGTCTAATCTTGGAGGCATGCACCAGATAACCGCCTATCCGGGGAAGAGCTTCCACTATTGCCTCTACCTTGATCCCAGCCTGCAGGAGCTGGTAGCTTACAATCAGACCGATATTTCCTGCCCCTACCATTAAGATATTATTACCCGGGACTACGCCGTAAAGATTCATTAAGGTCTGAACTGCCCCGGCACCATAAACTCCGGGTAAATCGCTATTTATAAAAGGCAGCATATTCTCCGATGCCCCGGTAGCCACAATAATTCTCTTGGCCTTTAATTTTTTTAATATATCACCATTAACTCCCTGGACAATGGTAATGACCTCATCTTCATAATAGCCGGTGACTGTGGCATTGTCGATTACTTCAATGTGGTCATATTCTTTGATATCCCGGATCATCTTTTTGGCAATCTCTATACCTCTGATCCCGGCAAACTGTTTTTCGGAACCAAAAAATTTATGGGTCTGTTTGATTAACTGTCCGCCTAATTCTAGACCATCGTCAATAAGAGTTACTTTTGCCCCCAGGGAAGCGGCATAGATTGCTGCCGATAATCCTGCCGGACCCCCGCCGATAATTGCTATATCAGTCATTTTCAATTGAAATCACCTTTTCCTTTTTGAGTTTCTACTTTCATTCCTTCTTCTAATTTAGTTACACAGGTTCTGATATTGGGGATGCCGTTTACCTTCATCAGGCAGGCTGAACATTTTCCTATGGCACAAAAAAATCCTCTGGGGCGGCGATATTTAATGCTTCTGCTTAATACCTTTATTCCGGCGGCAACCAGGGCAGAAGCAATGGGCTCATCCTTATAGCCTTCTAATTCTTTCCCATCCAAGGTAAATTTAACTTTTTCTTTCTGGTTAAATTCTAAAATGGGATGCTCTTTTATGCGCATACCTTCCTCCCTATATTTTAATATGATTATAATAATCTAAAAGCTCAAAAATATTTTTTGCGGTTATATCTTGTATCGCGTTTAAATATAGTATCGAGTATATAGTATTGAGTATCGAGTTAAGAAATAAGTATATAACAAAGAAAACGAAAGAAAAAAAGAGAAAGATGAAAAATCAGGAGATAATGTAGGAGCACAATGGATTATGCCCTTACATTATCATTTTATTATTATTTTAACATAAAGATAGCGGCCATACAACCGGTATTTCCCTTGTCCCTGCGGTAGGAAAAGAAAAGTTCAGGGTGGTCTGCCGTACAAATCCGGTTAACAAAAATATTCTTTTCCGATAGCCCGGCTTCAATCAATTGCCCATAGTTTGCTTTT
>JAYEJO010000149.1:0-8503 GCA_034660595.1 Candidatus Caldatribacteriota bacterium
AAGATTATAAGAATATGACCAGGTAGTAACGGAATTTACAAATATTACCTCTACTCCGTTAATCCAGATTGAAGTATTAGATTCTTTATTTCCAGAAAGAGTTTGAGAGGAAACATTTGTTGGAGAAAGCACGGCATCTAAAGTTGGCTGGGCAGGAGGGGTGATGTCATTTATTGTGATATTCCACTGTACATAATCTTGTAATTCTCCATCGCTCACTAATACTTTTACTATTTTCTGATCATAATCTCCATAACCGGCAGAATAAATCCAGCTGCTTTTTGAATCATCTCCTGAAGCGGTAGAATCTAAAACTAATTTCCCATTTAAAAACCATTGGAAACTTAAAGTGGTGTTTAAATCAATATCGTGTGCTTGAACTTCAAATTTTATTGAGTCTCCTTCATTTACTCCAACATTTAAACTGTCAGGAAAATAAGAGAAGATTTGTGGGGAATTATTCACATTGAAAACTTCAATTTTAAAGCTCTGAGTTATACTGTGTTTACCGTCAGAAATTTCAACCACTACCTGGTGAATTCCTACTTGATTATTAGCGGGTATCCAAGATATCAAACCGCTCTCGCTATCAATGCTCATCCCCTCTGGTTTAGTACTAAAAGAATAAGTCAGAATGTCTCCATTGGGATCACTGGCCTCTACCTGATATGAATATAGCTGATCTTCTGTGGCAGTGATAATAGGTTCAGAAGTTATAACTGGTGCTTGATTTAGAAAGGGGGGAGTGGCTGTTAAATTAAAGCAGCCTACCATTGCTGTTACTACAATTATTCCAAACAATATTATGAAAAACTTCTTCATTCTTTAATACATATCTTTCTTCAAATATTTTTTAATTCTCGTTCTCAGAAGAAATCAACTTTGTGACCTAGAATAACAAATTACACTTTTCTTTTTTCACAATTTCTTTGGTTTTATTTTTTTAAACAATTAATGTTAATTATACACTACTTCTTTTTAAAACTCCAACAAAATTTATAAATAAAAATGACAAGTTTTGTGCCAGGCACCAGATTTGTCATAAATGTAAAGTTTTGTGCCAGGATCCTCTAAAATACCTTGAATTAATCCAAATAAGATTGTATACTTTAACCATTATGGGAAGAATAAACAGAACGGAAATAGAAGATAGAGGCGCTATTTATCATATAATTGGTAAGGGTGTGGAAGGAACTGACATCTTTACTGATGATGTCGATAGAAATAAATTTCTACATCTTCTTCAAAAAATGTTTAAACTCCACAAAATTCACCTATTTTCCTATGTGCTAATGGATACCCACTTTCACCTGCTTTTAAAGACTGAAGAAGCAAATCTTTCTCAGGCCATGCAGTTTTTAAATTCTTCTTATGCCCACTGGTTTAATTATAGACATATGCGTAAAGGGCATCTCTTCCAAGATAGATATAAAAGTTACCTTATTTTAAATTTTCAGTACCTACTTAATATTTCCTCTTATATTAATCTAAATCCGGTTGAAGCAGGAATAGTAGATGCTTCTGAACCTGAAAAATATAAATGGGGGAGCTTTCGTTATTTTATCTCACAAAAAGATGCACCTCCCTGGTTAAAAATAACTGAATTTCTCCAGCTTTGTGAAATAAGCCCCAACGAATTTATTAATTTCATTAAAAAAAATTCTTTTGAAAAGAACAAAAAAACCGATATACTTTTGAATGAAATAACAAATTCTAACCAAAGTACTTTGCATAAAAACATAGATTATATGCTAGCAAAAGCTAATAAATATTTTGGCGATATTAATACCAATAAAAATTTGAGAAATTTATTGATTTTCGTCCTGATAAAAGAAGGATATAAAATAACCGAAATAGCTCGTCTTTTTCATATTAGCAGACAGTCTGTTCTATATATAAATAATAAAATGCAAAAGAATATAGAATCTGATCCCCTTTTTAGTCTATGGTTAAGTAACATTAAAATTTGTTTGTTATCATGAATGACAAGTTTTGTGCCAGGCACCAGATTTGTCATAAATGTGTAGGTGGAATAAATATGAGAAAAAATGTGATTTTTTTTATTACAATAATCTCGCTGGTTATTCTTTGTGCTGCGACTATAGTGGAAGCTGTTCGTTATGACCCCAGCTTGGAGTGGCAGGTTTTGGAGAGTCCTCATTTTTCAGTCTATTTTTGTAAACAGCAAAATGTTGAAAATTTCAGTAATGGCAGCGAACAATTGGCCCAGCAGATAGCGGATATTGCCGAGGAAACCTTCCAACAGGTTAATGCACAGCTTGGCTCACCCGACAAGCATCACCACCTGCAAAAGATTGCTATAATTATGGAAGATTTTTCTGATTACGCCCTGGGTTTTGCCACCCCCTTCCCCCATCGGGTGATTCGCCTCTCCCTGACCGCCCCCACCGCCAAATCTTTTGATATGAAATTTAAAAGCTGGCTCAAAATGGTAATCACTCACGAATACACCCATATAGCTCATTTCGAGATGACCGCCGGACCCACGACCGCCCTACGCGCCCTTTTCGGTCAGATACTCGTCCCCAATGCCCTCCAGCCTATCTGGTCAATCGAAGGATTAGCAGTTTATAATGAAACGAAATTTACCACCGGGGGCCGGGGAATAGATGCTCGCTATGATACGTATCTTCGCATGGCCGCCCTGGAAGACCAGTTTAACACTCTGGATCAGATAAACGGCTATTATCTTACCACCTGGCCTGACGGTACCGCACCCTATATCTATGGTCAATCCCTTATCCATTTTATAGCTCAAAAATACGGAGAAGATAAAGTAATTGCCATAAGTGAAATATTCTGTGAATATCCCTATTTAGGATTTAGCTATGCCATAAAAAGAGCGATAGGCATGAACCTGGAAGAACTGTATCAAAGCTGGAAAGATAATTTAAAAGAAAAATATCAACTCCAGATGCAAAAAATTACCTCTCAAAAAAATTTCACCCCTTCTCGGCAATTAACTAAATACCATTATTGGGTCGATTATCCTCACTGGCTCTCCACTCCCGAAGGAGATAAAATTGCAGTCAGAGTTTCTACTCCTCATTCCTATCCCTTTATTCAAATTATCGACCCCTCGCCCTTGAGCCCTTCTCTTCCCTTAACTCTCCGATCTGCTAAAAATCGAACTGAGGCTCAGCCTTTGATTAAAAGAACTTATGGGCGGGATTCTTCTTTTAGCATATCTCCTGACGGTTCTAAAATAATTTATGCTAAATTAGGCGATTATGAGCAATTTAATAAATTTTATGACCTTTATTTATTTGACTTAGAAACAGAAAAGGAAACCCGTCTTTCCGAGGGGCTGCGAGCTCGCGATCCCAGCTGGTCACCCAACCCCGACCCGGACACAGATAATCCTCAAATTGTGGCAGTAATTAACCAATCCGGAACGAATAATTTAGCCCTGATTAATTTACATTCCCCTTCCCCGGGCCAAAATTCATCAATTAGTGAGAACCACCCCATCTATAAGCCAATTACCAAAGAAGATATTATCTATCTAACAGATTTTCGAGATGGTACTCAATTATCTCAACCCTCCTGGTCTCCTGATGGAGGCATGATAGCCCTTTCCGCCTGGCGCCAGGGTTATCAGGATATATATATTTTAAATCTTGATCCCGACAATCTTAGCATTAATAATCTTAGCCCCAGCAATATCGGCACTCCTATTCTTCAGCCCATCTTTCAAGATAAATCTATTGACCTAAGCCCTTGCTGGTCTCCCGATGGCAAGTATCTCTTCTTTGCCTCAGATCGTACCGGTATTTATAATATCTTTGCCTTTTCTCTCTCCGATAAAAAACTCTATCAGGTAACCAATGTCCTGGGTGGGGCATTTCAACCTGCCATCTCTCCTGATGGTACACAACTAGCCTTTATTTCCTATCACTCCACCGGATACGAACTGCACCTTATGAATAATGCGAACCCCGGCTCCAGCCAATGGACAGAAGTAAAAACAGAATGTGTTGAGCCCAAAATTATGGCTGTGACAGCAGCACAATTCAATAAAGACCTAAATACCTCTCCTAATTCTAAAAACAATTACCCCATCCATCCCTACAATTCTTTATCCTCATTCTGGCCGCCCACCTATTGGATTCCCGCTGCCCAGCTCACTGAAAACGACCTAAGGGTTGGCTTTTCAACTGAATTACAAGATGTGCTGGGATTTCATTCCCTGCCTTTAAGCGTCACTTACGGGATACTCAATAACAGCCTGTCTTACAACTTTAATTATTATAATTATAGCCACCTTCCTATTATTAATTTTTATCTGTCCAGAAATACTGTTTTAGCTCCCCAAGCTCAAACCCCGACCTCCTGGTGGGAAAAAGGCAAAACCGGAATAAATATTATTTTTCCATACAAGGGATATACTGCCTCTGCCACAAATTCGCGCTCTTACAGGCAGATCTTTTCTCTCGGGTATCAACATGAAAAATTCTCTTCTGCTTCTGACACTTCCAATACATCGTCTCCCCTAAATAATACCGACCCGCAAAAAATCACCAGCCTAAAATTAAACTACTCCTATTCTGATGCGGAAAAATATGGATTCTCTATCAGTCCCGAACTAGGCAATTCCTTCTCTCTATCTTTTGAACATGCCGATAAAGCCTTAGGCGGTGATTACACTTTTGATAAATTAATATTTGATGGCAGAAAATTTATCCCCCTGCCTCTCCCTTCCTCACATCAGGTTCTGGCTCTTCGCTTAGTTGCCGGCACCAGCTCTTCAAATATATTAGAATCAGGCCCAGACGAGGAAAAATTTAAATTGGGAGGTAATTATTCAGCAGATAATCTTAGTAATACTGATGTGAGCACCTTCTCTCTACGGGGTTATAAACCTGCCACCCTTGAAGGGAATAATCTTATCTTAACCAGCTTGGAATATCGCTTTCCTCTGGCCAACATCGAGCATAGCCTTAAACTTGGCCTTCTCTCCATCTTTTTAGAAAGACTTTCCGGTGCTCTCTTTTTTGATATGGGAAATGCCTGGGAAAGCCCCGGGACTTCTATCTTGCAGGATTTTAAATACAGTATAGGAGCAGAACTAAAAGCAGATTTTAATTATCAATACGACTCACCCTTCACCCTAAGACTGGGAGCCGCCAAAGCCCTGACCGCCCCCGGCGGATATGATATCTACATCACCTTGGGCACTTCATTCTAAGATGACAAGTTTTGTGCCTGGCACCAGATTTGTCATACCAGGCACCTTTTGTAAACTTTTTTCGTCTTTATTATAATTCGACTTTGCTGTGGTCGCCTAAGATAAACCTATAGCTGCGGGGGAGGATACGTGAGCGGAAAATCTCAACTCCCTTGCCGATTAGACAGCCATGAAAGCGCCCTTTGATCTTATTTATTTTAGTGTCTTCCAGGATTACGCTGTATTCAATTTCACTCTTTCTTACTTCTACCCCATCAGACAGAGAAGTAAATGGTCCGATATATGAATTATCTATCTTCACTTTATTCCCGATTATCACCGGCCCGACTATCTTAGAATTAACAATATTCACTCCCTCACCAATCTTTACTCTCCCCAAAATCTCGGAGTCCTCACAGGCACATCCTTCCTTGATATCTCTCTCAATATCCTCCAAAATCAAACGATTGGCTTCTAAAATATCATCCGGCTTGCCGGTATCTTTCCACCAACCCTCAATAACTTCAGCTCCAACTTTATAACCCTTATCGATCATCCATTGAATGGCATCGGTTATCTCCAGTTCCCCCCGGGCAGAAGGCTTTATACTCCTAATCGCTTGATGGACATTTTTATCGAAAAAATAGACACCGATTAAAGCTAAATTACTGACCGGCTCTTTAGGTTTTTCCACTACCCGTACAACTCTTCCCTCTTTCAACTCAGCCACTCCAAATTGCCTTGGGTCGTCTACCTCAGTTAATAACACAAAGGCATTATAATTCCCTTTAATAAATTTATTCGCATAGCTTTCCACGCCGTACTTCAGGAGGTTATCTCCTAAATACATTAAAAATTTCTCTTCTCCTAAAAAATCCCTGGCCACCGATACCGCATGCGCCAGCCCCAAAGCTTCTTTCTGTTCAATATAAGAAATATTTACTCCCCACTTACTGCCATCTTTAAGCCCGTTCTTTATATCCTCTCCGGTCTCCCCAATTATTATGCCAATATCTTTTATCCCACAATCCCGAATTGCCTCTATTCCATAAAATAATACCGGTTTATTGGCAATGGGAATTAAATGTTTCGCACTCGTATGAGTCAGCGGTCTAAGGCGAGTGCCTTTTCCTGCACAAAGAATTATTGATTTCAATTTAATTTCTCCCTCCTCTTATCCCTTCTTGTCCTTCTTATTTCTCTCAAAATAATATCTTCCCTAAATTCCTTCCCAAAATTTTCCCGGCTTTTATAAATATCTTCGGCTTCTTAAATGCTTCCCTAAATACTAAAGAATGATCTTCAAAATTTGCCGCCCGCTCGATAAAATCCGCATTCCCCTTAAACAACGAAAAAATATCCTCTAATTCATGCTCATCTTTATTTAATCTCTCGTAAACTTTCCTGGCCCACAGTCCAAATTTAATTTCTCTACCAAATTTACTCTTCCATCTCTGGTCATATTCAGCCAACGTGCCTTCCCGAATACACTCCACTAGAATCTCGGCCGCCTTCATCCCGTAATAAATTCCTCCCCCGGTCAAAGGTTTTACCTGCCGGGCTGCATCCCCCACTACCGCTGCCTTCCCGTAAACACTCTGGCACAATCCCAGCGGAATAATCCCGGCTAACCTATCGATAATTTCGCCTTTTATCCCTTCTTCTTCCATCACCCGCTCTAACTCTCTGCGTCCATTATCTGCAATTACCCCTAATCGTATAATTCCGTCTCCTTCGGGAATAATCCACACAAAAAAAGGGATTCCTTCCCTCATATATACCCGAGTCATCTCCCCTTCCCCGGAAAAAAACCCATCTTCCAATTTTATTCTATACTGAACCCCTTTATAAAAATTGGTTTCCCCGGAGCCGTCACTGCCGCTACTACTGCCATTATTATTCTTTATCCTCGAATCTATAAACCTTCTCACCCGGGACCGCGGTCCATCAGCCCCGATAACTATATCAGCCCAGATATCACCCTGATTGGTCTTTAGCAGATATCTGCTGTTCCCCTTATCCTGCTTATCCTGCTCATCCTCAACTATCTCCAGCAACCTTATCCCGCATTCCACTTCTAATCCCCGGCTCATCTCCTTATCAAACTTCTCCCGGTCAATTACCAGGGCCACCCCGGGCCTTCTAATCCGAAAATTATCTCCTTTATAAAAAAACAAAGCCCCGCTAATCTGATTTAAAATAGAACTTTTCGATAAAGGTATTAAACTATCTTCAAAAACCGGCTTGCCCACAATCCCGGCACACCTTAGCGGCCTGCCCACCTCAGCATGTTCTTCAATTATTCTAAAGCTGTTAATCCCGCATTTCTTCAACAACTGAGCGGTATAACACCCTATCGGCCCAGCCCCAACAATAACTATTTCCATCTTTATTTTTAACCCTTTCACTAAAAAGTTTACAAAAGGTGCCAGGCACCTTTTGTAAACTTTTTACCAGATTTGTTATTCTAAAAAACCTAATGACTTTTTAAGATTTATTTGTGTCTCTAAGAAATCTCTCTCTGAAAGCTTTCCTAATTTTCGGCTGATCATATTTGTTTTTATTGTCTGAATAATCCCGGTTACTAAAGAAGAATACTTCAATCCTCCTTTTTGCCAATCTTGTATTTTTGTATCTCCGGCTAATAGTCTATCAACATTGCTAGTAATAGCAGAAACAATTACTTCCTGTCGGTGATCATGATAATATTTATCACTGATAATCAAAGCCGGCCGCTTTTTGACTCCAGAACCTTCAGAGAAAATAACTTCTACTAAGACTACGTCCCCTTGTTTATATTTCATTGTAAATATCATCCTTCTTATTGTCCCAAATTTCCTTTAAGACAGGATTAATTTGAGTAGTCATTGCCAGTAATTGCTTTTCCTCAGATTCACGACCTAACCGTTCCCGGATACTTTCCAAAACATATTCCTTAATAGTCTTCCCCTGTAAAACAGCAAATACTTTTATTTTTTGATGCTCTTCAGGATCTATATCGATACTAAGTCTATTTCGCGCGCAGCTTTTTTTACCATTCATCTTTATCACCTCTAACTATAGATATACAACTTTTTAACATTTGTGTCAAGGCACAATTGTGCAATAAATGACAAGTTTGGTGCCTGGCACCAGATTTGTCAACCCTTTCACTAAAAAGTTTACAAAAGGTGCCTGGCACCTTTTGTAAACTTTTTCATTTTATCAGTTCGTAAGCGATTTTTGCGCCTACCCGGGCGTTGTTTTTTATCAGCGCGATATTAGCTGTAAGGCTCTTGCCTTCACTTAATTCGTTTATCCTGCCTAGTAAATAAG
>JAYEJO010000150.1:0-22263 GCA_034660595.1 Candidatus Caldatribacteriota bacterium
GCCTATATGAGAGGAAGGACCTTAAATAATTCTTTTATTATCTTGGACGACGCTCAGAATACCACTTTAGGTCAGATGAAGATGTTTTTAACCCGCTTTGGTTTTGGTTCCAAAGTGATAATTAATGGAGATATTACTCAGGTAGACTTACCACTTAAAGAACATTCCGGATTAAAAAGAGTGGAAAAGATACTTAAAAAGATAAAGGGTATCGAATTTGTATATCTTGATGACCGGGATGTGGTGAGACACAGATTGGTTCAGGAAATTATACGTGCTTACGAAAGGGAAGATTTGCGGAACCAGAAAAAGGGGAGTGATTTAACCTCGTGAAACTATATGAGAGATGGAATAAATGGAAAAGTAGAGATAAAATATCAGGTAAAAATATGCAAAAGAAAAAATTAATTGACAAAAATATAATACAAAAAATATCTATATTTCTTATTTTGCTAATCGCTATTACACTCGTTCTGTCTATTAATTTTTTCCCGGATAAAATTCTTTTGAAAGAAGGGCAAATCTGTACTAAAGATGTTCTGTCCCCGGGTGATTTTGAATTTGTAGATGTGGAGGCAACGCAAAATTTAAGAGAAAAAGCCGCCAAATCGATAAAAGAAGTATATGATTTAAATTTAGCAAACATTGAAAATGCTGAAAAAGAAATAGATAGTTTCTTTTTAAAGATAAAAGAATACCAGAAAAAAATAGATGAATTACCTAAAGATACTACTGCTCCCATAATACAGAGCGATAGAAGATTGACAGATGATGAGTTAAATAAAATGGCTAATGAAATAAATGAAGATTTAGGGTTGTATATTAGTGAACAGGTCATAGCAGCTTGTCTCCAACTGGATAATTTATCTTTAGAAAAAATAAGGGTAGATATCAAAAGTTCTGTGAGAAAAATTATGGAACAGGGGATTAAAAAAGATGATTTAGAACATGCCAAAAAACAATTAATTAGAGAGATTAGCGAGATTTCCCTTGATCATCATGATGCCCTGATTGCCAGCGAGATTGCTACCTCTTTGCTTCTACCTAGTTTATTTTTAAATGAAGAAGATACTGAAAAAAGACGTCAGGAAGCCATTGCTTCAGTAGATGATGTTATAAGAACAATTCAAAAAGGGCAGATAATTATAAGAAAAGGAGAAGTGGTAACTTCGGAAGATATCGCCATTCTCAATGCCTTAGGTTTAAAAAATCCCAAGATAAATTTTTCCAACATTATAGGAATAATTATGATTACGGCCATTTGCCTTTTAGCAGTCTTTTTATATTTAAACTACTTTTATCCTGAGATTTATGAAAATGTAAACAAACTGATATTGCTGGGTATTATTTCTATTTTTGTTGTTTTGCTCGCTAAAATAGCAAGTCAGGCATCAGGATATTTAATGCCTATTGCTTCCGCCTCAATGTTAATTGCCATATCTTTAAATTCTAATATTGCCATATTACTTACCGTGATATTAAGCTTGTTAATAGGATTTATTCCGGGAGGCGGTTTAGATTATATTTTAGTCTCCGTAATTAGCGGGCTTGTAGCTATATATAGTATTCGGAAAATCACCCAAAGGTCAAGCCTGACCCGTGCAGGGTTAATTATTGCCGGAGTTAATATCATTACTATATCAGCTTTGGGTTTAATAAATAACGAAGGCTATTATCTAATTTTACAAAACAATTTATGGGGAGTGCTAAACGGTTTTTTAGCAGTCATTTTGACCATCGGAATTCTACCTTTCCTGGAAAGCTATTTCGATATCACTACCTCTTTTAAACTGATGGAATTATCTAATCCTAACCAGCCCTTACTAAAAAAGATGATATTGGAAGCACCGGGGACATATCATCACAGCATAGTTGTAGGAAATCTATCTGAAACTGCTGCTGAAGAGATTGAGGGTAATGGGTTGTTAGCTCGGGTTGGTGCTATTTATCATGATATAGGCAAAATAAAAAGACCTTATTTCTTTACTGAGAATCAAGAGGCATATAAAAATATTCATGATGAGATGGAACCCAGTTTAAGCGCTCTGGTAATTGCTTCTCATGTTAAAGAAGGAATAGAATTGGCGAAAACACATAAACTCCCTAAGGATATAATCGATATAATTGCCCAGCACCACGGAACCAATTTGATTACCTATTTCTTCCACAGGGCTTTAAAAGAAAATGGGTCAGCCAATGATGCAGTTGCCGAAGAGAATTACCGTTATTCCGGACCAAAACCCCAGACCAAGGAAGCAGGAATTATTTTATTAGCTGATTCGCTGGAAGCCGCAACCAGAAGTTTAACTAATCCTACGGCAACTAGAATAAAAACCCTGGTGAAGGAGATTATACATAAGAATTTAGATAATGGCCAGCTGGAAGAATGTGATTTAACCTTAAAAGACCTGGATAAAATAGGAGATAGTTTTTCCCGGATACTTACCGGAATGTTTCACAGCAGGGTGGAATATCCCGATGAGGATTTAATAAAAAAAATAAAAGAAGAGAAAAAAAAGAATGGAAATATTGATAAAAAATCAGCAGAAAATAATAAAGATAAATCAGCGAAAGATAAAGGAAATAATCAAAAAGGTTCTGCTACATCTAAAAGTTGATGAAGAAACCGAAGTTAGTGTTTTATTTACTGATGATAAATTTATAAGGTCGCTGAATAATAAATATCGGGGGATTGATAAACCAACCGATGTCCTATCTTTTAGTTTGCAGGAAGGAGCTGTCAAATCTCCGGGGGTAGAGAGTGATAAACTTTTAGGAGATATAATTATCTCCGTAGAGACTGCTCAAAGGCAGGCAGATACCTTAAATCATAGTATGGAAAAAGAACTAACGGTATTGCTGATTCATGGGTTATTACACCTAACCGGTTATGACCACGAAAAAGACAAAGATTATAAAATTATGAGGGAAAAAGAGAGCGAAATCTTGAAAATATTTGCTTTGTAACTTGATGTTTAATATAATATAATTAACCATAATATTTATTTACTTTTTAGGCTATTTTAACCCAAAAAGTAAATATGGATAAAAAATACTTAACACAGATTCGCTGAATGAAAAGCCTTAAAAAATGGGAGGTGAGGTATAGGCTTACAAAATATTCGCTTTTAGAAAAATCAATTAAATTTTAAAAATTAAAGGAGAATCTATTAATGTTAAAAAGTAAGACAATATTAATTTTAGTATTAGCAATTAGTTTAGTAATGGGAATGCTTAGTTTTGGGATGGCTGCCGAAAGACAATTTGTAGCTATTGCTACCGGCGGAACCGGCGGAACTTATTACCCCTTAGGAGGAGCTTTAGCTCAAATGCTTTCCAATAATGTTGAAGGCTTAATAGTTACTGCTCAATCAGGAAATGCTTCTGTAGCAAATTGTAATTTAATCAGCAGAGGGCAAATTGAAACCGGTTTTTCACAAGCTAATACAACATATTGGTGTTATACTGCAACGGGGATACTAAAAGATGCAGAACCTATTAAAAATTTAAGAGGTATTGCTTCTTTATACCCGGAAACTATTCATATAGTTGCAACCAAGGCTTCCGGAATCACATGTGTTGAAGATCTTAAAGGGAAAAGAGTAGGAGTGGGTGCACCTAACAGCGGAACTGCTGCTGATGCTGAAATAATATTAAATGCCCATGGTATTACCTTTGATGATATTCAGGCAGATTTTTTAAGCTTCAATGAAGTTGCTCAACGCTTGATCGATGGACAAATAGACGCCGGTTTTACCACTGCTGGCTTCCCTACTTCCAGCATCATTAATATAGCTACCAAAAGAGATATTGTATTGGTTCCTATAAGTGCAGACAAGATAAAAGAATTATGTGATGCAATTCCTTATTACGGAGCTACAGTTATCCCTGGCGGACTATATAAAGGAGCAGATGAAGATGTTCCAGCCCTTGCTACACCCGCTTTATGGATCTGTGATGCCAAACTTTCACCTACCTTAGTCTATAAAATGACTAAAGCTTTATGGGAACACCGAGATGTATTAGAAAAAGTACATTCTCAAGGCAAAAATATTACTTTGGAAACTGCCCTTGACGGTATAGGAATACCTTTACATCCGGGTGCAGAATTATACTACAAAGAAGTTGGCTTGATTAAATAAAGTTAGGAAAGTAAAATCCGGGTACCATGGAATGAGAATATTTTTCTATGGTACCTGGAATTAATTTATATGATAAAGAAAAAATATGTTGCACTATTTGGTTTATTTATTTTAATAATTATTATTATAATATTATTTTTTATTCAGGTATATACCCTGGAAATCAAAACTTTTTCTGATGGTAAAATAGTTTTTTCACAAAAAGTCCAATCAGGGGATAAATTTGTTTTAAAATATACACACTCTGTTGCCCTAACTCCTGTGTGGGAAATATTTATCATTGACAAAGATTATCAGATTGTATTAATTGAAACTGATTTTCTCGATCACGGAGCAGGTCTTCCTTATACAACTTTTGAAAGTGAAACATTTGTGGAAGAGGAGGGTAAATTTAAAATAAAAAATATGCACAGGATTATGCCTACTCCAATTTATTATAGAATTGGGGCGGTAAGAGAAAATATTTTTTATTTTAAAGACAAAGAAATTAATTTATCTTCATTAGTAGGAGATAGATTATTAACCTTTGGAATAAATAGGAATAATTTATTTAATTATCTTAGGAGGAAACTTATAAATGGTTGAAGATGTAAAAACTGAAAATAAAGAAATTGATGTTCAGAAACTTATGGAACAATATGATTCAGAATCAAGAATTAGAAGACCTCTCGGTATCGCGGCTATAATCATTTCTATTATTGCTATATCTTTTTCGGCTTTCCAATTTTATACCGGAGGATTTGGTCTGCTTTTAGCTCTAAAGCAGAGAGCAATCCATCTGGCTTTTACTCTGAGTTTAGCATTTCTTATTTATCCTAGTTCTAAAAAACATTTTGACAAAAATAAAGAAAAAATACCTTTTCTGGACATAATTCTGGCTATATTAGGAGCAGGCGTGTGTTATTATTTAGTCGCATTTTACGATGCTATGGTAATACGCTCCGGTCTACCCACTACGCTTGATTTAATTGTGGGGGGTTTGACTATTGTATTAGTCTTGGAAGCAACCAGAAGAATTATCGGTTCTGCCCTTCCCATAGTAGTAACTGTATTTTTATTATATTCTTATTTCGGGCAGATAATGCCGGGATTCTTCGCTCATCGAGGATACTCACTTGAAAGAATAATTGAGCATTTATATTCAGGGACAGAAGGGATATTCGGCATACCTTTAGGCGTATCTGCTTCTTTTGTATTTCTTTTTATTCTGTTCGGTGCAGTTTTAAATAAGACCGGGATGGGTAAATTTTTTATCGATGTGGCTATGGCAGTTGCCGGGCATACCACCGGTGGACCGGCTAAGGTTGCAGTTATTGCCAGTGGATTTATGGGCTCTATAAATGGAAGCTCAGTGGCAAATACTGTAACTACCGGTAGCTTTACCATTCCTTTAATGAAGAGCATAGGTTATCGAAAGAATTTTGCCGGAGCGGTAGAGGCTGCCGCTTCTACCGGTGGGCAGATATTGCCTCCGGTAATGGGAGCAGCTGCCTTCGTAATGGCGGAATTCTTGGGGATTCCCTATATTAGAATAGCTGCGGCAGCAGCAATTCCTGCTGTAATATATTATATTGCCGTTATGACGATGGTCCATCTGGAAGCTTGTAAACATGGATTAAAAGGTCTTCCCAAAGAGCAGCTTCCTAAATTAGGTAAAGTAGTAAAAGCCAGGGGTCATTTAATTATTCCCATACTTGGTTTAGTATACCTATTAATAAAAGGATATACCCCTTTATTTTCTGCTTTTTGGGCTATTGTCATGAGTTTGGCTATAAGTATGGTAAAATCTGAGACCCGTTTAAATTTAAAAAAATTAGGTGAAGCCTTTGAAGATGGTGCCAAGAGCGCCTTGGGTGTAGCAGCGGCTTGTGCCTGTGCTGGAATGGTAGTGGGAGCAGTAACTCTTACCGGTTTAGGATTAAAGGTTGCCAATGGACTTGTGATGTTAGGTCAGGGAAATCTAATGTTAACTCTTTTCTTCACCATGATTGCCTCAATTTTATTAGGGATGGGACTCCCCACCACTGCCAAATATATAATTTTATCGATTATGGCTGCCCCTGCTTTGGTTGATTTGGGGGTACAGCCTTTAGCTGCCCATCTATTTATCCTTTACTTTGGAGTAATTGCTGATCTTACCCCGCCGGTTGCGGTGGCAGCTTATGCCGGAGCAGGAATATCCGGCGGAAATTCCATGAAGACCGGTTTTATTGCCGTAAGACTAGCGGTAGCGGGATTTATGATTCCATATCTATTTGCCCTTGATCCCGGCCTGTTATTTATAAATAGCACAATTGGACATACTTTACTATTAATTGTTACTGCTTTAGCCGGTGTGTTAGCCTTAGGAGTAGCAGCTGGCGGATATCTATTTGACCACACCAGAATATATGAAAGAGTTATATTGATGATTAGTGCACTTGCTTTGTTAACACCCAGTTTGTTAACTGATGGCGTGGGTGTTGTCTTATTAGCAGGAGTAATAATAGTGCAAAAGATGAGAATATCGAAGAAAGTTGAACTGGCATAGTATAATTAAAAATAAGCTGTATTAATTTTTATTTTTGGTAATTTTGTAACTTAAAACTGTTAGATTGGGAATCTAAAAGACTCAATTATTGTTTATATTTAGATTCCTAATCTAACTTAGTAAAAAAAGACATATCATCTTGGTTTAAATTTATTAAAATGGTCGATATTTTAGAATGTACTTAATGGTTTTTTAAAAAGTTGCGGTGATTATTTTTTGGATGACCCTCTTAATTTAATAATATTGATATTTGAAGTTATCGCTTTATTGGGTTTTATAATATTATCTGCTTTTTTTTCCGGCACAGAAACCGCTCTCTTTTCACTTAATAAGATGCAATTAAAAAAAATGCAAAAAGAAGAAGGGGGTAATCGGCGGGTAAAATCAATTATCAGACTACTTGATGACCCCCAAAGAACATTAATTTCTATTTTAATTGGAAATATGTTCGTAAACATTTCTGCTTCCTCTTTGGCTACCTATTTAGCTATAAAACTTATTGGAAATATAGGGGTAGGTATAGCCAGCGGAATAATGATTTTTACCATACTTGTTTTTGGAGAAATTATCCCGAAATCATTAGCTGTGGCTAATACCGAGGCTATTTCCAAAAAAGTAGCCAGACCGATAGAAATAATTTCCCACGTGCTATTCCCCTTAATTAAATTTTTTAAAGTAATAATTGGTGCCCTCTATTTCTTTATTGGTAAAAAAAGCATTAAAGAGAAAAAAGAAATTACCGAAGAAGATTTAATAACCCTGATAGATGCAGGTAAGGATGAGGGAGTTATAAAAGAGGAAGAGAACGAAATGATCAGAAATATATTTGAGTTTGGCGATACTATGGTAAAAGAAGTAATGGTCCCCCGGGTAGATATGGACTGCATTCCCTCTGATACAAAATTAAATTTAATATTAAAATTGATTAAAAAAATGGGGCATTCGAGAATCCCGGTATATGAAGAAACCATAGACAATATTATCGGCATATTGTATGCTAAGGATCTTTTAGGTATATATGAGCAATGGTACACTTCAAAGGAAAAGTTTGATTTAAAGAGGATAATAAGGGAGCCTTACTTTGTTCCGGAAAATAAAAAAATAGATGAACTGTTGGATATTTTTCAGAAAGATAGAATTCAAATTGCCATTGCTATTGATGAATATGGCGGTACAGCAGGATTGATTACCATGGAGGATGTAGTAGAGGAAGTAGTAGGCGAGATAATTGATGAATACGATAAAGAGATAAAATTGTTTGAAATGATCGAAGATAATATTGTCATTGCTGATGCAATCATAAGTATTGACGAGATTAATGAAATTCTAAACATCGAAATACCGGAAAATGGTTTCGAGACCCTGGGTGGTTTTATTTTTGACCTATTGGGGAGAGTGCCCAGGAAAGGCGAAAAGATAAAGTATCAGAATTTTCAAATGATAATAGAACAGGTAGTAAAAAATAGGATTAGAAGAGTAAGGATAATAAAAGAACTTCCGCAGCCTGAAAGTAATATTTCGGGTAAAGATGCGTAGGAGGTAAGGGAATTTTGACAGAATGGTTGATTAAAGCCAGTCCTTTTATATTATTTATGTGTATATTTATTGCTGCTTTTTTTTCCGGTGCAGAAACTGCGGTTATCTCTACCAGTAAACTGCATCTTAAATATTTAGCCAAAAGAGGGGATAAAAAAGCTATAATAGTATCTAATTTAATTCAAAAGCCCGATAAATTTTTAAGGGTGGTTTTAATTGGAACTAATATAGCCATTATCGTATATTCTACGGTTTCCTCTGCTCTGGTTATGCATATATGGGGCGACAGGGGAGTCACTATTTCAATATTACTGACCACTTTAATAATTTTAATTTTTTGCGAGATAATTCCTAAAACTATTGCTCAAAATAATTCACAAAAAATTGCGCTTAAGGCAGCTTACTGTTTAAAAATTGCCTCTTACATCCTTTATCCCATTGAAGTCTTTTTCAGTTGGGTATCGAACTTTATCATTAGGATTGTTACCGGCAAGAAGTATGTACCTCTAAATGCTTTTTTCACCAAAAAAGATTTAAAATTATTTTTTGAAGTTGGTGAAAAGGAAGGTGTATTAGAGAAAAAGGAAAAGAGCATGATTGAGAAAATTTTAAATCTAAATGATATTTTTATTAAGGATGTAATGATACCTCAAAAATATATGGTAGCTGTTGAAGAGAATACTTGTTTAGAGGAAGCTGTAAAATTAATGAACAGAGAAGGTCTTTCCAGGATACCGGTTTATAAGAATAATATAAATAATATCATAGGTTTTATTTACGCCAAAGACTTCCTTGTCGGAGATTTAAAAAAGAAATTAAGCAAAAGTATAAGTTCATTAGATTTAATTCATCCACCTTACCTGGTCTCAGAAGACAAAAGAGTTACCACTCTACTAAAAGAATTTCAGAGAAAGAAAGTCCATATCGCGGTAGTGATAAACAAAGATAAAAAAATCGTCGGAGTAGTTACCATAGAAGATTTATTAGAGGAAATATTCGGAGAGATAGAAGATGAATTTGATAAAACCAAAAAATTATGAAATAATTTAAAAACTAAAGAAAAAGAAGAAAGAGGATAAATTATGAAGAAAGAGACATTGAGTAAATCATTTTTCCGCGGGTTTGTATGGTTATTTTTGGTTATATTTGCCTGTCTTACTATAAATAATAATATTCACGCCAGTACAGTAAGACCCGTAGCCATAATGATCGGCAATTCACCCGAAGAAATAATTCACCAAATGGGATTAAATAAGGCAGATATAATCTATGAAGCGAATGTAGAGTATCCTTTTACCAGACTGATGGCTATATTTAATAATAGTGGTGAGGTTATAGTAGGGCCTGTCAGAAGCAGCCGGTATTATTTTTCCAGATTAGCTGTAGAGTGGTCTGCCATCTTTGCTCACTGTGGAGGACAAAGCCTAAAGAACGATGGAATCGTTAATTTAGACCAGATGCACTATCCCTCCCCTTATTGGCGGGATAAAAATATTGGTGGATGGATAAATCTTTTTACTAAAGCTCAGAATATAAGAGAAAAGAGCAGGAAAATGGGTTTTCAGGAGAAGGTAAACTTAGATAACCACTTGCTCGAACTAAGAACACTCAGTTTATCAGGAGGGAATATCAGTAAAATTACTATTAAGTATAACCAAAAATATACCATATCTTACGAGTATAAAGACGATACTAATGCATATTTAAGATACATAAATTCTAAACCCCATCAGGATAGCAAAACTTTTGAACCCATAACTGTTTCCAATGTAATAATTCAATATGTTCCGGTTAAAAAAATCCCCGGTGATAAAGAGGGAAGGCTGGAAGTAGAGGTTATCGGAGAAGGTATTGCCAAGGTATTTTACGGAGGGAATTATTTTTTATCCAAATGGGTTAAAAAATCTAAAGACCAGCCAACTGTATATTATGACCGCCAGGGAAAGGTTTTAAATTTGAATCAGGGGAATATATGGATTCATTTAGTGCCAGAGGAAACAAAAGTGTGGTTTAAATAAAGAAGGTGAAAATACTGTGAAAGAAGAATTTGAGAAATTAATTAAAGAAGCAGAAAAGGCCAGAAAAAGGGCCTATACTCCCTATTCTAAATTCCAGGTGGGAGCTGCTGTTCTTTGTGCTGATGGAAAAATATTTACCGGCTGTAATATTGAGAACGCATCTTTTGGGTTGACTATATGCGCAGAAAGAGTAGCTATTTTTAAAGCTATTTCAGAGGGCTCAACCAAATTTGAAGCTATAGCTGTTATCGGTGATACAGATAAACCCTGTTCTCCTTGCGGTGCCTGCCGACAGGTAATATCAGAATTTGGAGAAGAGATAACCTTGATTATGGCGAATTTAAAGGGAGATGTTAAGATTAAAAAAATAAAAAAATTGCTTCCCGAGGCATTCGGTAAAAACGATCTTTTATAACGGAGATTATCTTATAATATGTTGTATAAAACAGAAGGTATAGTCTTAAAAAGCATGGAATATGAAGAAGCTGATAAGATTGTTACTATATTCACCAAAGATTATGGGAAGATTACCGCCATTGGCAAAGGAGTCCGGAAGACAAAAAGTAAATTCGGAAGCAGTTTGGAAATATTAACTCACTCTATTTTTTTGTTTTATAAAGGTAGGAATATTGATATTGTAAGTCAGACCGAAATATTAGAATCTTTTTTCCCAACGAGTAAACAAGTTATTAAATTTGCTTTTGCCGCCAACTGTGTGGAGGTAGTTAATAAATTAACCGAAGAGCGGGAAATGAATATTGGTCTGTTTAATTTACTAAAAGAAGTTTTGCATTATTTAAGGGAATCTAATGATCCGAAATTGCTGACCTTGTCTTCTAAATGGCAAACTATGTCAATTTTAGGATACAGGCCCTCTCTTGATCATTGTTGCAGATGTAATAAAGGTGTAGAAGAACAAAAAGAGATGTATTTTAATATAAAAGAAGGCGGACTGGTGTGTAATAATTGCACTGCCAAAGATAGAGAAGGGTGTGTTAAAGTCTCTCTTTATTTTAATAAATTAGTAAGAAAAATACTAATTACACCTTTATCTACTATATCCAACGCTACCATTCCTGATAAAAAGATGAAAGAGTTAGAGAAAATAACTGATTTATATATTGCCTATCATTCGGAGAAAACTTTCAAAACGGATAGATTTTTGAAAAATCTGTAACCAATTAGTCGTTAGTGAATAGTGAATAGTCGTTAGGGAACAAAAAACTAGCGTAGAGCGTACAGCGTGGAGCGTATAGTAAGAAAAGAAGAAGATAGAATTCAGGAACCAGGAGCCAGAATAGGATAGAATCAAACTCCTTGTGTATTAATTCAAAGACAGGCGAGACGCCTGTCCTACGTTTTATAGAGATTATTGAGGGCGTATGCAATACACCCTTACTTCTTTTTCTATTTTAATTTCTTAACTAGCTAACCAGGTAACCAACTAACTAATTAACTAATCTTTTGCGAGATACGATTTTATTCCGGGTAACCGGTAAACTGGATAACTGGCTAACCAATACGATATGCGATATACGACATACGATATACGAGATAAGTCGTTGACAATTAAGGCCGATTTTGATATATTAACAAGGAAAATACAGTCCCTCTCTCCAACAGGGAATAGGTTTTAAAAAAACCTTACATGAGAGGGAATTTTATTTATAATTAAGGGAAAGAGATGCTAATATGGATTTTCAAGAGATAATTTTTAATTTACAGAAATATTGGGGGGAACAGGGCTGTATCATTCAACAGCCTTATGATACGGAAAAAGGGGCAGGGACAATGAACCCAACTACTTTTTTAAGGGTATTAGGCCCCGAACCATGGAAAGTAGCTTATGTTGAACCATCTCGCAGGCCTGCCGATGGACGCTATGGAGAAAACCCCAATAGAGTACAACAGCATTATCAATTACAGGTTGTATTGAAACCTTCTCCTGAAAATGTACAGGAGATTTATTTTAAAAGTTTAGAAAGTTTGGGGATATCAAGAAAAGAGCATGATATAAGATTTATTGAAGGTGATTGGGAAGCCCCTACCCTGGGTGCTTGGGGATTAGGCTGGGAAGTTTGGTTGGATGGGTTAGAGATAACTCAATTTACTTACTTTCAGCAAGCTGGCGGGCTTGATTTAGATATTATTCCGGTTGAAATAACCTATGGATTAGAGAGATTAGGTATGGTTATTCAGGATGTGGATAATATTTTTGACTTAAAATGGGGTAAAGATATTACCTATAGAGACATACGTCATCAAGCAGAAGTTGAACAATCCAGGTATAACTTCGAAGAAGCAGACATACCAATGTTATTTAAGCTTTTTAATATGTATGAAAAAGAAGCTAGAAGATTAATAGAAGTAGAGCTGTCTTTACCGGCATATGACTATATATTAAAATGCTCCCACACTTTTAATTTATTAGATGCCCGGGGAGCAATTAGTGTTTCAGAAAGGACAGGATATATTTCCCGGGTAAGAAATATTGCCCGGTTATGTGCAGAAGAATATGTAAAGCAGAGGGAAAAATTGGGTTTTCCCTTAATTAAATAATAAAAGACCAGGCAGAGGATAAAATTTAATGGAGAATGTAATATTAGAAATCGGAACCGAAGAGATACCGGCACAGTATATGGAGAATGCCTTAAAAGATTTAAATCGGTTAGCACAAAGATATTTAGAAGAATCGAGGATAAATTATAAAAAAATAAAGGTTTATGGCACTCCTCGAAGATTAATATTATCTATTTTTCACATTAACGAAAAACAAGAAGATATTTTTCTAAAAATTAAAGGACCTGCCTATTCAATTGCCTACAATAAAGATTCAAAACCTCAAAAACCTGCCCTAAAGTTTGCCCAAAGCCAGGGGGTAAATATTGAGGATTTAATTATCGAAGATACCGAAAAAGGGAAATATATTTTTGCCTCCAAATCTATGATAGGCCAGCCAACTATTGATATATTGTCCCAGGTATTTCCTAAAATAATAAAGAGCATGCAGTTTCCGAAATCGATGCGCTGGGGAGAAAGATCACTGCGATTTATCCGTCCTGTAAGATGGATACTTGCTCTGTACGGAAAAGAAATAATCAAGTTCAATCTAAACGGTTTAGATTCTGAAAATATTACTTATGGTCACAGACTTTTGGCACCCCAAAAAATCAAAATATCTTCTATTCAGGAATATTTCAAGAAGCTAGAAAAAAGTTATGTAATAGTCGATCCTAAAATTAGAGAAAATATTGTTAAAACAGATATAAAACAGATAATTAAGGAAATTGATGGAAAAAAAATAATAAATGAAAAACAGTTAAAAGAAATAGTATATTTAGTTGAATATCCCAATGCAATTTTGGGAAAATATGATAAAAAATATTTAGAATTACCCAAAGATGTCTTAACCGTAGTTATGGAAAAACATCAAAAATATTTTCCTGTTTTTAAAAACAAAGATGAATTGCTCCCCCTGTTTATCGTAATTATCAATAACTCCAAGAAGCATGCCTCTAAAATTAGAGAGGGCAACGAAAATGTTCTCAGGGCCAGATTGGAAGATGCAAAATTTTTCTACCGGGAAGACCAGAAGGTTCCTTTAGAGAAAAAGGTAGATAAATTAAAAAATGTTATTTTCAAGGAAAATCTTGGAAGCCTTTTTGATAAAACAGAGAGATTAGAATTGCTGTGTGATTACATTGCAGATGTTTTGCAGGTTGAACAGAAAGCGAAAAAAGATCTTTTAAGGGCTGCTCATTTGTGCAAGGCAGATCTGGTTACAGAAATGGTAAAAGAATTTCCGGAGTTACAGGGAATAATGGGGAAAGAATATGCGATTTTATCCGGTGAAAGAAAAGAGGCAGCGGAAGCTATCTTTGAACATTATCTCCCCCGTTTTTCAGGTGATAGGTTACCCCAAACCAAATGTGGTATGATTTTAGGGATTGCTGATAAAGTAGATAGTATTATTGGTTGTTTTGTAATGGGCTTAACTCCAACAGGATCACAGGACCCTTATGGCTTAAGAAGACAATCTCGTGGGAAAATTGCCATAATTTTAAAAAATAACTTGAAAATTTCGTTAAAGGATATTATTCAGAAATCTTTATTTTTGTATAAAGAAAGTAGTTCGATAGAATTAAAAATTGATGAAGATAAGATTATTTCCCAGATATTAAATTATTTAAAGCAAAGAGTAAAAAATATCTTCTTAGAAGAAGGAATTCGCTATGATGTAATTGACGCAGTTTTGACTGTCGATAGTGATGGAGATGTGGTTGATATTAAACATAGGATAAAAACTATAGAGGAATTATATAATCAACCCATTTTTAGAAAAATACTCAACTCATCAAGCAGGGTATTAAATTTATCAAAAAATAATGAAGAAAACGAGGTTAACCGGTTATTATTAAAGGAAAAAGCAGAGTTGAATTTATTTCATAATTACGAAAGTATTTACCCGCGAACAAAGGAATTTATTTCTAATAGAGAGTACAAAAAAGTATTTAAGTTATTAGGAGATTTATGTGAACCGGTCGACGAGTTTTTTGATCAGGTACTGGTAATGGACAAAGATAAGGAGATTAGAAAGAATAGGGTCGCACTTATCAAGAAAATAGGAATATTGTTTAATCAGGTAGCTGATTTATCTAAAATTGTTTCTATAAAAGAGGGGAGGAAGTAAATATGGATAGTGTCAAATTTAAACCTACTGTCTATATAATTTCTGATTCTACTGGTGAAACTGCTCAAAATGTAGTGCATGCTGCGCTTAGTCAGTTTGATTCTGATGATATTAAATTGAAATTGTTTGCCCACATTGAATCTGAAAAAGATATCACCGGGATAATAAGTCAAATCAATAAAGAAAAAGGTTTTATAGTCTATACTATTGTAAAGCCAAATTTAAGAACATTTGTGAAAGAGGAATCCAAAAAGCAATCAGTTGTTTCCTTCGATATGCTTGGGCCAATTATAGAAAACATTGAAAGAATAAGCGGGATTACACCAAAATTAGAGCCGGGAATTATTAGAAAAATAGATAAAGAATATTTTAAAAGAATGGAAGCAATGGAATTTGCGGTGAAGTATGATGCCTGTCAGGGAGAATTAGAATTATCCAAAGCTGATCTGGTAATATTAGGGGTTTCCCGAACTTCAAAAACACCACTTAGTATGTATCTTGCCCATAAAGGGATAAAGGTGGCCAATATAGTATTGGATTTTGAATTCGAACCGCCAGCCGGGATATTTAGTTTACCGCCGGAGAAAGTGGTTGGACTAACCATGGACCCCGATAAATTAATTGAGATAAGAAGTGAACGGTTAAAGGCATTGGGACTGCCCGACGAGGGTGTATATAATAAAAAGGAAAGAGTAATTAAGGAGTTAGAATATGCAGATAGTATTTATAAAAAAATCGGATGTCCGATAATTAACGTAACCAACATGGCTATAGAAGACATTGCCACAAATATACTTAAAATTATCAAGGAGGAAAATTAGTATGAAGAAATATGTCTATTTTTTTGATGAAGGAAAAGGAGATATGAAATCCATTTTAGGAGGAAAGGGTGCAGGTCTGGCAGAAATGACCAGAATAGGTATTCCCGTTCCTCAAGGATTTACTATAATTACAGAAGTATGTGTTGAATATTATAAAAATGATAAAAAATATCCTCAAGGGTTAGAGGAGCAGATAGAGGAAAATTTAAAGAAGTTAGAACAGGTATCTAAAAAAGTATTTGGAGATCCCCAAAATCCTTTGTTAGTCTCAGTCCGTTCCGGTGCGCCAATTTCCATGCCCGGCATGATGGATACAGTTCTAAATTTAGGATTAAATGATGTAACTATTCAGGGGATTATCGAAAAAACAAAAAATGAGCGTTTTGCTTACGATAGTTATAGGCGCTTTATACAGATGTTTGGAAATGTAGTTTTAGGTGTTGAGCATGATAAGTTTGAACATCTTTTGGAAGAGCTTAAAAGAGAACTTAAAGTAAGCTTGGATACGGAAATTGACTCTGAAGGCCTGAAAATATTAGTAGAGAGATATAAAAAGCTGATTAAAAAAGAGACCGGAGAAGATTTTCCTCAAGAACCTAAAGCTCAATTAAAGATGGCCATAGATGCTGTATTTAATTCCTGGAATACTAAAAGGGCGGTAACTTATCGTAGGATTAATAAAATTCCCGATGATTTAGGGACAGCAGTAAATGTTCAAGAGATGGTTTTTGGCAATATGGGAGAAGATTCGGGAACAGGGGTCGGATTTACCAGAAATCCTTCTACCGGAGAAAAAGAAGTTTACGGAGAGTATCTTTTGAATGCCCAGGGCGAAGATGTGGTTGCAGGCATCAGAACACCTTTGCCTTTATCTAATCTCAAAAACGATTTACCGAAAGCATATGAGGAACTTATTAAAATAGTTACACTTTTAGAAAAACATTATAGAGATGTTCAAGATTATGAATTTACCATAGAAAAAGGGAAACTTTACTTGCTGCAGACCAGAACAGGGAAAAGAACCGCTCAGGCTGCTCTTAAAATTGCTGTTGTTATGGTAGAAGAAGGAATAATTAACAAAGAAGAAGCAATCTTAAGGGTACAACCAAATCAATTAAATCAACTTTTACATAGAAGAATAGACCCTAAGGCAAAAGTCGAAGTAGTTGCCAAAGGATTGCCGGCTTCTCCGGGTGCTGCTTATGGAAAAGTGGTCTTTACCGCTGATGAAGCAGAGGAATCAGGGAAAAAAGGAGAAAAGGTAATATTGGTAAGAACAGAGACCACTCCCGATGATATCCATGGTATGGTAGAAGCCCAGGGTGTCCTTACCAGCAGAGGAGGCATGACCAGTCATGCGGCAGTAGTGGCAAGAGGTATGGGGAAGGCCTGTGTAGCCGGCTGCAGCATTTTAAATATTAATATAAAAAAAGAGATTATTTCTGTTAATGATTTAGTAATAAAAAAAGGTGAATTTATCACTATAGATGGTGGTACCGGAGAAGTATTTTTGGGAAAAGTTCCTACCATCGAACCGAAAATGAGCAAGGAATTTGAAACCCTGTTATCTTGGGCCAACAACGTAAAACGCTTAGGTGTATACGCTAATGCCGATACACCGGAAGATGCGAAAAAGGCCAGAGAATTAGGGGCGGAAGGTATAGGACTTACCAGAACAGAGCATATGTTTATGGAACAAGATCGGTTACCTATTGTCCAAAAAATGATAATGGCTGATACCAAGAAAAGTAGAGCTGAGGCCTTAGAAAAATTACTGCCTGTGCAGAAGGGTGATTTTTTAGGCATTTTAAAAGTTATGGAAGGACTACCGGTAATTATTAGACTTCTCGACCCTCCGCTTCACGAATTTTTACCTAATCTGGAAGATACTTTAATAGAAGTAAATACTTTAAAATTAAAAAATGCAGATCCGGGCGAACTTGCCAGGAAGGAAAAGTTGTTAGAAATAATTAAATCTTTACACGAAATGAACCCCATGTTAGGACTTAGAGGATGCCGGTTGGGTTTATTGTATCCGGAAATATACGAGATGCAGGTTGAAGCTATAATTGAAGCTGCGATAGAATTAACTGAAAAAGGGATAAAAGTAAAACCTGAAATAATGATTCCTCTGGTAAGTCATGTAAACGAATTTAGACCGATATGCAAAAAAGCCAGAAAAATTGCCGATGAAAAGATAAAATCTGCAGAGGTAAAATTAGAATATAAAGTGGGGACTATGATTGAGTTACCGCGGGCCGCTTTAACTGCTGATAAGATAGCAGAAGATGCAGAATTCTTTTCTTTCGGTACCAATGATTTAACCCAGACAACTTTTGGTATAAGCCGGGATGATGCTGAAGGAAAATTCTTATTAAAATATGTTGATGATAAAATTTTAGAAGAAAATCCTTTTGAGATTTTAGATCGCGAGGGAGTAGGAAAATTAGTTAAGCTGGGTACTGAGTTGGGAAGGGAAACCAATCCTAACTTAGAGGTGGGGATTTGCGGAGAGCACGGCGGAGAACCACAATCGGTAGAATTTTGTCATTCAGTGGGATTAAATTATGTTAGTTGTTCACCTTTTAGAGTTCCTATTGCCCGATTGGCAGCTGCCCAGGCGGTAATAAAAGAAAAAAAATAAAAGATATAAAAAAATTCACCGATTCACCAATTGGCCGATTGACTAATTGGAAAATAATATAGAATAGATTGTAATGACAATTGACAATTAAAAAAGTATAAAATATAAAACAAAATTTACAGCAAAGATAGTAGTAGGGGCGTATTGAAATACGCCCCTAAATACTTAAATTTAAATAAGCATAAATGAAATTTAAATAAAAAGAAAGGATATAAAATAACATGCAAATTGAACTGTTAATCCCATTAAGTGGTATAATTGCCCTTATATTTGCCGTATTTCTTTCTCTGAAGGTAATAAAAGAAAAACCAGGGAATAAATTAATGATAGAAATAGCAAATATGATTGAACAGGGAGCCATGGCTTTTTTAAAAAGAGAATATAGTATTTTAGTATTTTTTATTATTATAGTTAGCCTTATACTAGGATGGGTGAGGAGCCCTATTACCAGCTTGTCTTTTGTGGTGGGGGCAATTTGTTCCGGATTAGCAGGTTTAACCGGAATGAAAATTGCCACTAAAGCAAATTCGAGAACTGCCCATGCTGCCATGCAGGGAGGAATAACTAAAGCATTAAAAGTTGCTTTCTCCGGTGGTGCGGTGATGGGTATGTCGGTTGCGGGTTTTGGATTATTAGGTTTAGGTATTTTATATTATTTTATCAGAGAACCGGAAATTATAAATGGATTTGCTTTGGGAGCAAGCTCTATAGCGCTATTTGCCAGAGTAGGTGGAGGAATATTTACTAAAGCTGCAGATGTGGGTGCTGATTTAGTGGGAAAAGTTGAAGCAGGAATACCTGAAGATGACCCACGTAACCCGGCAGTTATCGCCGATAATGTAGGAGATAATGTAGGAGATATAGCAGGATTGGGAGCAGATCTGTTTGAATCTTATGTAGGTTCAATTATTTCCAGTATGATCTTAGGTGGATTATTATTTGAAGGGACTAAAGGAGTTATGTTCCCTCTATTGTTGGCTGCTTGTGGGGCAATTTGTTCTATTGTGGGCACCTTTTTTGTACAGACCAAAAGCGAAAAGAATTTACACAATGCTTTAACCAAAGGGACTTTAGTAAGCGGATTTTTGGTAATTATTGCTTCTGCTTTTCTTTCCAATATTTTATTTAATAGTTTAAATGTATTTTATGCCACTGCAGCTGGATTGATTGCCGGTATAATTATCGGATTAATAACCGAATATTACACTTCTTATCAGTATTATCCGGTAAAGTCAATTGCTAAATCTTCACTTACCGGAGCAGCAACTACCATTATTTCTGGATTAGCAATTGGTATGCAAAGTACTGCCATTCCTTTAGCTATAATCGCAGCTACAGTTTTGATAGCTTATAAGTTTGCAGGACTATACGGTATAGCTGTTTCTGCAGTAGGAATGTTATCAATTGTAGGAATGACCGTTTCCGTTGATTCCTATGGTCCGATTGCTGATAATTCGGGAGGAATTGCCGAAATGGCCGGGTTGGATCCCAAAGTTCGAGAAATTACTGATTCATTAGATGCAGTAGGAAATACTACTGCTGCTATCGGAAAAGGTTTTGCTATCGGTTCAGCAGCATTAACGGCTTTGGCTTTATTCTCAGCTTACTGTAAATCGGTTGGTTTAGAGAGTGTAAGTATAACTGATCCGATAGTGGTAGCGGGGATGTTTATAGGCGGGCTTTTGCCTTATCTTTTTTCTTCTTTAGCCATAAATGCAGTGGGGAAAACTGCATTTATAATGATAGAAGAAGTTCGTCGACAATTTAGAGAAATACCTGGTCTGAAAGAGGGAAAGGCTAAACCGGATTCTGCGAGATGTGTAGATATTAGCACTAAAGGAGCTTTAAAAGAGATGGTGTTGCCCGGGTTGTTAGCCATAGTATCTCCTATAGCAGTAGGAATAGTTCTTGGCCCTGAAGCTCTGGGAGGTATGTTGATTGGAGCAGTACTAGTTGGAGTATTGTTGGCTATAATGATGGCCAATTCCGGAGGAGCCTGGGATAATGCCAAAAAATATATTGAAATGGGGAATTATGGAGGGAAAGGTACGAAAGTCCATGAAGCGGCAGTTATAGGTGACACTGTTGGAGACCCATTAAAGGATACAGCCGGTCCTTCTATGAATATATTAATTAAAGTTATGTCTATAGTTGCTCTGGTGTTTGTTCCACTGTTTATTAAATAGTTAGTTGGTTAGTTAGTTATCTGGTTAGCTGGTTGAGGAAATAGAAGCCAAAATAGTAGTAGCATGTAGCTACAGGACATTAGTTAACCAGTTTACCAATTAAAATATAGGTTACAAGTTGCAGGTTTCGAGTTTCCAGAAAGCACGTATTGCATATGCACTAACATTAAAATGTCATTGCGAACCCTGATTTATCAGGGTGTGGCAATCTCGGTTTGAGATTGCTTCGTCGTATTACTCCTCGCAATGACGGAAATTATAATTCCCTGTTATTCTTTTATAATATGCTGAATTCTGGCTCCTGACTCCTGTTTTCTATTTCCTTAACGAGATACGATTCACGAGATACGAGATACAAATCTGGCTCGAGGAGAAATATCAATTGAGATTTTGTGACTTGATTATAAAGAAAAGAAACGGTCTAAAGTTAAGTGAAAAAGAGATAAATTATGCTATTAAGGCATTTGATGAAGGAGAAATACCGGATTATCAAATGTCTGCCATGCTGATGGCTATCTATTTTCAAGGAATGGATATTAACGAAATAAAATATCTAACTATGGCTATGGTTAATTCCGGAAAAATTATCGATCTTACCTCTATTCCCGGTATTAAGGTCGATAAACATAGTACGGGTGGAGTAGGAGACACTACTACCCTTGCTCTGGCTCCTATGGTGGCAGCAGCAGGTGTTCCGGTAGCCAAGATGTCAGGACGGGGCTTGGGTCATACCGGTGGTACAATCGATAAGTTAGAATCAATTGAAGGGTTTAAGACAGAGCTAAGCCTGAATAAATTTATAGATATCGTTAAGAAAGTCGGAGCATCAATTATCAGTCCTACTTCAGATTTGGCTCCGGCAGACAAAAAATTATATGCCTTAAGGGATGTCACCGGAACGATAGATAGTATCCCCTTAATCGTAGGCAGTATTATGAGTAAAAAATTGGCGGCCGGTGCCGATGCCATTGTATTAGATGTTACTACCGGCAGCGGTGCTTTTATGCAAGAATATAAAGATGCCTTGAAGTTAGGGAAAATAATGGTAGATATAGGATTAGAGTTAGGCAAGGAGACTGTAGCGGTAGTTTCAAATATGGATGAACCTTTGGGTTTTGCTATTGGTAATTCCCTGGAAGTTAAAGAGGCTATTGATATTTTAAAAAATAGAGGACCGGAAGATTTACGTAACCTTTGTCTGGTTCTTGGTGCTCATATGCTAAAATTAGGCGGAGCGGCAAAGAACTATGAGGAAGGAAGAAATAGATTAGAAAAAATACTAAAAGAGGGGACAGCCTTTAATAAATTTAAGGAGATGATAGCTGCTCAAGGCGGTAACACGGAAGTAATTGATAAACCGGAATTATTACCCGTGGCAAAACATTGCACCAAAATTAAAGCTGATATTAAGGGCTATATACAAAAAATAGATTCCCGATTAATTGGTGAGAGTGCCATGCTTTTAGGAGCAGGAAGAGAGAAAAAAGGATCAGAAATTGATTTGTCGGTGGGGATTATTTTAAAAAAGAAAGTAGGCAGTAAGGTTGATCTTAACGAAGACTTAGCCGAAGTGTATTATAATGATCCGGAAAAATTAAAAGAAGCAAAGAACAAATTATTCTCCTCATTTGTTATTGGAGATAAAAAACCCAAAAAATTACCGCTAATCTTGGCTACTATCAGTAAGGAAGGGGTT
>JAYEJO010000150.1:22363-27295 GCA_034660595.1 Candidatus Caldatribacteriota bacterium
TGTTTATTTGTGTTATAATTTTAAATGAATAAATTCAAAAAAAGAGGGTAATCAGTTGGAAGTAATTATAAGTCACCAAAGTACTGATTTTGATTCTTTGGCTGCCATGGTAGCAGCTAAAAAAATATATAAAGATGCTCTTTTAGTATTTACCGGAGCTGTAGAAAAAAATGTAAGAAAATTTATTTCAATGTATGGTGATTTGATAGATGTAACCCCTCTTAAGAAAATTAAAATAGAAGAAATTACTAAATTGATAATAGTTGATACTAGAATAAAAAGACGGATTGGTACATTCGCTAATGTAATAAACAAGAGAGATTTGGAAATCCATATCTACGATCACCACCCTTCCACTGCGGATGATATTAAAGGAAAGATTAATATAATAGAGGAAGTAGGGGCTACTACTACCATAATGCTGAAAAAAATAAGGAAAATGAATTTAGAAATTAGCCCCATCGAAGCAACCCTGTTTGCACTGGGGATTTACGAAGATACCGGCTCCCTTACTTTTTCAACTACTACGATTGATGATATAAATAGCATTTCTTATTTGTTTGATAAAGGAATAAAATTAAAAGTTGTAGCAAATTTTATAAATATTGGCCTAAGTATAGCCCAAAAAAGATTGTTAAATAAATTGCTACTTTCTTCTAAGGAAATTTTTTGTAAGGGTATACGTATTAATATGGCTGTGGCGGAAGTGAAAAATTATACAGAAGGGCTGGCTCTTCTCACCCATAAGCTAATAGAAATAGAAAATAGCGATGTTTTTTTTACTATAGTAAAGATGGTAGACCGAATATATATAGTTGGAAGAAGTAGGACAAATTCTGTTGATGTAGATGAAATTCTAAAAGAATTAGGAGGAGGCGGTCACTTTCAGGCAGCTTCGGCAGTAGTAAAGGATTCATCCATTGATGAATTAGAAAAAAAACTCATCAGGATATTAGAAAAAAAAGTAAGGTTGGGGGTTGTAGCGGAAGATATTATGTCTTCACCGGTCAAGACCGTTAATACTTCAACTTCTATCGAAGAGACGAAAAAAATATTACTAAGATACGGACATAACGGAATTCCGGTAGTAGAAGAGGGGGAGCTAAAGGGCATTATAACAATGCAGGAAGTAAATAAAGCCAAACAACATGGACTTGGAAAAGAGCCGGTAAATAAATATATGTCCGATCAGGTAGTTACAGTAAAATTAAGCACCCCTTTAACTGAAATTCAAGAACTAATGATCAATTACGATATCGGGAGGATACTTGTTGTTAACCGGGAAGATAAATTGGCAGGAATTATTACCAGAACTGATTTAATAAGAAATTTATATGGAGAGGGCCATCTTCCCAAAAGATCCTTTTCAACTTATGTTGAGATCAGTAGGAAGGTAGAGAGGAAGAAGCAAATAGAATTAATAGAGAAGATATTCCCCAAACGAGTTAAAAATGTTCTGAGAAAAATCGGGGAGATAGGCGATAAATTAAATTTTCCGGTTTTTATGGTAGGTGGAATCGTAAGAGACCTCTTTTTAGGGATTAAGAATTATGATCTTGACATTGTGGTTGAAGGAGAAGGAATAAAATTTGCCCGGGAATTAAGCAAGGATTTGGGAGGCAGAATTAAAAGCCACGAAAAATTTGGAACCGCAATAGTGATTTTAGAGGATGGCCTTAAAATAGATGTGGCAACTGCTCGACGAGAATTTTATGAATACCCTGCGGCTTTCCCTAAAGTTGAACTAAGTTCAATTAGAAAAGATTTATACAGAAGAGATTTTACTATAAATGCCATGGCTATCCAGTTAAATCAAAAGTATTTTGGAAAATTAATCGACTTTTTTGGTGGGCAGAGAGATTTACGTACAGGTACAATCAGGGTTTTATATAACTTGAGTTTTGTCGAAGATCCGGCGCGCATTATACGCGCAATAAGATTTGAACAAAGATATAATTTTAAAATGGATAGGACAACAGAAGATTTTTTGAAAAAAGCTATTGATGATAAATTACTCTCCAGATTAAGAAAGAAAAGAATTACCGAAGAATTAATTCTAATATTAAAAGAAGAAAATCCGTTAAAATCTTTAAAAAGAATGGAAGAATTGGGAGCATTGAAGTATATTCTTCCGGAAGTTGGATTAAATGAAGAAACAATTAAAAGATTAAATAAGGTAAAAGACAATTATAATTTTTGGAAACGCAATATCCCCGATGAAAAAATAGAACTGTGGGTGATATATTTTTGCTGTTTAATTAGAAATCTAAAAAAAGTTCAAATACAGAGAATTTTTAAAAGGCTAATAATTAAGCAAAAATCTTTAGACAAGATAAATTATTGTTATACAAACTTAGATCAAATCATAAAAATAATATCGCAAAAAAATAAAATATCACCGAGCGTTATTTATTTAAAATTAAAAGGTTTACCAAACGAAGTATTATTTTTAGCTATAACAGAAAGCGACAATAATATTGTAAAAGAAAGGATAAGCAGCTATTTCCTAAAATATAAAAAAGAAATTCTATATATTTCAGGGAAGGAATTAAAGGAATTACAGGTAAAACCCGGTCCAATCTACTCGCAGATTTTAAATAAGTTGCTTTGTGCCCAGTTGGATGGAGAGGTAAAAAACAAAAGAGATGAAATTAGATTTATAAAAAATATTCTAAAGGAAGGGAATAAGATACAAAAAAATGTTGGATAATATATTCGAAATTGTATGGAGCATACCAGCTGTTTTAATTGCCATTACTTTTCATGAGTACTGTCATGGCAGGATGGCTTATAGATTAGGAGACCCAACAGCAGCAGAAGCGGGAAGACTTACCTTGAATCCTCTGGCTCATCTTGACCCTATAGGAACTTTGATGCTGCTTTTATTTAGATTTGGGTGGGCAAAACCGGTTCCGGTAAATTTTAATAGATTGAATCATCCTAAGAGAGATATGATATATGTTTCATTAGCTGGGCCTGTTGCCAATATAGTAATTGCCGTAATTTTTTCCCTTATATTAAAGTTAAGTTATTATTTTATCGGGCAAATCTCCATGGCACAAAGCAGCTCTTTTTTTAATCTATTGGTCACTATACTAAGGGGATGGGTAATATTTCTACAGACCGGTGTAATAATAAATTTAGCACTAGCCATATTTAACTTGATTCCTGTTCCACCTTTAGACGGGTCAAAGATACTGCTGGGTCTTTTGCCTTATTCTCTGGCCTACAGGTATGCTAAGTTAGAATCTTATGGGCCGGTTCTCTTATTAATTCTGGTATTAAGTGGTATAATTGGAAAAGTATTATTTCCTATTGTATTTTATCTATTTCGTTTACTAGTATAAATTAGTATCGCGTATCGAGTATTGCGTATCGTGCGAAGAGGAATAACGTATAGCGGATAGAAAAATTAGTTATATAGTATGTAGTATATCGTAAAGAGGGTTAACCGGTTAGCCAGTTTACCGGTTACCCGGTCGAGAAAATAAGAAAAGAAGCCTAATTAATGTCGCAATAATAGTATCGAGTAATATTTGTATATAGTAAAGAAAAATAGCGGGTAGCATATAGGGTTGGATAGTTGGTTAAGAAAACCGAAAATCGTAAACTGATTTCTTTATCTAAAAACAAACAACTAAAAGCCAGTGACTATCTATTAAATATACAGACATCGCGAACTCTTCTTAAGGTCTTTAAGTATATAGACCTAGTGAACTTCTAATGATAATAAGTATACAGACATTGCGAACTTTAGAGATTGAACCTTGATAAATCAATAGAGCTTTTTGGTAAAGGATAAAGATATTCTACTATTAATTTAGAATCATGGTATACAAACAATTTTTCTTTGGCAGTATCAATAGTAGCCCAGACATATTCATACTCTACATCACTTGGCATAACGTACTTTTCTCCAAAGATATCTAAAATTCGATCACTACGGATGAAACGGATAAGGTGCACATATCCTGGACAAATAGTAAGCTTATTAGGAAGCCCAAAAGAAGCAGGTAAAAGCTTGATATCTCCGGAACACTTTTGATTCGGAGTAAGACCTCCTAAGGTACTGTAATGATGATTCTGATCATGATATTTTTCGAAAATTTTAGCTTCTCGGTAAAGATAAGCAAAGTCTTTAAAATATTGTGCTCGAAAGAACATCTTATCAAAGACATTCTGAAAGTGTTCGATTATCCCATTCCTCCAAGGTTCTCTTAAGGGAATAAAGAGAGGTTGTATACCCACATAAAGACAGAGACGAATAACCAGTCCGAAAGAGTGAGGGTAGTGATTACTCCCCCGCATAGAAAGTTGGTTATCCATCTGCTCATAGAACGGTATACCCAGAGTCTTCCAGGAAGATAATAAACCTTTACTAACCGCTATCCTGTTCTGTCTACGTTCAGGGTTGGTACTATTTCTACGGTCAAAGGCATCAATAATGTTTACCGAATAGAATCTTCCATCTTCTTTTAGATATCGAGGACCAACTACATCTATTTGATGTAGGTAATTACTATGAGTAATTACTAAAGAAGGATAATTAACTCCCTTAGGCGAATATTTTTCTCTTTTATGCACTAAGTTGTTTCTTTTTAGAATTTTATTAATAGTTATAATAGGAGGAGGATTAATTCCCTTTTCCCAGAGAGCATAACTAATAGTCAGTGCTCCTGTCTGAGCATATAGTTTATTTTCTAAATTCTTTCTGGTTTCAATTATCATCTGTTCCATAATTTCATCGATCCTTTTAGGACTTTGATGGGGTCTATAAGAATGGTCTTTAGCCCAATCTTTCCCATCTAATTTGTATCGCTTTAACCATTTAAAGAACCAGGTTTTACCTTTACCAAGGCTCTGATAGATCTCCTTAGGAGATTCACCATTTTCGTATCTTTTTATAGCTTTTTCTCTTAATTCTTTACTGTT
>JAYEJO010000151.1:0-1889 GCA_034660595.1 Candidatus Caldatribacteriota bacterium
TTCATCCTGCTTTTGGAGCTGATTTAAAGTCCAGACCAAGTTCCCTTGCCGAATTTGCTCTTTTAAAGGATCCCCACCCTTAAAATATCCCTGGGCTAATGTATCTAGTTACTGTTCGGAAATTAAGAAAATATACTACCCCAAATCCATTGGTGAAGATTCTTATTCCTCAGTCAATCGCCTTTTACTCTAAAATGTCAAAACACCTTGAAATACTCTTAATTTAAACAAACCTTCTCCTTCTTATTTTCTTATTGAAATTTGATATCATAAATCTCCGGCTTTACAAAAGCAACTTGTCAGCAATAACATTCAAATTGAATGCTATTATGCTTGCCCATACATAACTTTGAAAACTTTCCCAGCCACGCCAAGTGCATTTAGATAATCCGTATGCTCGCTTTACTGCCGAGATACATCCCTCTATACCTGCCCGGAATTTTTTTAAGTTTTTATATGCCCGGCTCGTCTTTATTAATTTCTCTATCTTTGCCGATGCTCTCTTAGTAAACACTACTTTCTCTACACCTTTTTCGGTTGTGGCGTACTCGTAATTTTTTTTGCTGGCAAATCCTCCATCTGCCGCTATCGCGCCTGGTGGCGCACTATAAATCTTTTCTACCTCTTCTATTGCCGGCTTAAACTTATCGTGGTCACTCCAATTCCCTCTCTCTATTATGCAATCCAATATTAAATTACTCGCCCCTCCTGTTAGTAATATCTTGTGCCCAAAGATTACTTTCCTTTTTCCTTTTGCCAGAATATCTGTATGCTCTTCAAATATGGACACCAGCTTATCCTTGCTTGCCACCTTTTCGCCCTTTAATACTCGTCTCTCAGCTTGGTTTATTATAACTTTTAAACTTCTTAAATATTTCTTGAGTTCCTTCTTATACACCTCTGCTTCCGCATCCCACTTCATCTCCTTTTCACTCAATGCCTTTATACAACTATCACAATATTTCTCCGTTGCCCTGGATACCTTTATTAGATCTTTATACGCTTTAAGTCTGTGTTCCTTTTTACTTGTGTTTACTATTTTAAATCTCCTCTTTTTGCTCCGTCTTGTATGATTTTGAAAATTGAATTCTAAATCCGGATATACATCTTTTACAGTTTCTACTATTCGATTTATTACTCTTATACAGTCCCATAATAATTCTCCGTCTGTCGGATAATGGATATTGCTTTCTACTGCCGTTGAGTCTATCCTCACTTTTTTCCCATCTTCTATCCCTTCTTCTTCGGCATACTTTACCAGAGCTTCATTTATTTTTTTCCAATTTCGAGGAGATATCTTTTTTATATTTTCACATAACACGTTAAACTTTGGCACAGCTCCAGAATGAATTTTTGAAAAATTTCTGTAACATATATTGTCATTTAAATCATCATATAATTTTCTATAGCTTAACTGCGCAAACTGTTTTATAATCCCTATTCTTACAACTTGTTCTACACTTAATCCCCTTGCCCCTTTATTAGAATTTTTTTCTGTCCTGAAATCATCCTTCATTTCTTCAAAAATATTTCTGTGCTTTTCTAAAAAATTATCAATAATTTGCATTTTTTTTGACTGTTTGCTGTCACTGTGATAAAATTTAAATATCAATTGAGAATCATAAAATTTTCGCATTTTTTGCTCCTTCCTTTTCTGGGTTTTGCTATAATTCTTTGTGATTTAGTGGTTTACAATAAATATTATAGCAGATTATACCTGGATTAGGAAGGACTTTTTTTGCTTTTTTTCTTTCTATCTCCTTTATTTTCAATCGCTTACTAATTTCCGAACAGTAACTAAATAATCCGCAAAATCTGCGGTTTAGTTCTCTTCTCTAACCAACTTTGGAATGCCTAAACATTAAATCACAAATTCTGATAAATTCCTT
>JAYEJO010000152.1:0-1861 GCA_034660595.1 Candidatus Caldatribacteriota bacterium
TAACTAACTAACCAACTAGCTAATTCCTAACGCGGTAAGCAATACGCGATACTCGATACGAATTAGGCTTCTGACTTCTGTTTTTTCACCATTGCATTTTGAATTAAGCTGAATACCCCGTAAAACATTAAAAAATCTCCCGCACTTACCACTGAAGGGTCAGGGAAAGGGGGAGACAAAGGGATAACATCAGCTAAAAATCTAAATAAAGTCTTTTCAGTTATCAGAGTATGGGTAACATAGGTACCTTCTTTTAATACCAGGGCAAAGTCATTTAATCCTGCTTTATATAAACTGCTCAATAATACCGGCATATGGCCGCCATTAGCCGCGATAACTATAAAATTAAAGATTATTCCCAAAGCGATAATCTTTATTCCTTTTACCTTTTTATTATACCAGACTGCCAACAGAAGAACAATATAAGAAAAAATTATCATATAAGAACTGTAATCGAGAACAAATTTAATATTTCTTGACCCCAGGAAGATTAATCCAGCCTGGATCAAGCAAGCTAATACTATTAATTCTGTCCTCTTTAGCGAAATCTGGCTCAAACTGCTTAATTTACCATTACGAAGCAGCCCTATTATAATAGAAATAATTATAATATAGACATATAACATTTATTCTTCTCTTTTTCTTTTAAGAACTGAAATAAAAGCTTTAACTACTTCGGGGTCAAACTGTTTGCCGGATTGGTCCTTTAGTTCCTTTAATATTTTATCCTTGTGTAACTTTTTTCTGTAAGGACGATCAGAGCCCATCGCATCATAAGTATCTGCTACGGCAATTATCCTGGCAGATAGAGGTATATCTTCACTTTTTAATCCATCCGGATAACCTTTGCCATTATACTTTTCATGGTGATGATAAATCGCCTTATAGGAATTTTTTAAAAAATCTACCGGCTCTATAATCTTAGCTCCCATAATCGTATGCTCTTTTATTTTATCAAACTCTTTATCAGTTAAACTACTATTCTTTCCCAAGATGTTATCCGCTATGCCGATCTTTCCTATATCATGAAGTAAAGCAGTATACTCTATATTCTCAATGTCCCGACCCGACAAATTTAATTCTTGAGCTAAAGCTACAGACATTTCGGCAACTCTTTCCGAATGACCTTTGGTATAGGGGTCTTTGGCATCAATGGCTGCTGCTAAAGCACGAATGGTATCCAAATATACTTTACGCATTTTGGTATATAGTTCAAAAGAACGGCGAGCCAGTAACAAAGGGAGAAAGAATAATAAAATTCCTATAATACCTACTTCAACATATACGATAGCCATAAGAAAACCCATGGGGGCCTCTGCTATATAGGTAGATAAATTCTCTTTAAAATTTACTCTCCAAACTGTAGCAATCCTACTCTCTTGGTCTAAGGATATAGCTATAGTAATCAAGGTTAAGTTTGAAAAACAATAAACTAAAGCACATAAGGCAGCGGGTAATATAAATTTTAAAAAATTTTGAAAACCAATAATTCCGCCTGTGTATTGATAAACAAGACCCGCAACCCCAGTTGATAAGGCAAATTGAAAAGTATTAAATAATATTTTATACCAGGATATTTTTCTTTCTATTATTTCCGCTATCAACGCGCCCAAAGCAGTTATTAACATTGCTAAGGCCGGCCCATAGACCAAAATCAGCACAAAATCAATAGGAAAACCTATACTCATACCTCCCCCCATAGGTAAGTTGACCGGAATAAATTCAGCAAAAGCAGATATGGCAAGAAAAAAAATAAATGCCAGCCATATATTAGACAATGGAGGTAAAGAAGGTATTAAATATATAAAAAGGGCAATAGCTGATGCTGTTATTATTCCAATATAAATTTTTAATCTTAAAG
>JAYEJO010000153.1:0-1853 GCA_034660595.1 Candidatus Caldatribacteriota bacterium
TTATCTGGGCAGTAAGAGTTGTTCCCATACTTGTTCCCAGCAAGATACCGAGAGTCTGGCTTAAGCTCATAATCCCAGTATTTACCAGACTTACTAATAGAGTAGAAGCGGCGGTACTACTCTGAATGGTAAAAGTAATAATAATGCCGGTTAATAAGGCGATTAATTTATTCCTGGACAGGGTGCTCAGGAACTGTTTTAATTTATTCCCGAAGGTACTCTTTAAGCCTTCGCTGGTAATTTGCATCCCGTATAAGAAAAGTGCCAGGCCGCCGATTAGGCCCATTAGAACAAAAAACATGCTATACCTCTTTTATAACTTAGGATAAGATAATTTAATATTATTTTACTCTATAGAGGCAAATTTGTAAATTTAAATTGTAAATTGTAATTCTCTGTGATATTATATAAAAAAATTAAATACAAATGGTAGAGATTTTAGAGAAAACCATTTTATTAACCGAGGGGGTTGACCCCTTATATCTGGTTTTGGTCAGATATGCCGGTTAGTGAAATGGTTTTTTTATTTGATTAAGAAAGGAATATTTATGAAAGCGGATGTGGTTATTATAGGCGGGGGAGTAATCGGGGCAAGCATTGCCCGGGAGCTGTCCAGATTCAATATTAATATAATTCTTCTGGAAAAAGAAGACGATGTAGCTATGGGGACCAGCAAGGGTAATTCCGGGATTATCCATGCCGGTTATAATGCTGGTTTTAAAACCTTAAAAGGGCAATTAAATATAAAAAGCAATCCCGGGTTTGACAAATTATGCCGGGACTTGAAAGTGCGTTTTAAGAGGATAGGTTCATTGGTGGTGGGTTTTAACGAGGAGGATTTGAAAAAATTAAGAGAATTAAAAGAAAATGGAGAGAAGAACGGCCTTAAAAATTTAGAAATAATTGCCGGTGGTAAGTTGTTTAGATTAGAACCCAATCTAAATCACGAAGCCAAATATGCCCTTTATGCTCCTTCTGCCGGGATTATTTCCCCTTATAAGTTTACTATCGCTCTGGCTGACAATGCAGTGATAAACGGGGTTAAAGTATTACTGGAGACCGAAGCAAAAGATATCAGAATCAAAGAAAAGCAGGTTTGCGGTGTAGTTACTAACTGGGGCTTGATCGAAACAAGGGCGATAATAAATGCCGCCGGATTATATGCTGACGAGATAGCCAAAATTGCCGGCGATAGTTTTAAGATAAGCCCTTTAAAAGGTGAATACCATTTATTTGATAAACAGTGGGGGAATCTGGTTAACCATATTATTTTTCCCATCCCTACTAAACTGTCCAAAGGAATTTTGGTGACCCCTACGGTTCATGACAATCTCTTAATAGGGCCTAACTCTTATCGGGTGGAGAGAAAGGATAACCTGGCTACTACCCGGGTCGGGACACAGGAGGTATATGAGGGAGCCAGAAAATTAATCCCCTATCTTCCCCAGCAGGGCCTGATAAACTCTTTTGCCGGTTTAAGAGCCGATATTAAAGAGAGAGATGATTTTATTATTGAGGCCTCAAAAAAGATTAGAGGATTTATTAATGTGGCAGGTATTGAATCACCGGGCTTAAGTTCCGCCCCGGCTATCGGCGAGATGGTTAGCACTATTTTAAAAGAGGTGGCTCAGGAAATTTCTCCCCGATTAGAATTAAATTACCGGGACGATTTTGTAGAAACCCTGCCTGACCAGCCGAAATTCGCAGATTATTTAGACCGGACAGGCGAATGGCAGGAGATAGTAGAAAAAGATGCTGATTACGGAGAGATTATCTGCCGATGTGAAAAGGTAAGCAAAGGAGAAATGCTTGGGGCAATCCATCAACCGGTACCGGCCAGAAGCCTGGATGCT
>JAYEJO010000154.1:0-8259 GCA_034660595.1 Candidatus Caldatribacteriota bacterium
GAAAATTCCTTCATAACCTATCATTACTCCTATGTAACCATAAGAAGTTTTAAATACCGGAAGCCCTAAATCTCCGGGAGCAAAAAGATTTTTTTCTTCCCTTTCCAAATGAGTCTTTCTGTATTTTCCCCGGAGTTTACCTGATTCTATAAGAAAAGTGGTTTTATAATAAGACCCATCCGATTTTTCAATTAAAGTAATAGCGCAAAGAACTTTCCTGTCTTTAGTTATTTGTTTGACTTTATGGATGATCTCCTCTCCACTTTCGGGGAAAATAAAATCACATTCGGGGGAGATAATAATATCAGTCTCCTGTTCCCATAAATTATTTATGAAGAATTCTATCTTTTGGAGATATTTTTTAAAATTATCTTCAAATTCTATTTGTACTACTGCGGTAAGCGGATTCGGATTTTTAAGGCCAGTCTTTTTTCCCATAATAGAATAGATAGGCAAGGTATCAGTGGGTTGAGCCAATTCGGAATAAAGTTCCGGTCTGCGGTCATCAATTATATTTATTTGATGGTCAATTGATTTATCTGTAGCTTCATCAAGGGAAATTTCATAAAAGAGAATCTCTTCCTGGCAAGAAGAGGCAATTTTGGCTACCTCGCCATCAGGTGTAAAGACAGCGCTTTTCCCACAATATAATATGCTCTTTGCTTCCATTCCCACTTTATTAGCGGCAATTATCCACACCCGGTTTTCCAGGGCTCGGGTAGGAATCATATATTCTACCTGAGGATTGGTAAGGTTTTCTTTCTCAAATCCTGAGGTGACCCAATTGGTAAGGTCAAGCAAAATGTCAGCTCCTTGTAAGCTTAAACAACGGACTATTTCAGGGAGCCGTCCATCAGAACAGATAAACATCCCTATTTTCCCGAATTCGGTCTCAATTACCGGATATTGTTCGCCGGCGCAGAACCAGTGAGAATCAAAGTGCCAGAGGTAAGATTTTCGGAAGCGGCTTATCTCCTGACCTTCTGGATTGATAAGTAAAGCAGAATTATAAAGAATATTTTCGATTATATCAGTTTCCACTATTCCTAAAGCTATGTAGCATTTATATAGTTTAGCCTTTTCTTTAACTTCATCAATTAGTTCCAGAGTCGATTTCTGGAATTCTAAGGAATTTTTTACAATTAGCGGGGAAATGTAATAGGCAGGATAGACGCATTCCGGTAAGACCAGCAATTGAGGATGGCTTTCCGCTGCCTTGTCAATCATTCTTAAGATATTTTCTTTATTTTCGTATCTATCCTCATACTCTCTTGCACTTATCTGAAGGCAAGCCACTTTTAATTTATTAACCATTGAATGAATCTCCTTTTTAGTTAGTGCAAACTTTTTCTTTTCTTTCGCTTTCTTAACTCGATACTCAATACTATATACTCGATACTATATTTACTTTCTACAAATAATTTAAAATTCCTGCTATAATAGAAAAAATAATTTTTTATTTTTAAAAAGTTAACTAAAGGTGCCTGGCACCTTTAGTTAACTTTTGGGAAGAGGAGAATATGCTTAAAGGAAAATTAGTAAATTTAAGGGCTGTGGAGAAGAAAGACCTGGAAGAAATAATGAAATGGGTAAATGACCGGGAGGTTACTAAATATTTATCTTCCTTTCTATATCCGGTTTCTCGGGCAGAAGAGGAAAAGTTTTTAGAAAGGGCGATGAGTCATAATGATACAGAGAAGAATCTGGTTATGGAAACTAAAAAGGGAGATTATATAGGGCAGATTAGTTTACATAAAATTGATTGGAAGAATAGGAATGCAGAATTGGGAATTGTAATCGGCAATAAAGAATATTGGGGTAAGGGTTATGGTACAGATGCCATAAAAATCCTGCTTAACCATGCTTTTAATCAGATGAATTTATACAAAGTATATCTTCGGGTCTTTGATTATAATCAGAGGGGTGTGCGCTGTTATGAGAAATGCGGATTTAAAGAAGAGGGCAGGTTAAGAAAAGGTCAATTTTATGGTGGGAAATATTATGATGTAATCTTGATGGGGATACTAAAAGATGAGTTTGAGAAGATGGATAAGTGACCTGCCGATTAAAGGATTTCTAAAATACTCGGAAAGATGGTAAAATTAAACAAAATATGATTAAGGTAATTTTTAATGGAACTTTTTGATAATTTTGAAAAAAATAAAATGAATAGCGCTCCTCTTGCCGATAGGATTAGGCCGGAAAAATTAGAAGACTTCTTAGGACAGGAAAAGATTGTTGGTCCGGGGAAGCCTTTACGTGAAGCTATCGAAAAAGATGAACTGCAATCGATTATCCTCTGGGGTCCTCCCGGTTCCGGAAAAACAACTCTGGCAAGAATTATCGCCAAAATAACCAAGACTCATTTTGTCCCCTTCAGTGCGGCAATTTCAGGTGTGCCTGCCTTAAGGAAAATTATCAAAGAAGCTCAGGATAGGAGAAAATATTACAATCAAAAGACTATTCTATTTGTGGATGAAATTCATAGATTTAATAAAGCCCAGCAGGATGCTTTTTTGCCCTACGTAGAAGATGGAACCATAGTCTTGATTGGAGCTACCACCGAAAATCCTTCTTTTGAGGTTATTTCCCCTCTTTTATCGAGGTCTACTGTATATATATTAGAACCATTATCTCCGGAAGACTTGAAAAATATTTTGGAAAAGGCTTTGCCGGATAAAGAAAAAGGTCTGGGAAAATATAAGATAAAATTAGAACCGAAGGTTTTAGATTTTATTATTGAACTTGCCTATGGAGATGCTCGTATAGCTTTAAATATTTTAGAATTTGCAGTGATAACTACCAAGCCTGATACACAGGGCGTAAGAAATATAAGTTTAAAAATTATCGAAGAGGTAGTCCAGAAGAGATGCTTGCGTTATGATAAGACCGGGGAAGAACATTATAATATTATCTCTGCTCTGCATAAGAGTATGCGCGATTCTGATCCCGATGCTGCAATTTACTGGGTAGCCCGAATGCTTGAAGCCGGAGAAAATCCCCTCTATGTTGCCCGACGTCTGGTGAGATTTGCCTCAGAAGATATAGGGAATGCTGACCCCCAGGCCTTACAAGTAGCAGTGTCAGCTATGCAGGCAGTACATTTTTTAGGGATGCCTGAAGGAAATTTAGCTTTAGCTCAGACCGCCACTTATTTAGCCTGTGCCCCCAAGAGTAATGCCCTCTACAAAGGTTATAAGCTCACCCAGGAAGATATTAAAAGATGGGGGCCATTACCAGTTCCTTTGGTTATTCGTAATGCCCCTACTACTTTAATGAAGAATTTAGATTACGGTAAAGGTTATAAATATGCCCATAATTTTAAGGATGGATATATTATCCAGGAACATCTCCCTAAAGAATTAAAAGGAAAAAAATATTATTTTCCTACTGATAGAGGATTTGAAAAAGAGATTAAACAAAGGCTGGAAAAATTAAAAGACAAATATAAAAAAGATAGTATATAGTATGTAGTATATAGTATATAGCAAAGAAGAAGAAGGAGAAAGAAGCAAGGAGCCTTATTCGTATCTCGTAACTTGTGAATCGTATCTCGGAGTGTAGCGTAGAGCGGATAGGGAAGAAAGGAAAAACAGTTGCGAATTATAAGATTACAAGAAACAAGTAGGGGCGTATTGCATACGCCCTAATAAGCGGATAGCGGAGAGGAAGGAAAAAAGAAAATATGAAAAATGAAAAAGAAGAAACAATTCTCAGGGAATTAGAGAAAACAAGAAAAGAAGCGATAAATCCTTCCGGAAAGAAATATTATAGTATTTCAGTAAAACAGATTAAAGAAATAGCTTGTAAATTTCAAACTAAATCCCGAGAAATAGAGATATCAGCTCTAAAAAATAATATAATTCCTGAACGTTATCACCGTAATTTAGGAGTAATCAGTCCTTCCGAACAGGTAAAATTGCTTCAGTCAAAAGTTGCCATAATCGGAGCTGGTGGATTGGGAGGAACAGTATTAGAACTTTTAGCTCGGATGGGAATTGGAGAATTAATAATTGCAGACAAAGACATAATAGGAGATAGCAATTTAAACCGGCAGATACTTTCCACCGAAAACAATTTAAGCCAGAGCAAAACTGAGGTCGCAGTAAATAGGGTAAAAGAAATAAGTTCCTCTATAGAGATTACCGTACATTCTGTTTTCATTGATTCAGATAATGTGAAAAAAATTATTGAAGGAGTAGATGTAGTAGTAGATGCTCTGGATAATCTTCCTTCTCGTTTTATGCTCCAAAAAGCCTGCAGAGATTTAAAAATTCCCCTGGTTCATGGTGCTATAGCGGGATTTAATGGCCAACTTACCACCATTTTCCCGGAAAACAAAGGATTAGAATTAATTTATGGCGCTGATAGAGATTTGCCTGAACATGGGAGCGAGGTAACATTGGGGGCTCCTACAGTGACTCCTGCTATAATTGCCTCTTTGGAAGCTCAAGAAGTAGTTAAGATATTATTAAAAAGAGGAAAGCTATTTCGAAATAAACTTTTATACTTAGATATTGAAGAAGGAACTGTGGAGGTATTAAATTTATAAAAGATGATTACAATCTAAAAAATAAATAAATTTGTTAATCTGGATTCCCGCTTCCGCGGGAATGACAAAAAAGATAGCGGGAATGACAAAGTAGTAATGCGGGGGCACGATGCACCGTGCCCACAGAAAACATTAAAAAGAAAGGCACAAAATGACAACTAAAAAAATAAGAGTAGGAATAATTTTTGGAGGAAAGTCGGGAGAACATGAGGTTTCCTTTTGTTCCGCCTCCTCAATTATTAAGGCAATAGATAAAGATAAATATACTTTAGTCCCTATCGGTATAACCAAAGAAGGCAGATGGATATCTCCCCAGGACTCTGAAGTGGCTCTTCAATCTGGTAGAATAGAAGGGAGAAACACGGTAATTTTATTGAATGACCCTTCCGGCAGCGCCCTGGTACGGATAGATAATAATCAAAGATTAGATAAAAACTCAGCTTTAGAAAAGTTAGACGTAATTTTCCCGGTATTACACGGTCCTCATGGAGAGGATGGAACAGTACAAGGCCTCTTGGAGTTGGCTAACATTCCCTATGTGGGAGCGGGAGTGGCAGCCTCAGCAATTTCTATGGACAAAGATTTAATGAAGATCATATTTCAACAGAAGGATTTGCCCATATTAAAGTGGTTAACCATTAAGAGAAAAGAGTGGCAAAAAGATAAAGAGAAAATCTTATCTTTAGTTCAAGATAACTTCGAATATCCTCTTTTTGTAAAGCCCACCAATTTAGGTTCAAGTGTAGGAATAACCAAGGTTCACAAGAAAGAAGAATTAGAGAAGGCTATAGATTTAGCTTCTTCTTATGACAGAAAGATTTTGATCGAAGAGGGGTTAGAAGAAGCAAGAGAGATAGAATGCGGCGTTTTAGGTAATGATGAACCCCGGGCTTCAGTAGTAGGTGAAATTAAGCCGGCAAGAGAATTTTACGATTATGATTCAAAATATATAGAGGAGGGGACACAATTAATTATTCCGGCTGATTTACCTGATGAAATATCCCAGGAGGTTCAGCGGGTTGCCCTTCGTGCTTTTAAAGCCGTTGATGCTGCCGGGATGGCCCGGGTAGACTTTTTTGTAACCAAAAAAGAAAATAAAATATATTTGAGTGAAATTAATACCATCCCCGGTTTTACTTCTGTCAGTATGTACCCCCGCTTATGGCAGGCGAGCGGTATCCCTTATTCTGATTTAATTGACCAATTAATCCAGCTTGCCTTAGAAAGACATCAGGATAAAAGCCAGAATAAAATATCTTACGATGAATCAAAACTATTAGAGAAATAATATCAGAAGTGGGGGAATAATGTCTTACTCTTTATTTAAAATGACTTCCTTATTTTTTCTACCTAATAGGGCATGCTCCACTAGAACACGATTCATCCCCTACATCGATCTCTACTTCTTCTTTTTCATATTTTGAAATAAGTGAAGGAATAAACGGTAACATTTCTTCTGCTCTCTTCTCATATTCTTTTTTTGTTATCGCCTCATAAGGCATTTGAGCATAAAAACTATTATCTAAAGAGACAAAACTTACTGCTACTATTTCATCCCAATTATTCCATAACCATTCCTCTACTTCTTCCCATTCATGGTTTTGCACGTGAATAGTAATAGAAGTATTATGATCTGTATATTCTTTTTGGAAAGAACGATAAATTTCTAATTGTTCTATAGCGGAAACATCTTTTTTGGTTTTCCCTTCCGGAGCGCAACAAGGAAAAGAGATTACCTTTGTTTGGCAATTTTCCTCAGTCTGTCCATTCTCCGGTTTTATATCATATCCTAATTCTTCACAAACCTTAAGCAAGGGGTCATTGGCATTAATACGAACCCTTCTGATAAAATAAGGAGAATGAGAATGATGTACTCCGCTGGAAACGGTTGGTAATTGGGAAAGAGTACCTTCCGGTTTCACTGTGGTCATAAGCAAAGGAGGTTCAACTCCTAACTTTTGTGCATAGGAATCTGCTTCCCGGTGAACAATATCTCTTAATTTTTTTCTTAATTCTGATTGTTCCTCTTTAGTCATTCCGGCAGCATTTACCATATCCTGCCATCCGGTCAAACTACAGCCTACTAATCTATCTCTTTTTTGCTTTATATCCCATTGATCTAACTCCAAGTCTAAAAAGGTCATCCGAAATCCTGCTCGTATAGAAAGCCTTTGAGCTTCAAATAATTTATTCTTATCTAATTTACCGTTATGTACAAAACCTAATACATTTACGGTAGTCAAATTACACATTTGGTCTCTATCAAGCAATACCTCCATACAGGGATTAGCTCCTTGCAAATTAGGTCTTCTTTTTGCGGCTGCTTCTGCATTCATAAAACCAGGCTCGCCACTATATCTCATTTGCTTTACATGCCAGGAGAGTTGTTCCCGAGTTGGTTTAGAAGTATAAAAAATACTATTATTACTCATTTCACGATAGGAAATGGCTTCATTTTTTATCCATTTACTATCTACTTGTTCGTAGAGATTATTTTTAGCATTTAAAATATCCTGGTCATCTTTATCGAATAATACAACTTCACTTGTCCGCCTGACTCCTCCTACTACTACATTTTGGCCAATGATATTAGCTATATCCAGACAATCTACTGGTCGTAATTTTTTTAAATTATCAAAACAATTTATTTTCACTATTTTATCGATTTTAGAAAACATCTCTCTTAAGCTTTCGTATCCGGAAGCAGTACCACCAAAAGTTTTTAACTTTTCTCCTTTTGGTCTGACATTATTAAAATTAAAAATAATAGTTTCTATTTCCCGGTATTCATTTTTATATAGTATGTTTAAATAATAGTCTAATGATTCCACCCAACCTTCTTTGCTATCTCCGATTATAATATGGGCGGTATTATTTTCAAAAGTGATACTGGTTAAATCTTCTCTCTTCTCTTTAGGTAAAGGGGAATATAATTCGTGTATAATCTTTATATTTGTTCTTATTTTTGGTAATTTTTTTACATCTGATTTTAAAACTCTTATCCCTACCCCAGATCCGATCATTAACAGGTAAAACAAATCTTTAAAGGCATTAAAATTATCTAAGACTATAAAGCTGCAGTTGAAATTTGCCATGGGATATTTTGAGCTTACTTCCGTTCCTCCAATCCAAAGGCTTCTCCCGGCTAAAAATTGTCTTAAATGAAAAACATTATCGTAGAGAAGTTCGGCTTCACGCTGTGTAGTTTTAACCAAACTGCAATTAAACTCTACTGTTCTTCTTACTGTTTCCCACCAATATTCTCTTCTTTTTTCCAGAGGTAACCATCGGGAATAAGTTCGGTAATAAACAAATTGACCCAATTGAGTGGGAAAGGGATTGGGGAGATGTTTGTATTGGCTGATAAAGTCATCCGTTAATAACTTGTGATTTTTTTTGGGGATTTCTCTTAATTCGTCACGCTGTTTTCTATATAAGATATAAATTTTTGCAACATCTTTCCTTTCGCTATTCATCAGTTCTGTTTCTACCCGTTCCTGTATATCATTAACTGTTATGCTTTCTTTGGAAGCCTGCAAGTCTTTTTTTATTTTTGCAGCAATAGATATACATAGTTCCCTATCTACTCCCTTTATGGTTTCACGCATTGCCTGAGTAATAGCATTTATTATCTTATTTGGATCAAAATATTGTACTGTATTATTACGTTTAATTACTTCTATCATCTTTACCTTTCCCTTTTTTAA
>JAYEJO010000155.1:0-1827 GCA_034660595.1 Candidatus Caldatribacteriota bacterium
TACCTATATAAACCAAAACCCTTTACAAAAAGGAGGTAAGCGCTCACCCTTAGGATACTATAACAATAACTTTTCCCCAGGTCAAGGTTAAAATACCCATTAAGGGTCTAACCTTTGATATCCTGGAAGATATGCTCTTTGAAATATTACAGAATATAGCCCGTAAGGTCTTTGAAAAAGCTATTACCGACATAGACAGCTGCTTGCGTAACAAGAGAGAAAGAGGAAAACTAAAGAATACCGGTAAAAGAGAAAAATACTTCCTTACCCGTTTCGGTGATATCCTCTATTCCCGTACCCGTTACAAAGACAAGAAGACCGGTAAAAGTTGTTACCTTTTAGATGAGGCCTTAAGTATAGTTAAAAACCAACGCATCAGCCTATCTCGGGCCAGGATAGAGTGTTTTCTTTCCGCTTTTTCTTCCTATCGGGAGGTAGTAGAGGGAATAAGACTCCTAATCGGTGGCCCCCGCTGCCATGAGGCCATAAGGCAATCAGTATTAAAAGAAGGCAAATTAATCATAGAAAACCAGGAGAAAAAGTTAAGACAGATAGAAAACTTGGATTACCCGGATAGGAATGCCCCTGATACTGCCTACATGGAAGCAGATGCTACCTATATTAGTTTACAGCATAGAGGCAAGAAGAAAAAAGAAAAGATGGAAGTAAAAGTGGGAGTAGGTTATACCGGCAAAGAAGCCCGTTATTCTACCGGTAAATCTAAAAGACTAACCGAGAAATTCACCTTTATCGGTACCGGGAAAGGCTTTATGGAAAAATTAAGTCTCCTAGCAGAAGAGAGACTCTCCCTCTCCAAAGTAAAAAAGGTCATCTTCGGCGGAGATGGAGACTCCTGGATCACCTCCGGGATCAAAGACTACTTTCCTTTAGCCACCTATATTCTCTGTCTCTACCATCTTTACAAAAAGTTTAAAGAATCCTTAGGTAGAAGGAAACCAGAACAGAAGGTAATAAAAGACCTGCTGTTATCTAATCAGATAGACAAGGGTTTATCGGTAATAGACCGGCTAATCAGAAATTCCTATGACCTTAAAGAAAAAGATAATCTAGTAAAACTCTATACCTACATATCCCGTAACCGTCAAGGGATTACCAATCAGTTTAAACTAAAAGATAAAGGGATAGAAAGGGCCGGAGCGATAGAATCAAACATAAACAAAGTGATAGCCTCCCGCTTTAAGAAGAAAGGGATGAGCTGGAGTAAACCGGGAGCCTTGGCTCTCCTAAAGATAAAAGAAACCATCCTAAATAACGAATGGGATAAGTGGTGGGAGACCGAAAGAGAACGAAATATTAAAGTAGACAAGTACAAATCACCTCTTCCTGCCTCCTGCTTTAAGAAAGAGGCAGAGACTTCTCCTCTTATCGAGGTAACCATACCTGTATTTTCCGGACCAGATCAGGGTAAACCCTGGGTAGGTGTTTTGCGAAGACTTACTGAAGTAGGATATTATTAATCAGTTAAAGAAAATGTAAGAAAGAAGATTAAAATGTATTACTGTAACCTAAATAAAATAAGGACAATTATGCTTATTGGTAAAAACAATAAGCCTTAATAGAACAAGGGGTAGGTCTACCCGAAGCCAGAAGAAATTTTTTCACCAAAGGAAACTACCCCCAAAAGGTTGACACAGACTACAAAATGCAATAGACATCAATTTGATTATATGCTAACATATTTTAGTTAAAGTTGAGGAAATCAGATTTGTAGTTATGTTAATCTGTGTAATCAATAATTTATTTTTAGGAGGAAGTAATGAAAGAAAGAGTAGAGACAGCTTTAGAGAAGATAAGACCATCTCTTCA
>JAYEJO010000156.1:0-1813 GCA_034660595.1 Candidatus Caldatribacteriota bacterium
CCTGAGGATAGGCATAATCTTTTAATTTTCCGGCAAAGTAAGCTTCATAAGCCGCCATATCCACATGTCCATGTCCACTATGTGCCAGTAGTATTGTTTTTGCTTCTCCGGATTCTTTACATTTAAGTGCCTCATCGATAGTAACTCGGATAGCATGATTTGTTTCCGGGGCACTAATAATCCCTTCGTTTCTGGCAAAGGTTACTCCTGCCTCAAAAGTTCCCAATTGATGTTCTGCCCGAGCTTCCACTAATCCTAATTTAAGTAAATGACAGATAATGGGAGCCATTCCGTGATACCTTAAACCACCAGCATGAACAGGTGGGGGAACAAAACCATGCCCCAGAGTATACATCTTCGTTAAAGGGGTGAGCCCGGCTACATCACCATAATCATACTCATAAGGTCCCCTGGTTAAAGTCGGACAGCTTGCCGGTTCAACATTTATTATTTTTAAATCAGGTTTTCGCCCTTCAATCTTATCTTTCACAAATGGCAAGAAAAGACCGGCAAAGTTTGACCCTCCTCCCACACAGCCAATAATAATATCAGGATATTCGTCAATCTGTTCCATAATCTTTTTTGCTTCTAATCCGATTATAGTCTGGTGTAATAAAACATGGTTTAATACACTTCCCAGGGAATAATGGGTATCATCATGCTTAACTGCTTCTTCTACTGCCTCACTAATTGCCATACCCAGACTCCCTGTAGTATTAGGATCTTTGGCTAACATAGCTCTCCCGGCTTCAGTGTAAGGGGAAGGACTGGGAATACACTTTCCTCCCCAGGTCTCCATCATTACCCGACGATATGGTTTTTGCATGTAACTAATCTTGACCATATATACTTTAATCTCCAGACCAAAACAGGCACCGGCAAAAGATAAGGCACTGCCCCATTGCCCCGCCCCCGTTTCAGTAGTTAGCCGTTTAATCCCTTCTATCTTATTATAGTAAGCCTGGGCTACCGCCGTATTGGGTTTATGGCTTCCGGGAGGACTGGTACCTTCATACTTATAGTAAATTTTAGCGGGTGTATCCAGTGCTTTCTCTAATCTCCGGGCTCGGTGAAGGGTAGTCGGTCTCCATATCCGATAAACCTCCTGCACTTCTTCGGGAATTTCGATATACCTCTCGGCACTCATTTCCTGTTCTATTAAAGCCATGGGAAATAAGGGAGCAAGATCATCTGGCCCAATAGGCTTGCCTGTTCCTGGGTGTAAAGAGGGTGGGAGCGGCTCCGGCAAATCAGCTAAAATATTATACCAGGCAGTGGGCATCTCTTTTTCATTAAGAACAAATTTAACTCTTTTCATTTTTTTCTTTCTCCTTTCAAATTTAAAAATTTAATTTTAACTAAATTATCTTTTTTACTCTCTTGTAAATATCTCTTGCCCCCTGGGGGGCCAATTACACAATAAAAATATAAACATACCTAACCTCCTCTCTCTCTTCGTATCTCGTATATTAGCGTACAGCGTTTAGCGTAGAGCGTATACATTTAGTTATATAGTTAATTGGTTACCTGGTTAGCTAGTTAAGAAAATAATAGGGAAAAACCAGGAATCAGGAAAAATCCGTATTGGGTATTGGGTAAATAAAAAAGCCCTCTGTCCCAATTTATTCTAATAATAGGGACGGAGAGCTATTTTTTCCGCGGTGCCACCCTGATTGAGTCTAACAGATTAATATAATTTAATATTAAAATTATTATCTATTAGACCCCTCTTGATAAAGTGTACGGGTATATAAACAAAAAAACCTTTCATCTCCAAGAGACGAAAGGTTAATTCCGTGGTGCCACTCTAATA
>JAYEJO010000157.1:0-8107 GCA_034660595.1 Candidatus Caldatribacteriota bacterium
TTTAATTTTTCGTTTTATTATTATATGCTAGAATAGGGGTTTACAGAAAAAGGAAATTTTTATACGATTAAGTTAGAGTTTTTAATATTTCTCCGGCGTGATAGGAACTACGCACTAAGGGGGCTGACGCTACATATTTAAAGCCTAAGGACATCCCTATCTTCTGATATTCTTCGAATTTATCGGGATGGATATACTCGCTGACTTTTAAATGGTGAGGGGATGGCTTTAAATACTGACCTATAGTTAAAATATCACAATCCACTTCTCGCAAATCTTTCATCACTTTGATAACCTCTTCCTTTTCCTCTCCCAAGCCTACCATAATCCCAGATTTAGAAATAATATTTCTACCCCGAATCTTAACCTGTCTTAATAGCTCCAAGGAACGCTTATAAACTGCTTTTGGCCTTACTAAATTATATAGACGGGCAACCGTTTCAATATTATGATTTATAACTTCCGGATGAGCATCTATTACTATTTGAAGTGCTTCCCAGGAACCCTGAAAATCAGGGACTAACACCTCTATAGTGCTTTCAGGGAGTATCTTTTTAATCTCTACGATGGTCTGGACAAAGTGTTTTGCTCCACCATCCAACAGATCATCTCTGGTTACAGAAGTAACTACTATATGTTTAAGATTTAAACGTTTAGCAGCTTGTGCAATATGATAGGGTTCCTCCGGGTCTAGGGGGAGTGGTTTCCCTTTTTCTACAGCACAAAACTTACAGTTTCGTGTACAGATATTCCCTGATATCATAAAAGTAGCTGTTCCTTTTTTAAAACACTCGCCTCGATTGGGACACAGGGCACTATCACAAACTGTATGTAAATTTAATTCTTTTAATAATGAATCCATCCGTTCTAAAACCTTTTGGTCAGGCAATTTTCTTCGTAACCAATAAAGATGTCCTTTTTTTTCAGTCATTTTTGTCTCCCTGAAATAAATTTAGATACAATTCTTTAATCGTTCGGAGCATTTTTTCATTATTTGTTTTCTTCCTTAATTCAAACATAAATATCCCCTGGTAATTAATTTCTTTTAAGCCCTTTACAAATCCTTTCCAATCTATATTGCCTTCAAAAGGGAGATAATGGTCATCACTCTTTCTGGAATTATCATGGATATGTAAATGGCATAAATAATCTTTTATTTCCGGCAAACACTCCACAACTCCGCTATGATTATAAAGGGAAGAAGTTATGTTGCAATGTCCGGTATCCAGACAAATTCCTAAATTTTTAGAATCAAATTTTTTTACTATCTCCAGAATCTCAAGTATGCTGTCACCGGTCTTTCCGGGTAAAGTATTCTCTAAAGCAATCTTAATTCCCCAGCGTTCACAAAATTTTAGTATCTCTTCTAAACTTTGTTCACTCTTTTCTCGTCGCGCTTTCCTCATCTTCTCATCTTTAATTTCACTTCCCGGATGAACTACTAAAATCTCTCCTCCTAATCTTAGTAAGGCAAGAGCTGTTTTTTCCACTTCCCGGATAGACCATACCCGGTCATATTCCTCAATCAGGGAAATATCTGCTCCGTGAATAGGCATATGCATTGATACTACTTTTATTCCATTTCTTTTAAATTCTTTAGACATTTCATCCAGATATTTGGGATCATGATAATTGAAATGTCCTTCTTTAGGTTTTACTTCAAGATATTTTATCCCCGCCTCTTTTAACAAAGTTAATTTTGATTTTAACTGATAATCCTCAAGTGGCATAGTTGATATTCCAAAATTCATTTTTTATCCTCTCTTCTTCTATCTATAGGAAATCCCTTTTATTTCTTCAATATATTTTTGGGCAGCGAAAGCAGCGGTAGCTCCTTCTCCACAGGCAGTAACCACCTGTCTTAAGAGCTTTTTTCTAACATCTCCGCAGGCATAGATACCTTCTTGTGAGGTCATCATATTATCGTCAGTTAAAATATAGCCCTTTTTGCCTAATTTCACTAACTCCTTTAAAAAATTTGAATTAGGTATGTTCCCCACAAAAACAAAAACACCTTGACAGGGAATTTCCTTTTCTTCGCCTGTTTTTTTGTTTTGAATCAAAACACCCTCTACTTTTTCATTGCCTAATACTTTTGTTACTACTGAATCCCAGGCAAAATTTATTTTCTTATTAGCAAAAACTCTTTCCTGTAATATCTTGGTTGCTCTTAATCTATCTCGACGGTGAATAATGGTTACTTCCCAAACAAATTTAGTTAAATATAAAGCTTCTTCAATTGCCGTATCTCCTCCACCAACCACTACTATTTTTTGGTGCTTAAAAAAGGGGGCATCACAGGTAGCACAATAAGAAACTCCTCTCCCTCTTAATTCTTCTTCCCCGGGGACTTCCAATTTGCTCGCTTCTGCACCGGAAGCCAGAATAACAGTTAGTGTTTTATATTCTTGATTATTAATTCTTACTATTTTTATTTTATCTTCTTTTATTTTAACTTCTGCTACTTCCCCATATTCTATTTTTAGGCCGAATCGGACAGCCTGCTCCTCCATTTTCTGCATTAATTCAGGCCCCGCAATGCCATGGGGAAAGCCAGGATAATTTTCAATAATTTCAGTAAGAATTGCCTGTCCGCCAGGCATAGCTTTTTCAATTAATAAAGTATTCATCCTGGCCCGGCTAAGATAGATACCCGCAGTTAAGCCGGCAGGCCCGCCTCCGATTATTATGGCATCATATATTATCTCTTCTTTTATCTCTTCTTTGCTATTTGTTTTTGGTTTAATTAATACTACTGACATTTAAAAATTACCTCCCCATTGGTTAAATAGTTATTTAGTTAACTGGTTAATTAGTTTGATATTAATTCATCAACCAGGTAACAATGTATACTCTCTACGCTATTTGCTCTTTCTCTTCACGCAATACTCGATACGAATTTATTCTGACTTTTTCTTTTCTCTCTATTCTTTGCTATAGACTTCTTTTGCTCCTGGATTCTGGCTCCTGACTCCTGGCTTCTTTGTTCTATTTTCTCAACCAACTAACCGGCAAACCGGATAACCGGCTAACGGTTTTACCGATATACGAAATACGATATACGAATTTATTTTTGTTTTATCTTTATCTCAATATCTCCTTTGGCAAAACCTTTCAGAGGAGACAAAAGTCCGACAATAGTGTTTTTTACAATTTTTGCTATAAAGGGATTCATTGAGATTATCTTCCCATTTACTTTTACCAAAGTTGAAGGTTCTAAAGAAGGACAATCGCCGGGAGTCTTATTCCCTTTAACAATCTCCTGAGCTAACCCATAACAATCTTGAAATCCGCATTCCCCGCAATTCAGATTGGGTAATTTAAAAGATTTATTAATAGCTATTTCTGCTATCTTTTTTATATCCTCATCGTTTAAAATATTAAAGTCGCAAAGTTTCGGGTTTAACTCCTTAGAAATAAAACCAGCTGTGCAAAGCTGTAATCCGTCAAACAATTCAGCCTTCTCGCTTTCCTCTTTTAAGCACACGATTTTAGGAAAAGTTTTCCCCTTTTTAAAACCTTCTACCAAGATAATATCTGCCTCAAAATATTTTATAATCTCTTCTAAATTCTTTTTGTTCTTTAAAAATATTACTGACTCTTCTGGAGTGATTGCTGCTACCTGAGTCAGGCCTTCTTTGTATTTTGAAGTATCCGAATTGGCCAGATCAAGGTCTTCGCTAGTATGTTTTACTACTGCTACTTTATAACCTCTTTTCGTTAACTCATCAGATAATTTTATTGTCAAAGTAGTTTTACCACTTTTCTTGTATCCGGTTATACCGATAACCCTCATAATCATTACCTCTTTTTATTAATTATTTTACCACATTCACCATCATCCAGGCAGAGATTAGAAAAAGAAATATAGCATAAATTTTTTTCAATAAAATTTTATCTACTTTTACAGATATCCGGGAACCGGCTTGAGCCCCGGCAAAAACCATTAAAGCCAGAACTAAAGCCATTTTAGGTTCAAAATGTCCGGCAAAAAAGTGCCCCCAAAAACCAAATAAAGCAGTTATTCCTACCATAAGACAGGAGGTTCCCACTGCAATCTTCATAGGAACTCCCAGTAATAAAACCATTAAAGGTACTTTAATTACTCCTCCTCCTATGCCTAATAAGCCCGCCATTAAACCGGCCAGAGCAGTAATAGGAAATCCAATTAAAAGATTAATTGAATATTCTTCTTCTCCAAATTTTCTTAGCCAATAACCCCATTTTCTTTGATTGATAAATTTGCTTTGAATTTCTTTAATTGGTTTTAGCATAAAATATCCGGAAACAATCAGAACCAAAATAAACAATATTTTTAATTCTTTAATTTGAATAAAGGAAGAATAATATCCGCCTATAAGGGACATAATAGCAGTTAAAGGTTCAATTATTAAAGCTAATTTCCAATCTACCAATTGAACTCGATGATATACCAAAGAAGATGAAATAGAGAGAGCCATTATTATAAAAATACTAATTGCTGCAGCTTGGTAAAAAGGAAAACCGAAGGCTAATAAAATAGGGACATAAAGCACTCCGCCGCCTATACCAATCATGGAACTAATACCTGCAGCAATAAAAAATGCCAGGTACATAAGGACTAACTCTGTCATATTATTTCCTATGCTTTAAAATAAATTCTCTATACTCTCTGAAATCTTCTCTGTATTTATCTTTGTGTTTATCCCGATGGTGGTCATTTATTTTAAAAAGTACACTATGCACCTTAATATATCAAAGAGGGGTTTAAATATCAAGAATTAAAACTTATTCATATATATAATTTAGGGAATAACTTCACTTCTTTTCCTATTCGCTTTTTTGCCATTTTCTATCCTCAAAAATATCTCCACCAGTTGGGGGTCAAACTGGGAACCGGCACATTTTTTAATCTCTTTTAGGGCTTTGGCCTTACTTACCGCACCTTTATAAGGTCTACGGGACTGCATCACATCATAGGCATCGACAATAGAGATAATGCGGGAAAGGAGGGGGATCTTTTCTCCTTTTAGACCCTCCGGATAACCGGTGCCATCCCAGTGTTCATGGTGGTAGAGGATCTCCTGGGCAATGGGGGCAAAATCAGGAATGTTTTTAGCCATGCGGTACCCTATACTGGAATGTTCCCTCATCTTCTCCCATTCCGAGGAAGTTAGGATATAGGTCTTAAAAAGGATACTGTCCGGGATGCCGATCTTACCCATATCGTGAAGTAAGGCTAAGAGTTTTAAGTTCCCCAACTGGTATTCGGTAAGACCCACTCTTTCACCTAAAGAAAGTGCTAACTCCTGGAGTCTCTGGGCATGATCAGAGGTATGAGGGTCCCGTTCGGCTAAGACGATACGGAAGGCCTCTAAGAAGTGTTTTTCTCTGCTTTTACCATTGAAGAGTTTATCCTGATACATCTTCTTATCTGCTTCTTTTAATAGAGTGGTGGTATCTTTGTATTCTCCCTCCTGAGTAGTATGACCTAAAGAGATATTCGGTCTTAAGTAGATGGGCTCTATCTTATTCTGCTGACAGGCTTTTTTGACCCTCTCACAGAATCTATGGGCCTCTTGGGTACTGGTAGAAGGTAAGAGGATGGCAAACTCATCTCCCCCGATACGGGCCAGAATGTCCCCCTGACGAGAGACGGAGGTAAGGGTCTGGGAGAGGTGCTGTAAGAGCCGGTCTCCCTCATGATGACCAAAGGTATCGTTGGTAACTTTTAGGCCGTTGACATCGAGCATCACTATACTTAAAGGGTAGTAACGGGGGAAGTTGTACCTTTCCAGTTCTTCCTCGAAGTAAGCCCGGTTGTAAAGACCGGTTAGGGCATCATGGAAGCTTAGGTGTCTGATTTTCTCTTCGGTCTGTTTTCTCTCTATGGCAATGGCTACCTGAGAGGAGACGAATTCTAAGAGTTTGATGTCTTTTTTAGAATAAAGATCAGGGTTAGTATAGCTTTGAACTGCCATAGCCCCGATTACTTTATCTTCTATCTTTAGGGGGGCTCCTAACCAGATACTCTGTGGAGTAGTGCTACCCCAAGGGGACAATATCCCCTGCCTTATCATCTCCTCATATTGACTATTATCATTAAGCAGGGGTTCTCCTGTTTTTATAACATAAGTAGTAAGGGTATTGGAAGTACTAAAGTTGAAAATAGGGAAATTATCGTCCTTCTCATCGACATGATAAGGAAAGAAAATCTTATCTTCTTTCTCATTGACAAGGGCGATATAAAAATTGGTGGTATCGATGATGGTACTCAGTTCTTTGTGGATAGTTTTATAGAGTTGTTTTAAAGATATGGGGGAGTTGACGGCTTTAGAGATATTGTATAGAACTTGTTGGAGCTGCTCGTTTCGTTTACGTTCGGTAATATCAATATATATCCCTATCTCTCCTTTGGCTTGTCCGTCTATTACCAGCGGTGTAGCTGATATGGATACGGGGAATAAGGTTCCGTCTTTTTTCTTTCTAATGGTTTCGTAATTAAGATAACCTTTTAATCCCTTTACGCTTAGCTTTTTACCTTCCTCTATTTTGTCAAGAGTGTGAATCATGCCATCATCAATATTTCTACCTTTAACTTCTTTTAGAGTATAGCCAAAAAGTTCGCAAAAACGAAGATTTGCATCTAATATTATTCCCTTTTCATCCAGATAGACTAAAGCCTCAGGGTTACTTTTAAACAGACTGGCGAATTCTTTTTGGCTTTTTTGAAAGGCTTCTTCAGTCTTTTTACGTTCGGTAATATCTACAAAAATGCCTTCTACTCCAGCAACCTTTCCTTCTTTATCATAATAGTAATGACTGGTATCAGAAATAACCAGAGGAAAGCCGTCTTTCTTTTTTAAAATTAGTTCAAAGTCTTTAAGATTCCCTTTATTCTTTTTTAATTCTTTAAGATATTTTTTTCTGTCTTCCGGAGCAAAGTATAAATGTTGCGATGTATTTTTTCCCAAGATATCCTCGGAAGAATTGTAGCCAAATAATTTAGCTCCTTCCGGATTTATCATTATAAGATTCCCATCTTTATCTGTGCGATAGTAAGCTCCGGGCATATTCTCAAAAAGATTGCGGTATTTTTCTTCACTCTTTCTCAATCTATTTAACATATTTTGACGTTCAGAAGTATCTATATATATTACTAACATCCCTTTTAATTGACCATCAATGGTGATATCGGAACCAGAAATGGAGACAGGGAATAAAGTTCCATCTTTCTTTTTCCTGATAGTTTCATATTTAAAATAACCTTTAGATTTGGCTATCCTGCCTAACTCTTTACCTTCTTCAATTCTATCAGGGGAATGAATCATGCCATCATCAATATTTCTACCTTTAACTTCTTCTAAGGTATAACCAAAAAGTTCAGTAAATCGGGGGTTTATGTCTAGGATATTACTTTTTTCATCTGTATAAACCAAGGCTTCAGGACTACTCTTAAATAGACTGGCAAATTCCTCATGGCTTTTCCGCAGAGCTTCTTCAACTTTCTTCTGGCCGGTGATATCTCTGGTAACAAAAAGCAGCTGGTTTCCTACACCATTTCCAGTGCTTTGAAAATCACGCCAATTTCCTTCTTTGTCTTTAAAGCGAAATTCGATTCTCTTGGTGATAGGCAATTCTTTGCCAGTAAAAAACTTTTTTAACTTGATATTAATATAATCTTTTAATATTGGAAATAATTTCTTTTTATCATCAGGATGGATAAAATCAAAAGGAGATTTGCCGAGTAATTCTTTAGGTTCATATCCGCCAATATCTTTACCCGAAGGGCTGATATAAGTAAATGTTGCTTTTAAATTAAACTGGTGTAAAGTAATTACATCACTGGTACTCTCAGCAATTAAACGGTATAGTTCTTCAGATTTTATCGTTTTATTCATTAACTGCTCTTTATCTTTATCTATATCTCCCATTTGGCTCATCTCCTAAAATGAATAAAAAGTTGGTAGTTTGGCAGCCATAATATAAAATATTTTAGACCCATAACTTTGCGTCCTGTCCTTTTGGATAGTTTGCCTTTGTCAACCTTTTGAATATATGGTTAAGTTATAATAGTTACGTTCATCTAAAAATGATTAACTTAAAAATTTGATAATATGAATATATA
>JAYEJO010000158.1:0-8097 GCA_034660595.1 Candidatus Caldatribacteriota bacterium
AAGAGTTTGAAGAATCCTTCTTTTTTGAAGAAAAAGTTTTTTACAAGATGCAAGTTGCGAGGTACAAGTTACAAGTTTTTAGAAAAGAGGGGGAAAGACGAGATTGCCGCGCTCCTTGAAGGAGCTTGCAATGACAATATTTCCCTTATGTTTTTAAATATATTTGCACAAAATGTTTTCAATAAGAAGGGTTTTTTGATTTAGATGGCGAATTATGATTATATAGAGTTAAGCAATGACATTTTATTTTAACAACAGGGGATAAATAAATGAAAAATATTGAAATAGAAAAAGACCAGGAGTTGGAAAGTTTAATAGCTAAATGCAAAAAGAAGGGATTAAAATTCGGCTTAGCCTTAGGGAGCGGCTCGGCCCGGGGAATGGCCCATATCGGAGTCATTCAAGTTCTGGAAGCCTATCATATTCCTATCGATATGATTGCCGGCACCAGCATCGGTTCAGTGGTGGGCGCTGTATATGCTACCGGAGCTTCTGTAGAGCAAATGAAAGAAGCTGCCCTGGCTATGAAACAGAGAGGGTCTTTCGCTATCTTTGACCCTACTATCCCTCGATCAGGTTTAATAAGTGGTAACCGGGCAGAAGAAATTTTAAATAAAATTGCCTTAAAGGATAAAACCTTCGATGATTTAAAAATCCCCTTTGCTGCAGTTGCCACTGATATAAAGACCGGGGCAAAAGTAATTTTAAATCAGGGTAGTGTAATAAAGGCAGTGAGAGCCAGTATATCTATCCCGGGAATCTTCACTCCGGTAAAGTATCAGGATTATTATCTGGTAGACGGTGGAGTAGTAGACCCGGTACCGGTGGATGTGGTGCAGAAGATGGGGGCTAATATTGTCATTGCGGTCAGTCTTACCGAAAAAAGTCCTAAATCAATAGTGATGGTGGTAAATAAAGAAACCGGTGATTTAAAAGAAGTGGAAGATTCGTTCACTTTTGGAAAAAACATAAAAGAAATTCAAAAATTTAAAACAGTAGAAAAAATTACTTCTTTGGTGGAAAAAGAGGTAACCTCTTTGGAGAAAAAGATAAAAGGAGTTAAGAAGAAATTGGAAGGTCCGCATATTATCGAAGTAATCAGTAAATCTGTGGATATCATGGAAAAGGAGATTACTTCTCAAGGCCTTTCCAAGACAGATATAGTGATCATCCCCTTTGGGATCGAAGAAATTGGCCTTTTTGAATTCGATAAAGCTGATACAACTATTAAAGCAGGTATAGATGCTGCTTTAGCTGAAATTCCTCAGATTAAAGAAGTAATGAAGGAAAAATTGCAGGCAACCGGAAGATTCAAAAAATTTTGGTGAACTTTTAATCTACAAAATATAATATTGTAAGCTTATTGTTATAAAAATAGGGGCGCGAAAAAATGTTTAAAAATATTTTTAAATTTATACTGATTTTTGGCTTATTATTTTGCTTATCTGTTTCGGTCATCTTTGTTTCTGCTGATACAGAAGCTATGGCGAAAGCGAAAAATACTGCTATTGATTTAACTTATACTGATATGGAGTCTCTGTTTGCCGATAAAATATTTACTAATGAATATGGTGAAATTAAGCTAAGGATAGAGAGAGACCCGGAATTAGAAGAGTTGTTATTAGAGTGCAAAAAGAAGGGATTAAAATTTGGCCTGGCACTAGGAAGCGGTTCAGCCCGGGGATTGGCCCACGTGGGAGTCATTCAGGTTCTGGAAGCTTATCATATTCCTGTTGATATAATTGCCGGCACCAGTATCGGTTCAGTGGTAGGTTCTCTTTATGCTGCCGGAGCTTCTATTGATCAGCTGGGAGAAGCCGCTCTCTCTATTAAAAAAAGTACGACTCTTTTTTTAATAGACCCTGCCCTCCCTCATTCCGGTCTGATAAGCGGCAAAAAAATAGAAGAGATGTTAAATGATTTAGCTTTGGAGGATAAAACTTTTGATGACCTTAAGATTCCTTTCGCGGCTGTAGCTACCGATGTAGAAAGCGGAGCAGAGGTAATCTTAAATCAGGGGAAAGTAATAGACGCAGTGAGAGCCAGCATCTCCATCCCGGGAATTTTTACCCCGGTAAAATATCAGGATTATTACCTGGTTGACGGCGGGGTGGTAGACCCGGTCCCGGTAGATGTAGTCCAGAAGATGGGAGCTGATATTATAATCGCAGTCAGTCTGGCTAAAATAAGCCCTTATACCACAGTCCTGATAATTGATAAACAGACGGGCAGCCTGGAGGAAGTTGAAAAAAGTTCTATTTTTCAACAGAAAATAGCACAGGTAAAATCAACCTTTGAAAGTCCTAACATCTTTGAGGTAATCGTTCAATCTATTGATATTATGGAGGCAAAGATTACCGATCAAAGTTTAGAAGGAGCAGATGTAGTTATAGTCCCCTTTGGAATTAAAGACATCAACCTTTTCGATTTTGATAAGGCAGAAATGCTCATTAAAGACGGGATTATGGCGACTATGATCAATATGCCTGAGATTAAAAGGGCGATAAAAGAAAAGTTAACCATAACAGAGTAATAATTCTTTAATTGATTAAATTATAGATATTAACAAATTTTTGTCGGGAAAAAGTAAAATATATTTATTTAGATTCCCGCTTTCGCGGGAATGACAGAAAAAAGAGCGGGAATGACAGTGCAGTTGTTCGGGCAAGAATGACAAAGTAGTTGTTCGGGCAGGAATGAAATAATGAACACTATGGTAATGTCTAAAAAAGATAGTGATTTTCCTTTATATATAGGAATATTCTTTTTTTCTTTTTCAGTCTTGCTCTTTGAACTCTCCCTTATGCGGGTATTTTCTATCCTCCAGTGGAATTATCTGGCTTTTATGATTATTAGTATCGCCTTCTTGGGATATGGAGCAAGCGGTACTTTTTTATCGGTCTTTTCATCGATTCTGAAAAGGGCTGAAGGAAAAAATTTATATAAATATCTCCTCCTCTTTTCCTTATTTTTCTCGCTGGGTTCTTTATTCTCTATATTTGTCATCTCTAAAGTCCCCTTCGACCTTTACCGAGTAATAACGGATAGATATCAATTGCTGTATTTGGTGATTTATTATTTGGCCTTTGCTATACCCTTTTTCTTTGCCGGAATCTGCATCTCCTTAGCCATATCTAAACTACCCGAGAAAGTAAATAAAATATATTTCTGTGATTTAGGGGGCGCGTCTTTAGGCTGTATCTCTTTTTTAGTTCTGGCTAATTGTATAAATTTGAGCCATTTATTAATTATCCCTCCCCTGCTATCTTTTCTGGCTTCTTTTTTATTTTCTCTTAAACTGAAAGATAAAAGATCAATAATTTATATTGCGGGGATATTTGTTTTTATTATTTTATTTAGCGGAGCAGAGAGTTTTTATTCTTTCCCGATTAATCCTTATAAAAGCCTATTCACTTTATTGCGCTACCCTAATTCCCAAATAATTGACAGGCAGGAGAATAGTTTTGCCAGATTAGAGGTGGTAGAAAGTGGGGGGGTAAAATACGCCCCGGGGTTAAGTTTGAACTTCTCGGGAGAGATTCCTGAACAGTTGGGGATGGTTACTGATGGTGACGGATTGAGTGCGATTACCAGATTGGAGGAGGAGCATGATTTAGCAGGATTAAAAAAAATAGAGTTTTCAGATTACATCTCTTCCGCTTTAGGATTTCATCTTATCGGTGATGGAAGAAAAGTTTTAATCATCGGACCTGGTGGAGGATTAGATATCTTAGGAGGAATTTATAATGAAGCGGAAGAGATCTGGGGGATTGAGATGAACCCCAGTGTTAAAATATTGCTTCAAGGTAAATATGCCGATTACTCCGGAAACATTTATAACCGTGAGGGAATTAAAATCTTAACCGGTGAAGGGAGAAGTGTATTAAAAGGATTAGAGCAAAAGTTTGACTTAATTCAAATATCTTTAATTGGCTCATCCAATACCGCCTCCGGAGGATTTTACAGCATATCTGAAAATTATCTTTATACGGTTGAAGGGTTTATGGACTTTTGGCAGCATCTTTCTGACGGAGGAAAATTGAGCATCACTCGCTGGCTAAAATTTCCTCCTCGAGAGATTGTGCGGCTTTGCAGTATCGGTTTGGAAGCTCTCAGCCGAATGGGGATAGAAAAACCGGAAAATCATCTGGCGGTAATCCGTAGTTGGGCTACTTCTACCCTGATCTTAAGTAAAGAAAAAATAGGAGATGAAGAAATAAGAATAATTAAAGATTTTTGTGATAAAAGGAACTTTGATACAGTCTATTTCCCGGGGATTAGGAAAGAGGAGGCTAATACAAATCATATCCTGGAACAGAGTTATTATTATCAGGAGATAGAGCAATTGATAAATAGTTTTAAGGAAGATGAGTTAAAGGATTTTTATGATAGTTACTTCTTTAATGTTTCGGCAGTCACTGATAATCAACCTTACTTTTTCTACACTTTGAAGTGGAAAAACATCCCCAAGATTATAAAAAGTACGGCTAATTGGCAGCCCTTGATAGAATGGGGAAATTTAATTATATTTGCCACTTTTGTTCAGGGAATAATATTTAGTATCATTTTTATATTTTTGCCTTTAATTTTAAAGAGATTCCCTGTAACTAAAAGAAAGATAAAGATTCCTTTTTTACTTTATTTTGCCTCTTTGGGTTTAGGATACATGCTTTTAGAAATTTCTTTTATCCAAAAATTTATCCTCTATCTGACTAACCCTGCTTATTCTACTTCTATTATCATCTTCTCCTTTCTGTTCTTTTCCGGTCTGGGCAGCTTTTATTCAAAAGGAATTGAGAGAAATTATGTTAATGCTCTGAAAATTATTATCTTTACCTTGTGCGGTCTCTTAATACTTTATCAACTCATTTTGCCTTATGTTTTTAATGCCACTTTAGAGTATAGCTTGTTGGTTAGGATATTTATTTCTGTGGGTTTGATCTTCCCTCTGGGATTTTTAATGGGGATGCCCTTCCCTTTGGGGATAAGATTGGTCAATTCGACAGAACAAGGGAAGTGGCTTATCCCCTGGTTGTGGGCAACTAACAGCTTCTGTTCTATTATCGCCTCTGTCTCCGCAGTGATAATTGCCCTCTTTTTTGGGTTTAAAGTAGTAGCTATATTAGCTGCTTCGATATATCTCTTTGGATTTCTCAGTATAAATTATTTTAGGACCAAAGAACTGTCTCCTATTTTATTTTCCTTATTTAATCTGACTGTAAGAAAGTGACCATTTGCCACATCTATCTCCCCAGCGAGCAATCAGTTTATCTTCTATAAAAATTTCTACTATTTCACAATGATTGGGACAACCATCACATTCAAACCCTTTAGTACGATATTTTTTATCTACTAAATTAAATCCTCTAAAACTTGTTTCTTTTCCAGTACTTTCAAACTCCTCTTTAGCTAATAAAGCCGCTCCGATAGCTCCTATCACTTTATGGTGTTCCGGGACAGTAACTTTTACCCCCAGTTCCTTTTCAAAACTCTTTCTTATCCCACAATTAGAAGCTACTCCTCCTTGAAAAAATATAGGCGGACAAATCTTTTTCCCTTTTGCCACATTATTTAAATAATTCCTTACCATAGCCTCACATAAACCAGCAATAATATCTTTTTTACTATATCCTAATTGTTGTTTATGAATCATGTCTGACTCAGCAAAGACGGTACATCTGCCCGCTATCCTTACTGAGTTAGTCGATTGCAGAGCATAATCGCCAAATTCTTCAATAGGAATTTTTAATCTATACGCCTGCTGGTCCAGAAAAGAGCCAGTCCCAGCTGCACAGATAGTGTTCATGGCAAAATCGACTACAATTCCATTTTGTAATATTATTATCTTAGAGTCCTGCCCGCCAATCTCAAAGATAGTACGAACTCGGGGATTAAGACGTAAAGTAGCTACTGCCTGGGAAGTAATTTCATTTTTTACTATATCAGCCCCTACTATTGTTCCAGCTAATACGCGCCCACTTCCGGTAGTACCTACACCCTTTATCTGGATAGAATTTAAGGAAATACTTTGCCTCATCTCTTTTATACCTTCTTTTATGGCTTCTATGGGCTGTCCTTGAGTTCTAAGATATACTTCACTTAAAACTTCTCCTTTTTTATTAATAAGAACGAGATTTGTACTTATTGAACCGACATCAACACCTAAAAATTCTGACATTTTCTTTCACCTCCTGGCATAATAATCATACCCAATTACACAGATTACAAATATGATTACACAGATTAATCAAGATGCCAATTTCCTTTTTTTAATATGACTCTCTAATTTTTTTGGACTTTAAAAGGTCAACAAAAGCCTCTAATCTGGTATTTAATCCTTCTTCTCCGGTTTGCTCATCATAAATTAAAGTGAGTACCGGAAAATTTAGATCATCACTTACCTTTTTGCTAATAATCTCTGCTACAATCTCTGGCATGCAGGTAAAAGGAACAACTTGAATAGCTCCATCCATCCCCTTTTCTGAGGCCAACACAATATTACCCACCGTTGATTGCCCTTCCCCTCCAACTGATTGAGGCAAATAAGGACCTGCTGCTTTTTCTATAGGGTTTTCTTGTTTGTGCTTGCCTTTTAAGAAATTTAAATTAAATACGGAAGTAATCCAGGGTTTTACACTGACCGCTCTTTCCACTTCCACTCCCCAATAACCTAATTTCTCTTCAATATTGTGATTTACAAAAGGTTCTAAAGCTACATAAAATTCTCCAACCAATTTTACTTTGATTATATCTTTATTTTCGTTGCCCTTGATTATTTTATTATAATCTTTAAAAATTTTTTGCCTAATTTCTTCTATCTCTTTTACAGAATTAGTATCATCAATCAATGAAAGTCCGTGTTTGAGAATATTAGACGTTTCTCTTTTTATATTTTCCCGAGGTCTAATCCTTAAAGCTTCTTCTTCTAATTCCTCTATAGCAACAATTTTACTCCAGGCAATTTTCGCAGCTTTAATAAAAAAAGATAATGAATGTTTATTTCGAAGTAAATTTACATATCTTAACATCCGAATAAGGTTCCCCTGAGGTACTTCAAGTGAGATCATCTTAAATTTATATCCTAAACTTTTTAAGATTTTTCTTTGAATCTCGGAGTAATATCCAAACCTACAAGGCCCCCATCCTCCTACCGTTATAATAGTATCTGCACCCTTTTCTATGGCTTCAATAAAATTTCCTAAAATAATCTTTAGGGGAAGGCAGCAATACTCTGGAGAATATCTTACTCCCAAGTCCAGAGTTCTTTTAGTATTAGGTGGAGGTAAAATAACTTCGTGCCCTAGATTAGAAAGTAATGACTTCCCTGCGATAGAAGCAAGATTACCTAAATTAGGCATAGTTACTTTCATATCTTTTTCTCCTTATAATCATATCTAAAAAGGCTTCTGTTCGAGTGTCAATCCCCGCCCCTCCAGTGTGTTCATCAAATACAAACTCTGTATATGCCACTGATGGGTATTTATGGCTTTCCTGCCGGATTAATTCTCCAATCATAGAATCTTCACCACATTCAAAAGAAGTAAGATGGATTATCCCATCAATCTTTTTTTCCAAGAAGTAAAGAGCTGAGCCTACTGTCTTTTTAGAAAGAGTCCAGAAAATAGGTTTATGTAATTTTTTAAGCTGTCTTTCTATATCTTTCTTTTTAACCATTTCTGCAGTTAAGACATTAACTTTCATTTTTTTTAACTTGGAAATTAAATTCAGATTAATAAAAGCATCATAAACCAGGTAAGAATGACCTAAAAGAGCGATATTAAGAGAATTTTTTAAATCTTCTTGGGAAAATTTATTATTATATTGTTGATTGATAATTTTTTGGTCTAATTCATTTTCCTTTGATTGTAGATATAACTGTAGGCTTCTCTGCGCTTCATAGAAAAATTGATAAATCTTCTTAGGGTTATCAGTAAATAGCTTTCCTACCGCTAAAAAGGAATTCTTAAAATTAGTGGCTGATTTTCTTATATCAATAGTAGGTTCGATTAAAGGAGGAAGAGGCGAGAGAGAACTTTTAACCATATCAGGAAGGCCCAAGAACTTAGGACAAAAATAAGCACCTTTTTCTACACAGAC
>JAYEJO010000159.1:0-1798 GCA_034660595.1 Candidatus Caldatribacteriota bacterium
TGGTTATCTTCCCTGAATATAACTTTTTTGATTTATTCGGTTTAATTCCGGGGTTTCACTTCTTAAATCAAATTCTAAATAAAAGAGCAATAAAGGCCAAAGACAGAGCCAAAGAAAAAGACAGAGAAGAAGAATCAGATTTAAAAGGGGACAATCATTTTCTGACCACTGTTTTCAAAGGAGTTGCAAAACCCGTTGAGGCGGGTATTAAAAGAATTTTTTCTCTGTTAGCAAAGGAATATGGGATATATATTTATTCGGGGAGTTATATTTTAAAGGAGAAAGAAGAAATTTATAATGCCGGTTCTCTCTTTGGCCCTGAGGGAAATCTAATAGGAACTCAAAAGAAAATACACCTTACTGATTTTGAGGTTAAAATAGGAATAAAAAGAGCGAGCAAAATGGAGGTTTATTCTTTACCTTTTGGTAAAGTAGTATGCCCTATTTGTATGGATGCTACTTACTTTGAGACTTTTCGTATTGCCAGGGAGATAGGAGCGGATATGGTTATTTTGCCCATTGCTAATTTAGAAGAATATAATTTATGGAAAGCCCTCAGAGGTATCTGGCCCAGGGTGCAGGAATCATATCTCTACGGTTTAAAATCCTCTTTAAACGGATGGATTGCCGGGATGCATTTTACCGGAAAAGCAGGAATATTTGCTCCCCTGTTAATGACTGAAAAAAAAGATGGAATTTTATCTTTATCTCCCTCTCATGGGGGAAATCACCTGATAACAGCCAATATAAACCTAAAGAAATTATATAAAGCAAGAGAAAAAGCAGAATATCAGGAAGATAAAAATATTGAGTTTGAAGAAAAATATATCGAAAGAACCTATAATGTCAATTAATAATAAAATTTCTAAGAAAGGAGAAAGAGATGGAAGAATTTAAAGGTAAGAGACTTTTTCTCTATAACCTGTCCACAGCAGGATGGGTATTATTAGATTCGATCTGGTTGACTTTCGCTATAGCCTTTCTACTTCCCCCAAAAGAGAGGGTAGCAGAAGGCATGATTCCTTTTGTTTCGAATGAGAGGTACTGGGGAATTATTACTGTGTTAGGGGCAGTGATGCTCTTTGGAAGAATTATAGACGCCATTGCCGACCCGCTGGTAGCCTCCTGGACTGACCGTTCTACTTCAAGGTTTGGAAGAAGGAGATTTTTCCTTATTATAGGAGGACTTCCTCTGGCCATCTCTACAGTTCTGATATTTTTCCCGCCCACACCTTATACTTCCTTTATTAATGGTATCTATCTGGCTATTGTTTTTGGTTCCTACTTTTTTTTCTTTACTGTATATGTTGTTCCTTATCTTGCCTTAATTCCCGAACTCGGTCATAATGAAAAAGCTCGAATTGGCATGACCACAGCTCAAGGATACTTCTCTCTAATTGGTTCAGCAATAGTAATGATTGGCGGACCTCTTCTTTTGACTTTATTTATGCAGAACACTGATTATGTAGGGTCTTATAGGAAAATGGTTATTTGTCTGGCTATTCTTGGGGCTCTATTATTATATACGGCTGTATTTGCGGTAGATGAGAAAAGGTTTTCCGACGCCAAGCCCAGCCAAGTTCCCCTGGTTGATTCTTTCAAAAAAACAGTGAGGAATAAGGCTTTTATTATCTACCTTTTTGCCAATATATCCCTATGGTTTCTTTTTAATATTGTCCGTTCATCTGCCATACCGATTGTGATTACTTTGATGGGTGCTGATGAGGCTTTTGCCAGCAATATATTTACCATCCTCTTTGTTATTGCGGCTATCTGTTTTCCGCTGGTGGGATTTTTA
>JAYEJO010000160.1:0-1794 GCA_034660595.1 Candidatus Caldatribacteriota bacterium
TCCAAGAGTTAGCAGTAGTTCAACTATCTCATAATCATTAAAAGATGAAATGCCTGATTTTATAAATTTTTCTCGCACTCTCTTCCTGTGGCCTTCATTTTTATTTTTTGAATCTCTCATATTCTATTACCTCATAAGATTATTCGATAGATTGTTAAGCAAATCAAAAAGGTCTAAAATATCTCTTTAGTTATTATATAATCATCTTATTTAAATTGTCAAGAAGGAAAAGACTGAAAATAAAGAAGTAATAATTGTATTTTGTTGGTTTTACCTGTAAATTTTTATAATTTTCTTTGTTAATCGGAACTTGACCCATAAATTAGTACCAGGGGGTATTGTGGTCTTGAATATATTCGGGGATTCAATAAATTAAAGATGTGGCAAAAAGGAGGGAAAAATGCCAAAGAGATATTCCCCGAGATTAAAATTTCAAGTAGTTATGGAAGTCATCTCTGAGAAGAAAGATCCATCTCAAATAGCAAGGTCATATGATGTACATCCTAATACCATCCGGAACTGGGTAGAAAGGTTTAGAGAGAATGGAACTGAAATATTTTCTAAGGACGGAGAAGTAAAAGACTTAGAGAGAGAGATTGCAGAATTAGAGCGACTTCTAGGACAGAAGGAACGGGAGATAGCCATTCTTAAAAATTTTTTAGGACGGGTTCAATGAGTAACACAGAAAAAGTAGAATTAGTAGAAGAAACATGGGAAGAATACGGATTAAACAGGACGCTTAAAGCTTTAGAGCTATCTAAATCTACCTGGTATTATCACAGGAAAGAAAAGAAGAGTTATAGAGAGAAGTATAGAGATTTAAAGCCAGCCATAGAAGAGATAATTCGAAAGAATCCAGAGTATGGATATCCCAGGATAAAGGTTGAACTCGAGGAAGAATATGGAATAGTTGTAAATCATAAGGTCCTTCTAAATCTATTAAACTTCTGGGACTTAAAAATGATGAGAAATGCCAGGAAAACAAAGAAGAGTGGGATTAGAGAAGCCATCCAGGGAGCGGGTGAAGATATTAATTTGGTAAAGAAGAAAGGACAGATAGGGCTCTTTGAGGTTATCTATACTGACTTTACTGAAATTCCTTATGATGGGGGAAAGAGGAATGCCCAATTAATTGCTATAATCGGTCACGAAAGCAAGATGATACTCGGATGGGCAGTAGGCAAACATGCAAATACTGATTTATCACTTAAAGCCTGGAGAAGAACGAAAGAGACATTCAAGGAATATCACATTTCACTTAAGGGGATGATACTTCATCAGGATCGGGATTCAGTTTTTACAGGCAACAGATGGGTTGATGAGATATTGATAAAAGATGGAGTACGATTATCTTATTCAGAGAATGGAGCAAAAGGTAATACCTATATGGAATCGTTTAATGGACATTTTAAATGTCCTAACTTGTCGCTTTTTTGTGAAGCTAAAGATATTAATGAATTGAGCGAAGTAGTTCAGGAACGAGTCCATTATTGGAATAGAACGAGAAGACATTCAAGCCTTGACTATAAAACTCCATTGAATTATATAAGAGAGAGAATGTCAAATGAAGAAAAGGAATCCTGAATTAGAAGTGATGATAAAGTTAGAAAGAATCCCTGAAGTCCACAAAAAAACATCTCAAAGTGGTACAACTTTTGGGTACAACCTCCAGTTTTTAACTTTTTTACATTAATTTTAATTGCTTTTAGGAATTATTTATGGATAGAAGGGTTTTAATTAGAAGATAAAATGGCTTTTTTATTGGGTTTAGATTTAGGTACCACAGGAGTTAAG
>JAYEJO010000161.1:0-8679 GCA_034660595.1 Candidatus Caldatribacteriota bacterium
AAAATCTGCAGTAGATTCTCTCTTTTGTTCCCATATTTATTAATAATTTCTTTTATTATCATAACCCCTCCTCTTCTTTCTTGTATTCACAACGCAAACATCTTTCAGATTCTTTACAGGCAGTCACCTTATCCCAGGTCTTTTCAACCTCGGCATGAATATCTCTTTTTTCCAATGGTACCAATATATTCTCTGCCCGTTTATAATCTACCGGCTCTTCTTCCGGGTCAAAAGCTACTTCAATGGTATCCATTATATTCCAAGGATATTCTTCTCTTCCACCGGTTAAATACTTATCCATAGCTTCTGCAGCTCTCTGAGCTTCTCCGATTGCCTCTACTACAGTAGCAGGTCCGGTTACTACATCACCTCCGGCAAATATATCTTCAGACATTGTTTCTCCTTTGTGAGAAGAACAACAGATAGTTTCATTTCTATTAAGCTTGATTGTCTCTTTATCAAATAAGTTACCCAGAGATGGTTTTTGGCCAATGGCTAAAATCAATAAATCAATTTCTTTAATAAATAAAGAAGTTTCTATTTCAACAGGTCTTCGTCTACCAGATTTATCAAATTCGCCAAGCCGCATATTCACAAATTCAACTGCTAACTTATTGTTAGGGTTTAACTTAACTGATTTGATATTTTGAAGAAGCTGTATTTTTATTCCTTCATTTTCCGCTTCCTTAATCTCTTCTATCTCTGCCGGCATTTCCTCCCTGGTTCGGCGATATACAATAGTAACCTCTGCACCAAGTTTCTTCGCAGTTCTGGCTGCATCGATAGCGGTGTTTCCTCCTCCGATAACTACTACTTCTTTACCTACAGCTATTTTTTCTCCATTATTTACCTTGTATAGAAAATCTAACCCTCCCATAACTTTTTCACTCTCTATTCCTTCGATAGAAGGCATTATCGAATTTCCGGTTCCTGCAGCAACATAAAAAGCTTTAAAACCCTGCTTTCTTAATTGGGAAATACTTATTTCTTTTCCTACTTTGCTATTTGTTTTTATCCTTACTCCATACTCACATAAAGCTTTAATCTCTTTTGCCACTATTTCTTTAGGAAGTCGGTAAGAAGGTATGGCATAAGTAAGCATTCCACCTGCTTTTGCTTCAGATTCAAATACTGTCACTTCATATCCCAACATAGTCAAAAAGTAAGCATTGGATAACCCGGATGGACCTGCACCGATTACCGCTACCTTTATTCCGTTGGAAGTCTGTTTTTCGGGGAAACATTCTAAATAATCACTTACAGAATCTGCCATAAATCTCTTTACCGAACGAATATTTACTGGTGCATCGATATCATTCCTGCGACACTTAGCCTCGCATGGATGGGGACATACTCTTCCACAAACTGCCGGAAATGGGTTATTCTTTAAATGTGTTTGTAAAGCTTTTTTAAAATTACCTTCTTTAGTATAAGCGAGATAAGCTGGTACATTTACCGAAGCTGGGCAAGCGTTAGAACAAGGAGCATAGATTAAGTCAGCACATACTCCGGCTCGACATTTTTTATCTCGAATATGTTCTATATATTCATCTTTAAAATATCTAAGAGTAGATAAGATTGGGTTGGGAGCAGTTTGTCCCAAACCACAAAGAGCAGTATCTTTTATTTGATAAGACAGTTCTTCCAGCATATCCAAATCTTCCATCTTACCTTTTCCCTGACAAATTCTGGTGAGAATTTCCAACATTATCCTGGTGCCTTCTCTACAAGGGGTACACTTACCACAGGATTCCTCCTGAATAAATTCCATGAAATAACGGGCTAAATCTACCATACAGGTATCTTCGTCCATTACAATCAATCCGCCTGAACCCATAATAGACCCAAGCTCCTTTAAGGATTCATAATCAACTTTTACATTCAGGTGTTGAATAGGAATACATCCTCCGGAGGGCCCGCCAATCTGCACTGCTTTTAATTTCTTGTTATTAGGACAACCTCCTCCAATATCATAAATAATTGTCCCTAAAGGCATTCCAATTGGTATTTCAATAAGACCGGTATTATTTATGTCCCCGGCCAGGGCAAATACTTTTGTCCCTTTACTTTTTTCAGTCCCTACAGAAGCATAATCTTCTGCTCCTTTTAAAATTATATAGGGTATATTGGCATAGGTCTCTACATTATTTAATACTGTAGGAAGTTCAAATAATCCCTTTTGGGCAGGATAGGGTGGTTTTGGACGAGGCTGCCCTCTTTTCCCTTCTATAGAACGCATAAGCGCTGTCTCTTCTCCGCAAACAAAAGCCCCAGCTCCCATCCTAAGTTCTATATCAAAATTAAAACCACTACTAAAAATATCTTTTCCTAAAAGACCACTCTTTTTTGCCTGTTCGATAGCAACTGATAATCTCTCTATCGCTAGAGGATATTCGGCACGTACATATATATATCCTTGTTCCGAACCAATGGCATACCCGCAAATCATCATAGCTTCCATTACACTATGAGGGTCTCCTTCTAAAATACTTCTATCCATAAAGGCACCGGGGTCACCCTCATCAGCATTACATAATACATATTTTTTCTTGCCTTTTGTAGCAGCAGTAAACTGCCATTTTAGGCCAGTGGGAAATCCTGCCCCGCCTCGCCCTCTAAGACCGGATTTTTTGACCTCTTCAACAACTTGCTGAGGAGTCATCTCGGTCAGCACTTTCCCTATAGCCATATATCCATCAGCAGCAATATATTCTTCAATATTAAGTGGGCTTATAATTCCACAATTTCGGAGAGCTATTTTTCTCTGTAGTTTGAAAAAATCTATATTATTAAACATTTCTACCATCTCTTCTGTTTTTGGCTTCTTATAAAAGAGACGCTTAACAACTCTACCTTTTAATAAATGTTCCTGGACAATTTCTTTAGCATCTTCCGGTTTTACTTTCTGATAAAATACTCCTTCCGGATATACAACCATAATTGGTCCCAATTCACAAGTTCCCATACACCCTGTAGTTACAATTTCAACTTCGTTTTGAAGTTCTGCTTTAGCAATTTCTTCCTCCATTGCTTCTTTAACGCTATCTGCACCGGAAGAAATGCAAGCTCCTCCATAACAAAGTAAAATGTGAGTTCTAATATTATACATATTAATATTCCCTACCTTATCTATTTATATTGTTCTAATATTTTTTCTAATTTTTTTACAGACATCCTACCATGAATATCTTTATCAATCATAATAACCGGTGCCAAACCACAGGCCCCCAAACATCTTTGCACTCCCATAGAAAATCTTTTATCTTCAGTTGTCTCTCCAGTGTGTATCCCAAGTTTTTCTTCGAGTGCTTCTAATATTTTTTTCGCGCCACGAACATAACAAGCTGTTCCCAAACACACAGTTATAGTATGCCTACCGGTAGGAAAAATCTTAAAATAAGAATAAAAAGTAACTACTCCGGTAACCATACTTATCGATACATTCATCTCTTTAGCCACAAATTCCTGCACTTCCGGTGGAAGATATCCAAAGATAGCTTGAGCCATATGTAGTACTGGTATTAAATACCCTTCTTTATTTTTATTCTCATCGATAAATTCTTTAAGCTGTTTGTATTTTTGCTCATCAGTAAGCTCTTTCTCGTTACAAATACATGTCATAATTATTTCCCCTTTGAAAAAAGATATTTTTCTACAATTTTGCCATTTAATATGTGTTTCTCAAATATTTCTTCGGCTGCTTTTGAGTCAACTTTTCCATATACTACCGATTCTTTATCTTCCATATAAACCTGAATCATGGGTTCTTGTTCACAAAAACCAGCACATCCTGCAGTAGTTACGATAATATCGCTTCTATTGCTTTTATTAATAAGATCAACCAAAGTATTCATAGTCTGTCTAGCCCCAGCGGCAATACCACAAGTCCCCAGGCAAACCACAATCTTAATTCGATGCTTTCCGGTACGTAATTCTAAATCTTTCCTTACTCTTTCTCTAATCTTTTTTAATTCTTCTAAATTCTTCATCTTCCTCCCCTTCATTTTTATATTATTAAATAATAATTAAATAAATTTAACATTTCGTTTAGTAAAATAGTCCCTAAAAGATTTCTATAAACTTAAAATATACCGAATTGGGAATCAATTCCTATTTTTTTAAGCTCCTGATCTATAGACTGATAAATAAAATCCCTAATCTTCTTCTGCTGCATCTCATACTGATTTACTATATTTTTAATCTTTCTACTGTTAAGAACAGGGATTTTTTTATTTTCTTCTATACTTATAAATATCTCAAAGTCAGTGTCTGGCCAACTGTATATAGCATCTACAAAAGTCCTGGCAATATCTCCGAAAGGTTTAGCATCAATATGGGTAATATCTATTTCAAATTCTAAAACTACCCCTCCTTTTTCCGAATTATATATTTTAAGGAAGCCACCGGTGCTTTCTGCTGTCCTCTTCAAAAGAGGGAGTCCCAAACCAACCTTCCTTGTCTTCCGCGAGGTTACAAAAGGATCGGTAACGTCTTCATCTTTAATCCCACTGCCGTTATCTTCTATCTTACAAAAAAAATTTTTATCCCTGATTCCCAAGATAATTTTAACTTCTGTGGCTCCAGCTTTTACCGAATTTTCCAAAATATCAAATAGGTGGTCCGCTAAATCTTTCATTTCTTACTTCTTCTTAAAAAATCTTTCAAAGATATAAAATTCTTAATCTCATCTTGCTTATCTTCCATAAAAAAGAGCCCGATATCCTCAACCCCATGGCTATCCGAACCGGCTACCACCGGAAACCCGTCCCAGGTATCGCCTAATTTAAATTTCCTTTTTCTCCACTTAAATTTAGAAGCTTCCACTGCATCATAATCTGCTTCTCGATCCAAAAACCCTAATTGACTAAGCAGACTAAATCTATCTTTATCAATATGGGCGGGAACAGCAATTCCCTCTATACTGTGCACCAAATTAACCAGATTATCTAACCCTATATTTAAAGCTACTTGCCTTAGGGCGTCATCGATCCCGATAATTTCGCCCTTTAGGTCATAATACAGCTGATTCCCAAAAAATCTGGAATTATTTTTCTTCCCGGGTAAATAATTATCTATTTCTTTTCCCATTTTTAAAAGTGCTTCGATATCGGGAAAATAAGCTAAGAGATGGACTTCTTCTCTACTGGTTAATTCCACCCCCGGAATTACCCGAATAGACAGATCTTCGCTCAGCTTGCAGGCTAAAATTGAATGCTGAACAGTATTATGATCGGTAATAGATATAAGATTAAGCTCTTTCTGAACAGCCTGCTCTAAAATTAGCTGAGGTGACATAATATCATCACCGCAAGCCGAAAGAGCAGAATGAATATGTAAATCAATCCTTTGCAGTTTCAGCCTCCATCAAATAATATATTTCTCCACACACCATAAAAGAATCTTTATTGGTTCGGAGTAAATTAATCTTTTCTTCTTCGGCTTTTTTGATTACCTCTTTCTCGACCGTTACATTGTTGGTAAATACTATAGATTTAATATCTTTGATAAGGGCAACTGCTATGCTATTCTTGTGTGCCTGGATAGTAATCCAGATACATTCTGCTTCAGCATGTGCCATAACATCAGACATCAAATCTCCACAATAACCGTTTTCAATTTCGCAGTCAGCACAAAAAACAATTTTTTCCAATTGGCATTCATCAATTATTTTACTTAATTTCATTCTTTACCCCCAAATTAATTATTGCTTTTAGCTCTGTTCCGGTCTCTAAGGAAGATTTAATCTCTAATTTATCGGCATAACGTTTTATATTGGGAAGCCCCATTCCGGCACCAAAACCCAAAGCCCTGATCTTTTCCGATGCTGTGGTAAATCCCGGCTTTAAGGCAAGCTTAACATCTGGAATCCCGGGACCTTTATCATGAGCATAGATTACCGCATTATTATTATCAACCTCGATAATCATACTTCCACCCAGGGAATGAAGACAAATATTCATCTCGGCTTCATAGCAGACAATAGCAATTCTACGTATAATATCTTTACTGATTCCCAGTTTCTGAAAATATTTTTTAGTTATACTAGCCACTCTGCCGGCATTATTAAAATCATCTCCCTTAACTTCAAACCGAAGCGGTTTTTTTTCAACACTTTTAATTAAATCACGAGAAATTTGGGTATTCTTTATTTCTTTATCTTCGACTTTTTCGGCAATTGACTGAACTACAACCAACAATCTATTTAGAATATCACTCAGGGTTATTATCCCTACAATTTTCTTGCTACTTAAAGATTCGGTAACCGGAAGCCGCCCTACTCCAAATTTTTCTAACTTGTGAATTGCCGAAACTACTGAAAAATTTTGGGGTATGGTAATTACATCTCTGGTTATATAGTCAGTTATTTTATTATCTACATGACCCTTGTCAAAGGCAGTGATAACGTCATCGATACTTACGATTCCTGTAATATTTCTTTCCTTGTCAAGGATAGGGACTCCGGAAATTTTTTTCTCCTTAAGTTTTAACTGAATTTCTCTGAAGGTGGCATTTTCCTTAAAGAATATTACTTTCTTAGACATAGCTTCTTTAACCTTGATTTCGTAAATCAGCTCATTAACTAAAGTTAACTTTTCTTTGGAATAATTATCACTCATTTATTCTTCTCTTCTTTTATTAATTCCTCGACAATTTTTTTACAGGAGGAAAACATCAGGTTATCCGTCTTTAAAAGGGGGATATGGTGAGATCTGGCTAAACCGATTGCTTCTTGTGGAGGCAGTTTTCCTCGCACAAAAACAATAGCAATAGCTCCGGTTAATTCGGCTGTACGGACAACCTGTGAGGAGGTTAAACCGGTTAAAAGCACATAGTCATCCTTGGAATAAGCCAAGATATCACTTAAAAGATCACTTGCGCCAAAGTCTATGATTTCTTGATCTAAAAAATCTTCACCGCATAAAACTTCCGCATCTAAAACACGAATTAAATCTATAACTTTCATAATAACCTCCCTTTCTCAAAATACACCTACTTATACTCGCTTATATTATCTTTCTTAACATTACAATAAATACGATTTTTGCTTTTATTAATCCATTGTGAAATAAATCACAAATTACACAAAGAAATTTTAACACAAGTTTAAATAGTATGTCAACCCTTCAAATTCAATAGACAAGTCTACATTGTGTATTTTGATTTCCGGGGGTAATACGATATGGGCAGGAGCAAAATTTAAAATGGCTTTAACCCCGCCCGCAACCATTTTATCTGCTACTTCCTGGGCCGAATCAGCTGGTACTACTAATATTCCAATATTTATATTTTCCGTCCGGATAAATTTTTCTACCTCTTTTATATCGTAAATAAAAATATGGTCAAGTTTATTGCCAATTTTCGAGGGATTATTATCAAAAATTCCCTTGATTATAAAACCTCTTTTCTGAAAGCCTTTATACTTTACCAAAGCCTTGCCTAAATTCCCTGCTCCAGCAATAATAACTGACCATTTCTTATCTAATCCTAATATTTTTTTTAATTCTCTGATAAGGTCTATTAAGGGATATCCAATTCCTCGTTTGCCAAATTCTCCGAAATAAGCCAAATCTTTACGAATTTGTGCTGAATTTATTCCGGTCATTTCGGCAATTTCAGATGAAGAAATATATTTTGGTTTTCTTTTATCTACATTTTCAATTAATTTTTCCAAACAACGATGATATATAGATAACCTGTTTATAGTGACGGAAGGAATACTTTTTTTCTTCAAACTCATATTTCCTTTTCTTATCTAGTCGTTACAAAGATGGGGTAACCCAATTCTTTTAATTTTTGCGATATATTTTGGGCTTCCTCATAACTTTTAAATTCCCCTACCTGTACTTTATAAAGAGTTTTTCCTTTAACTACATAAGTCTGATATCCTTTATCTCTTATCTCTTTAGCTATATTTTGGGCATTTATTTCTTTTGAAAAAGCTCCAACCTGAACGGTATACACCTTCTTGTCTGAAACTATTTCAGACTCCTTTACTACTTTTACTTCTGGCTCTACTTCTGAAGTTTTAACCGTGTTGGGCTCAGTAGGTGGTGTCTTCTCTTCTGGAATAACCTCTTTTTTTATTTCTTCCTCTGGAAATTTCTCCTTTTCTTCAAGCTTTTCCACTGTTTCCTTTTGGGGTAAGTCAACAGGTGCTTTTATGATCGGAGATTCTACTTTCTCTTCTTCCACAATTGTTGGCTCTTCGGGGGGAATATAACTCCTATCCCTGGCTAAATTAAAAGCCACACCCAATATTATTATTGCACCTATCAAGATAATAAAGGTTTCCAGATTACTTCTGCTTTTCCTCTTATAAATCCTACTCGCTTTTCTCATATTAAATCATACTCCTATACTAACCTTTGGATAGATAAAAGTTTTTATCATATTTTTTATATTATATACCAATATACTTTAATTATTCTACAAAAATTTCTAAAATCCTTCTTTTTTTTCTCTTTTAATTTATATTTATTATTAGTGTAAACTTCAGTAGGGTAGTTTGAAAAGAGGTTAAGTTTACGTTTTTTCTTTACTTTTCCTCAATTTATTTTCTTTATCTTTCTTAACGCGATACGCGATACTCGATACGAATATATATTATTCAATTTGTTAAATAATTTTTATTATGATAACATATCTAGTGAATAGTCGCTAGTCGTTAGTGAATAGTAT
>JAYEJO010000161.1:8779-26510 GCA_034660595.1 Candidatus Caldatribacteriota bacterium
AGGTTTTGAGTTTTAAATTATGGCTTTACGTTTTTAGTTTATTGATTTATCCTATACGCTATACGCTGTACGCTCCACGCAATACTATATACTAACGACTATTCACTATTCACTAACGACTAATTTAAAGGAAACTTTTATGAATTCAAAAAAGTATATTCTAATGGGCATTGGAAATACGCTTCGGGGCGATGACGGAATAGGTTCTATTATTGCCCAAGACTTTAAAGACCGTGATTGGCTTTCCATAGACTGCGGGGTTGTTCCTGAAAATTTTACCTCAATCATCAAAAAAAATAAGCCCGATCTCGTAGTACTTATCGACGCTGTGGAGATGGACCTTGAATCTGGTGAATTTAGAATAATCTCTCCTGATAGAATTAGCGCCCTACACCTCACTACCCACAGTATGCCTTTGTCCTTTTTAATATCTTATTTGAAAGAACACACTCAGGAACTTATTTTTATCGGCATTCAGCCTAAAATTATTGATTATTCTAATTCTGTTAGCCCTGAAGTTTTAAAGGGTTCTGAAGAAATAATAAGAATATTGAAAAGTAAAAATTTTAAACCTCTTAAAAAATTATAGGACTATAATTTTTTATTAATTATTCTACAATTAATTTAGATGATGACCTGTCTGTATCTGCAATAAGAAATTCTTCACTCATATGCAAACAGTTTTTAGGACATATATCATTACATTGAGAACAGAAGATGCAATGATCGACATGGATTCTAATCTTCTTTTTATCGGGAATAAATTCGATTGCCTCAGCAGGACATACCTTAATACACAATTTACATCCTATACATTCGTCTCTATCAAAAATAATCTTCCCTTTAAAGTTTTTAGGTATTTCCACAGGAGAGTGTATCTTTGCTTCTCCCTTTTCAACTTTTTCCAATAATTTTAATATCGAATCAGGGTAATAAGTAACCGGAAATACATTGGTAGCCGGTTTTTTAAATAACTGCTTTAACAGTTCAAATCCCATTGGTGTTGCCATTTTATCACCTCAAACTATAATAGTATCTAAAACGATTAGTGTAAGGCCAAGCAAACCTATAATCGCTACCGGAATCCAGTAAGCAAAGGAAACCTGGTCTATTTTTAAACGAGCAAATACAATCCTAACAAAAGTTACTTCGGCAAACATTACTAAAAACATTTTTACCAAAAAGAACAACACATCCGCTATTAGAGCAAATGCTCCACTTAAAGCAAGTAAGTGAGATATATTATACGGAAAAAATAAAGCCACAGTCAGGGAAGTCATTACTATCGTCTTTACCGCATCAACTAAGCTAAATAAAGCAAGATTTCTTCCTGAATACTCTACCAATATTCCTCCGGCTAATTCTGTTTCAGCTTCCGGTGCATCAAAGGGCACCTTGGAGAGCTCACCCGGTGTAACCGCTGCCAGAGTAATAAACAGTAATATTGCTCCAATAAAACCTAAGGGGCCCACTAACCCCCAAATAGGATGAGCATTGATGACAGCCAAAGAGAATACATTAAGTTGAGGGTAGACCTGGCTCAATTTCCACCCTAAAGCAACAACCACAGTTACCAAAGGAAGTTCATAGCTCATCATCATTACCATCTCTCTTTGTGCTCCCACGTTGGCATAAGGAGAACCAGAGGCAAAGCCGCCCACCACCATTCCGATAGCCGGCAGAGTCAGCAGATAAATAATTAACACAATATCCCCGTATCCGCTTAGCAAGGGAGGGATATTACCTACAGGTAAATAAAGTAAAATAGTAATAGAGGATACCAAAGCCATAATTGGCGCTCCGTTAAATATCCAGGGAACTGCATTTTGTGGCACGATATTTTCTTTAATCATTAACTTAAAAAAATCTAAAAAAGGCTGTCTTATGGGAGGACCAACTCGAGCCTGCATCCTTGCCGCTAATTTTCTGTCAATACCTTTATAAAGTAAACCTATTACTACTCCCAAAAAGGCAATTACAATTGCCACTATTATCTTCATTAATATTCCAAGTAAGCTTATAGAAGTCATGGAGTAATCCTCCTTGTCTTTTGCACACTCAATTCATGTAAGTCTTTTTTAGTTAACACATTCTTTTGGCCATTAGCCTTATTTAAAATAGTAACTCTATCCATACAAGCTATGCAAGGGTCAGTAGATGCTATAACTATTGGGATATCAGCTATCTGTTCTCCTAAGAGCATGGGAACCCAGGGCATTAAATTATTATACGTGGGGGCACGAGCTTTCCAGATTTCCGGTGTTTCTGCTTCTGCTAATTTTACATAATGAAATACTTCGCCGCGAGGAGCTTCATGCCTTCCAATTCCTTCGCCTTTTACCTTCTTTAATTGATTCAATATCTTAACCAATTTTTTCTCAGCAACAATTTCTCCTGCAGGCATGTTTTCTAAACACTGTTCGATAATCTGTATTGATTGTACTACTTCTAATAATCGGACAATTATCCGATCATAGACATCACCGTTTACTTCTCCGGAAAATACATCCGGAGTAATGGCTTTTACTTCTAAATCAGCATAGGCCGAATAAGGTTGATCTTGCCTTACATCCTTATTTATCCCCGATGCTCTGGCAGTAGGTCCTACTGCACACAAGCGGAGAGCATCTTCTTTAGTTAAAACACCGACATTTTTTGTTCTTAACGCAATAGTAGGGTCGTTTAAGAATATATCTTCTATTTTTCCGTAGATATCCTTATAGTATTCTAAGGTCTCACGAATTCGAGGTATTTGTTCTGCGCTAATATCTCTTCTTACTCCCCCTATCATATATATCCCATAATTAATTCTGTTTCCGGTAAGATATTCCAAGAGATCTAATACTTTTTCTCTTGCTTTCCAGGAAATATATAAAACAGAATCAAAGCCTAATTCATGACCTGCAATCCCGGCCCATAAAATATGCGAATGGATTCTTTCTAATTCAGCAATAATTACTCGAATATACTGGCCTCTTTCGGGAACTTCAATACCAGCAGCATTCTCCACTGCCATACAAAAGGCAAAAGGATGAGAAGCAGAACAGATACCACATATTCTTTCAGCTAAATAAATAATTTGAATTGGATTCCTCTGCCTTCCCATAAATTCTATTCCTCGATGATTATCTCCGGGTGCTAAATATACCTTTTCAATACGCTCTCCATATATTTCAAAATTAAAAGTCATCGGTTCTTCTAAAGAAGGGTGAACCGGACCTATAGGTATAGAGTAAGTCTGTTTATTCAACTTTTTTCACCTCTTCTTCTTTATCAATTATATTACCACCTATATGTTTACCATTTTTACTTAAAGGATATATCCCTTTTTCATCTTTTCTAAAAGGGAAAACACCTTTTGGAAAATCTATTGGTAAAAATACATTAGGTAAATCAGGTAAATCCTCAAAGATAATCCCCATCATTTCTTTCATTTCTCTTTCTGAAGTCTGGGCACCTGGTATTAAATCAGTAATAGTTGGCATTTTAAGATTATTTTTTGGTAAATTAGTAGTTAGATTTAAGGATATTTCTTTAAATCTCTCTCCATAATAAAGGGAGAAATGATAGGTTAATTTGATTTCTTCCCCTGTATCATTATCTGAAATTATAGCAAAATGAGGAAATTGAATAGTGCATAAAAGTTTTACTGCTTCTTTAAAGTACTTTAGTTCTATCTCTAACCATATTAAACTATAGCTATTCTTTTTTAATCCTGCTGTTTTAATTTCTATTTTGCTATTTATAATCGAATCATTAAATTTTTCTTTAAATAATTCTACAATTTCTTCTGGTTTCATGTGTTCCATATTTATTATCACCTTTCCCTTGTTAGTCGTTAGCTATTTAGTTGGTTAACTGGTTAACTGGTTTATTATTAATTCCTTAACTAACTAACCAGGTAACTAAGTAACCAATTAACTAATTTTTTAGCGATACGAGATACGTTTTTCGCTATTTTGCTGGAGCAGCTTCCATGCTTTCTCTTAACTTTTCCAACTTTATCCAGGCCTGTAAAACTCCATTTATTATCGCTTCCGGCCGAGGAGGACATCCCGGGACATAAACATCTACCGGTATAACTTTATCGATAGAACCCGAAAGGTTGTAGGAGTTGTAAAACACTCCTCCGCTTGTTCCACATGCCCCAACTGCTATTACTGCTTTAGGGTCAGGAGTTTGTTCATAGACACGTTTTACTCTATCGAGCATCCTGCCGGTCACCGGACCAGTTACCAATAGAACGTCAGCGTGTTTCGGACTACCTACTAATTTAATCCCGAATCTTTCTAAATCGTACCGGGGAGTTAGAGCTGCTACAATTTCAATGTCACAACCATTACAAGAACCTGTATTTAAATGAAAAACCCAGAGAGACCTTTCGAAATATTTATTTAATCTCACTATCCACTCACCCCTACCATAATTAATATTATTACGGTTATTACAATTATCCAGCTAGAATAATCATTTATATCCCCGGTATGCATTTTTACTAAAGGATTATAATAGCCCTTTAACGCTTCCGTAAACCCCCAGTAAATATGGCTCGCACTTAAATGAGATTCCTCTTTACTTTTTTCGGGATTACCGGATATAAAAGGCTTGTCCTGTTCGGTATTTTTTTTATAACTATCTTCACCTTTATTTCTGATATAAATTACGATACTCCCAATGACCAATACAAGCACTATCCAAATTATTGCACTCCAAAAACCGCTGCCTGTTTCTAATAATCCTAACATTTCCTACATACCTCCTAATACTGTGCCGGTATATTGCAATTGTTCTATTAAAGACATTACCGCAGGATGCACTAAATTTTTTACTATTAAATCCGGAAATAATCCAAAAAATATTATAATGCAGGATAAAACAGCCATAGCAAAGACCATGCTGCGCGGGACTTCTTTGACTTCTTTAAATTGAGGTAATTTTGGACCTAAAAACGCACTATGAAATACTTTAACAAATGAGGCTAAAGTTAAGATGCTAACTACCATGGCTATTATAGAAAGCAAGGGATTAAACTTATATACAGATTCGTAAATTAGAAGTTTGGAGGCAAAGCCGTTAAAGGGCGGAAGCCCGGCAATGGCTGCTGCTCCAATAATAAAGAAGATAGTAGTATATTTCATGGAGTGCGCTAGCCCGCCCATCTTGTCAAGATTTTTAGTTCCTGTTCTAAAAAACAATGCACCGGCAGTTAAAAATAGCAAGCCCTTATACATTGCATGGTTCATAATATGAAAGATACCGCCTTCCATTGCAGTAATCCCATATTGATTTAAAGCCACAGGATTGGCTAATACTGCTAATCCTACTCCTACTCCCAGAAACATATAACCTGTCTGGGAGACAGCATGATAAGCCATCAATCTCTTTATATCTTTCTGGATAATCGCCATTGTAACACCGATAAACATGGATAAAAGACCAAAAATAATAATTATCCAGCCTACAGTTAAGGCATTTAAAGAAATATTATATAGAGAAAAAACTACTCTAAACAGAGCGTATAGACTGGCCTGACTGGCAGCAACTAACATCATGGTGATTGGAGCAGGTGCCTCCGAATATGCATCTGGTGTCCACATATGCATGGGCACTGCTCCTGCTTTCATAGCCAGGACCGGTATTAAAAGACCTAAAGCAATCTTGTCTAATTGAGAATTTTTAATCACGCTTGCTATGGCTGCAAAGTTAAGAATATCGTATTGTCCATAAAATATGCCCACAGCAAATAAAACCATTAGAGCAGATATTGAACTAACCACCATATATTTAAAACCCGCTTCTGCCGGTTCGCCTAAATCAATTCCTCTGAAAGAAATTAGGGCAACAGAGGCGATTGAAGCAATTTCCAGAAATACAAAGAAGTTAAATATATCACCGGTAAACTCCATCCCAAACATACCTACAGTTAAAAGTAATAAAAGGGAATAATATTTATCCACTCCATCATATTTTTTTATAAAAGATAAAGAATAGATTGCCCCTAAAAAAGAAACAACTGCAGTAATTATACCCATAAATATTCCCATAGCATCTATCTGGAACATAATCCTGATGGGAAATTTCAGCCCTGAAGGCAAAGTCAAAGAAGGGGATGTTGCACCAAAAACATAAACCTGGGGACCAACTGTTAGTATTTTCACTGCTAACGCAATGGTTAAAATTAAACTTACACTTAAAGCAAGGGTGGTAAGAATCCCTGTAGCTTTTTTATTTATCCGACCGATAAGCGGAACTAAAAAAGCTGCCAGTAGAGGTATGGCTACTATTAATATAGGAATATGGTTCGATAGATTCATCCTCTCAACCTCCTTACCTGGTCTGTATCCAAGGTCCCGTAGTGTTTATAAATCATCATGGCGACCGACAATATCAGGGCAGTAGTTGCGATGCCTATAACTATACTGGTAAGAGTCAGTGCTTGAGGAGTTGGCAAGACCATTGCCTGTCCGGATGGTGCCTGGGTATAAATCGGGGCAATTGCTCCTTTTTTGTACCCTAAAGTAATTAAAAATAGATTTACTCCGTTTTCAATTAAAACAACACCAATTGCAATTTTGATTAAATTCTTCTTAAACATAAGAGTATAAATTCCTAATCCAATGAATATTACTACTGCAACATAAGGTAAATTGCCTATCATTTTATGAATTCTCCTTCTTCTTGGTAAATTCCGCTCCACTTGCCATAGTTAAAACAATAACCCCAAAAGCAGATAAAACCTCTAGTCCAACGGCAATATTCATCAAAGGAATTAATCCTCCGGTATTCATATCGCCCGGATTAACACCGATTACGGCAGCATTACCGAACCAGCTCCCACTGTTAGCTAAAAAGTTATAAAAAAAAGTTATTCCTAATCCCGAAAAACCTAAAACTATAAACAAAATTAAACCGAAGTTTTCAAAGAATGATAAAATATCCTTTTTGAGAAATTTTTTAGAACTCAAACTACCATAAGAAACTAATAATAAAGCGAAAGCTGAGCCCACTACAGCACCTCCTTGAAAGCCTCCCCCGGGAGTAAGGTGGCCGTGTGCTATTATGTAAAAACCAAAAATAATAATAAAACCATAAACAAAATTAGTAACAGTCTTTACTATCCTGGACATTTCTTTCATTTCTTGACCCCCCTGAAAAGAGCTACAACTCCCACCACTGCAGTAAAAAGGACTGTAGCTTCTCCTAATGTATCAAAACCTCTATAGTCAAAGACGATAGAGGTTACTACATTGTTTGCCCCGGTCTCTTCTTGAGCATTTTCAATAAAGTAATCATCCATCTCACTATAAGTAGGTTCTCCGAATGTTCTCATGTTTATAGCGCTAACTATCAAGAAAGAAAAAAATATTATAAAGGCGATACCGAAAATTATTTTTTTCATTTTTATCCTCCTAGCATACACTTGATTACACAGATTATTCCGTGATTACACCGATTAATCACATATTCCCTTCTTCACCTTTAAAGGAATATACTTTTTTAGGTGTATTTATACTATCTAGTCGCTAGTCCCTCTAATAGCAAAAATAAATATTGCCATAGTCAATCCTGCTCCAATGGCTGCTTCCGCTATGGCTACGTCAGGAGCATGCAAAATATAAAACTCTAATGCAAGAAGTAAACTGGCTACCGCCAAAGCGACTACTGAGGGTAATAATTTCTTAAAAACTACCGCTAAAAAGCTAGCAACTATCATCATTATTAAAGTAGAAATATGGATTATCTCAACAAAGGAACTCATTTTAATTTAGCCTCCTTTAATTCATCAATTACTGCTTGTTTGGGCATTACTCCACTACGATGAGCCGCTCGGGCAATAGCATGTGCTCCGGTCGGGTTAGTAATTATCAAGCAGATTAATGCCACTATGGTATGGAGAACAAGGACTCTAAATTTAGAATCCCCGGTAATATTCCAACGGGAAAAACCATAAATAATAACTGCCAAAGAAGTAAAGATTGAACCGAAAGTAGTGGCTTTGGTTGCAGCGTGAAGTCTGGTGTAAACATCAGGAAATCTAAGAAGCCCTACTGAACCTAAGCAATTAAAAAATACACCTATTCCTAAAAAAATATATAAAGCGGTTAACAATATTTCCATTACTTCTTGGCCCCCCCCTCTAAATATTTGGCCACATATAAAGTCCCAATATAGGATAGCAAGGCGTAAACAATGGCTACATCAATATAAATGACTTCTTCATAGGCAGCGCCTACGAGGATCATCCCAGCTACCACTAAAGTATTTATGGTATCCAAAGCAACTATTCTATCAGGGACAGTGGGCCCGAGGATCAATCTAATTAAAGATAAAAACATAAATAACAGCAATAATCCTCCGGGAATAATAAAAATATTAAAAAATTCGTTCATTCTGCAATCCTCCTTATCCACTGAGGAAAATTAGAACAAATATGATGGGTGGTGGGCTTTAAGGTGGTAACATTTATCCAATGAATATATAAATCATTATTTTTTTCATCAATATCAACACTGAGGGTTCCCGGGGTTAAAGTAATCGAATCTGCTAATAAAGTTATCCCCAAGTCGGTCTTTAATCCGGGAGATATTTTTACAATACCAGGATTTATTTTCCCGGTAATTACCCGGTAAGCGACATCGATATTAGCTTTAGCCATTGCCCAGAAAAATGGGCCAACTAAATAAATCAAAAAAATAACCCACCTAAGCGGGTTCAACATTCTGTAAGTTTTTTTTTGAAATAATACTTTATTGGCTACAAGGGCTACAACGAGAGAAAGGAAAATTCCGGTTATAATTTCGAAAATACTCCATAGCCCCCATACTTCTCCCTGGCTGGCTGTAAGAATTAGATAGGTAAGCATGCTAAGCAAAAAGGTTACAAAAAAATCTATCATCATTTCACCCCTTTTAACTTAAATTAACAAAATAAAGTATAACATTTTATTTTATTCAATTCAAAGTTTTTTAAAAAATTTTTGAATATTTTATTCTATTTCAATATCTTCAATATATAAATCTTCGCCGGAAATTATATCTATCTCCGAACTATGACATTTCGAACACTTAAAACTATCTTTTTTTATCTTGAAAACCTCATTGCATTTTCTGCATTTTCCCAATAAGGGAGATGATGTCATCTTTAAAGATGCTTTCTCCGCCATGGTGCCTTGACTAAAATTATCGAAAGCAAACTCTAAGGCGGCTTGGTTTACTCCGGCAAATTCTCCAACTTTTATTCGAATAAGAGTTATCGTATTCGCTTTATGTTCTTTAGCTTTTTCTATGGCAATGGCTAATAAATTTTGAGCAATCGAACCTTCGTGCATGATTTTCACCTGAATTTGGTTAGTTGGTTAGTTAGTTAATTGGTTAACTGGTTGGATTTAAGTTACATTATGCAAGATGTTAGTTTATTTAAATATCCAGTTACTCAATCAATTTAACTAACTAGTTAGTTAAATTGATTTTATTTCCTTAACTAAATAACCAGGTAACTAGGTAACCAACTAACTTTCAATAAAAAGAGGAAGGGATGACTTCCTCTTTTTATTGAAATACTTATTGGTGCCGGGAGGGGGATTTGAACCCCCACAAGCAATAAGCTCACCAGCCCCTCAAGCTGGCGCGTCTACCTATTCCGCCATCCCGGCAAAATTTTAATATAGTAATGATTACACAGATTAATAAGAAGATTACACAGATAAAACTAATATGTGTTTAATCAACTAATTATTCATTTATTTTTAGTGTATAAATTATGGCAACTTATCTATAAAAAAATTATAAATATAAAATATCTTATTTTCTCAAATGGCAAGCTACAAAGTGTTCATTCCCAATATCTATTAATTCAGGTTCTTCCTGGCTGCAAATTGGTTTAGCATATTTACATCTTGGATTAAAACGACAGCCTTTAGGAGGGTTAAAGGGACTTGGAACATCTCCCTCTAAAACAATCCTTTGTCTCTCTAAGGTAGGATCAGGGATAGGTACAGCTGAAAGAAGCGCTTCTGTATAAGGATGTTGAGGATTATCATATAATTCATAAGTAGAGGTCAGCTCTACAATCTTTCCCAAATACATTACTGCAACTCTATCAGAGATGTGTTTTACCACACTCAAATCATGAGCAATAAATAAATAAGTAAGCTTAAATTTTTCTTGTAAATCTTCTAATAAATTTATCACTTGAGCTTGAATAGAAACATCAAGTGCAGATACGGGTTCATCACAAATTACCAATTCAGGATTCAGAGCCAAAGCTCGGGCTATTCCAATTCTTTGTCTCTGTCCTCCACTAAATTCATGAGGATACTTTCTTATATGTCCTGCATTTAAACCTACGGTTTCTAATAGATCCTTAACTCTTTCATCTTTTTCCTTTTTATTCTTCGCAATCTTATGAATAATTAATGACTCTCCTACTATATCACCTACAGTCATTCGGGGATTTAGAGAACCAAAAGGATCCTGAAATATTATTTGAATATTACGCCTTGCTTTTCTAATTTCCTCTTTTTTAAATTTAAAGATGTTTTCCCCTTTAAAATCTACCTCTCCAGCAGTGGGTTCTAAAAGTCTGGTAATCGTTCTCCCCGCAGTAGTTTTACCACAGCCCGATTCTCCCACCAGACCTAAAGTTTCTCCCTCTTTAATATCAAAACTTATTTCGTCTACCGCCTGGACATATCCTATTACCTTGGATAATATTCCCCCTCTCACGGGAAAATATTTTTTTAAATTTCTTACTTTGAGTAACACATTATCTTCCAATCCCTTTACCTCCAATTTTTTACCTAATATTTATTACTCCTGGGTGATACCTGCCGCTTCTTGTTTAATTTTAAAATCTTTTGCTCTATCTTTATTGTACATCCAACACCGTACAATATGGTTATCTTCCATCTTTTCAAGTTCAGGTTCTTCTTTCTTACAAAGATCTATAGCAAACTTACAACGAGGATGAAACTTGCATCCAGAAGGCAAAGCTAAAGGATCAGGAATTCCACCCTGGATAACTTCGAGTTTTTTCCCCGGCTTATCTGTTAGGCGAGGGATGGAATTTTGGAGAGCCATAGTATAGGGATGCCGCGGATTTTTAAAAATGGTTTTCACATCTGCATATTCTACCGCTTTACCAGCATATACAACTACTACATCATCCGATACTTCAGCAATTACTCCCAAATCATGAGTAATCATCAAAACTGACATACCAATTTCATCTTTTAATTCCTTTATCAGTTCCAAAATTTGAGCCTGGATGGTAACATCTAAGGCGGTTGTTGGTTCGTCTGCAATTAGTAAATCCGGATTACAAGATAAAGCCATGGCAATCATTGCTCTCTGTCTTTGCCCCCCGCTTAATTCATGAGGATATTCATGAACTCTGGTTTCGGGAGAAGGCATGCTTACTAATCTTAACATCTCTACGGTTTTCTTTAAGGCCTTTTCTTTATCTAATTTTTGATGCAGCACTATAGATTCTGAAATCTGTTCACCAATAGTATATACAGGGTTTAAGGAGGTCATCGGTTCTTGGAAGATCATGGAAATATCGTTCCCTCTAATCTTTCTCATTTCTTCTGGGTTTTTCTTCAATAATTCTACATCTTTAAACCAAATTTCACCGCTAACAATCTTCCCCGGCGGTTCCTGGATCAATCTTAATACGGAAAGGGCAGTAACACTTTTACCACAACCTGACTCACCTACCATGCCCAGTGTTTCCCCTTTTCTTATCGTAAAATCAACACCATCAACTGCCTTAACCACACCATCATCAGTATAAAAATAGGTCTTTAAATCTTTAACTTGTAACAGTAAATCCTCCATTTACCTTTTTCCTCCATTACACACTTATTTTTACATAATTCGCTTTAATTTTAAATTTTCTATCTTGCCCGGGATTCTTCCTCTTTTAGCAATTGGCTTCCCTGCAACTTCTTTTATATCCAAGGTCATATCAATAGGGCTGGCATCACTTATATAACTACCTACCCCAAAAGCGTCAACCGGTTCTTTATTTAACATACTTATTCTTTCTGGGGTAAGTCCCCCTGAAACAAAGATCTTTACAAAAGGAAAGCCAGCTTGATCAAGTCTTACTCTTACCTCTTTTACTAAATCAGGGGTTACCCCGCCTCTCTCGCTCGGAGTATCTAATCTTACCCCTAATAAGTCTTTTCCTAAAGCACGAGCTACTCTTATTGATTCTTCTGCCTCGTCTTTAAAAGTGTCGATAAGAATAATTCGAGAAACATCTTTGGACATACAAACATTATAAGCTTGAGCTGCTTTTATAGTATCTCCCGAAATAATCATTACAGTATGAGGTATGGTCCCTTGAGGTTTTTTCCCAGACAGCTTTGCCCCTAATATACAACTTGCCCCATCCAGGCCGCCTATCAGTGCGGATCTTTCCATAACCGGAGCTACAGCCGGATGAATGTGTCGAGAACCAAAACAGACGACTTTCTTTGCTCCGGCAGCATCTTTACATCTATGTGCAGCAGTAGCCCAAGCTGAACTACTAGCTAAAATACCAAGAATAACTGTTTCAAAAACACCAAATTCACAGTATGGTCCTTCAATTCTCATCACTGTATCTTTATGTTGAAAGTTTTCTCCTTCTTCCAAAGACCACAATTTTATCTTCTTGTCTTTTAAAAGATTATATACTTCCTGAGTCCCAGCAAATACACCTTCCTCACGTGGAAAAATTTCTGCAGTTACTATAGTACTATCTAAACGAAGATATCTCAAAATCTCCTGAGCTCTTACGAAATATATATCGGTAGTTAGCCCATTCTCTATTTCTTCATGAGTAGCTGAGAAAAATTTTCTATTTGGGTTAATAGAATACTTTTCTGCCTCTTTAACTGAACTAATAGGTTTATCCATTCTTCTAAAGATTTCCTTCTATTTAATTAAGCTAAGTAAAAGGGAAGATAACATAAAAAGCACTGCTATGACAGTGGTAAGCTTCATTAAAAATGCTTCCTTACCTTTTTTCCCACCATGATCAGCAGTTGTCCCTCCGCCAAATATACCTGAAGCTCTACTTGACTTTCTCGCCTGAAGTATTACTACCAGGATTAAAGCTATACTTATAACAATTTGAGTCACCATCAAAGCTATTGGCATCTTTAACTCCTCTCGTAAAAATTAGATTAAATTAGTCGTTAGTGAATAGTCGTTAGTCGTTAGTTTTAAATACGGTTTTCAGTTATCGGTTTACAATTTATTACAAGTGAGTATGATAATACAATCACTACGCACTTTGGGTTTTCTATAAACTGGCAATTTGTAACTTGAAACTTAAAACCTATAACTTATTAATCATTAATGTATTTTATTTACTAAATTATTTATTATATATATCTTGTTTTTTATCCGCTTTTCAATTTTTTCTTTTATAGCTATTTACTAACGACTATTCACTATTCACTAATTAGGGCTTACGGAAAAAGGAAATTTCCATACAATATATTTATATCAATAATTTCAGTTTTTTATTCTAACACAATTATATGTTAAGTTCAAGATATTAAATATAGTATCGAGTATATAGTATCGAGTATTGCGTTAAGAAAGAGAACTAGAGAAAAAAGAAGGTAAAAAAACAAAAGCAATAAATATTCTTTTCTCTTCCTTGCTACCCCGCTAAAGTTTACGTTAATTTTATAGTATTTTAGCTGCTTTTACTATTTGAGAGAAACTTAAAGTATGTAAACTTGCTCCTCCAACTAAAGCTCCATCAATATCAGATTCATTCATAAACTCAGAAATATTCTTCGGGCTTACACTCCCGCCATACAAGATTCTTATTCGCTCAGCTATTTTACTTCCATATTTGGAGGAAAATAGTTCCCTAATAAATTTAATTATTAAATTAGCATCCTGTGGGCTGCTAGACCTACCTGTACCGATAGCCCATATTGGTTCATAAGCTACAATTATTCTTCCTGCTGAGGTAGAATCTATTTTTGAAAATAAAGCTTTAATCTCCTGTTCTATTATACTCTCGGTTTTACCACTTTCTTTTTCCTTCAAATTTTCGCCCACGCACACAATAGGCGTAAGATTAACTGAAAGCGCGGCTTCTGTCTTTCTGGCAACTTCTTCAGAAGTCTCCTTAAAATATTGTCTTCTCTCGGAATGACCCAGTATAACATATTCACATCCCACATCTTTAAGCATCAGGGGAGATGTTTCTCCGGTAAATGCCCCTTCTGTTTCCCAATACATGTTCTGAGCTCCCAGATGAATATTTGTTCCATCAACTATCTCTTTTACCACCCAAAGAGAAGTAAAGGGTGGACAAACTACAATATCTACTCCTTTGATTCCACGAACAAAATCCTTTAGTTCTTTAACTAAAGATACTGATTCTACAACGTTTTTATTCATCTTCCAATTACCAGCAATTACTGGAATGCGCATTATTTTAACCCCCATCTGTCCATTTTAGTCGTTAGTGAATAGTAATTCGTATCGCGTATCGCGTATCGCGCTAAGAAAATCATAATTCAAATTCAAAACATTTTCTTTCATTTTATATATAGTATGTATTGATATTACTGGGTATTACGAGTATTAACTTTTTTTTATACTCATTGCTGTTTTCTTAACGATATACGACATACGATATACTAATTTATTTCGAGATATATTTTATAAGATCTAAAATTCGGCAGGAATACGCCCACTCATTATCATACCAAGCTATAATTTTAGCTAAATTACCATCTATTACCAGTGTAGACAATCCATCAACAATAGAAGAATAAGAATTACCGTTAAAATCTTTGGAAACTAAAGGTTCTTCAGTGTAATCTAAAATTCCCTTTAAACTCCTCTGTGAGGCTTCTTTAAAAGATTGATTAATTTCTTCCAGACTTGTTTTTTTTCTTAGTACTACCACTAAATCCACAACTGAAACATTGGGCGTAGGAACACGAAAAGCCATACCTGTTAATTTTCCTTTTAATTCCGGGATTACCAAACTCGTTGCCTGTGCTGCTCCGGTAGTAGTTGGGATCATAGATAGCGCCGCAGCTCTGGCTCTTCTTAAGTCTTTATGCGGGAGGTCCATTAAACTCTGATCTGCAGTATAAGAGTGTATGGTAGTCATAACCCCTTTCTCGATTCCAAATATATCATTTAGAACCTTTGCAGCCGGCGCAAGGCAATTAGTTGTACAGGAAGCATTAGAAATTATATGATGTTCTTCAGGTATATATTTATCTTCATTGACACCCATTACTATAGTTATGTCCTCTCCTTTAGCAGGTGCAGATATAACCACTTTTTTCGCTCCGGCAGTTAAATGTTTTGAAGCTCCTTCTCTATCTCTAAAAATTCCCGTAGATTCAATAACCACTTCTACCCCTAAATCTTTCCAGGGAAGATTAGAAGGATCCCTTTCACTCAATACTTTTAGTCTTCTCTCTCCAACTAAAATATTATCATCTTCTAATTTTACTTCTGGTAATTTACCATGAACAGAATCATATTTTAATAGATGAGCTAATGTTTTAGCATCGGTTATATCATTTACTGCTACAAAGTCTATTTCTTTGTCTTTTAACCCAGCTCTAAAGACATTCCTTCCAATTCTTCCGAATCCGTTAATTCCTACTTTTATTGTCATCTTTCTTCTCCTTTTTTTTGTTTTGATAAATTACTAATTTGTTAGCTAGTTAGTTGGTTACCTGGTTAACTAGTTCATTGGTTAGATAGTTCGTTAACCTGTTTGATATTGATTTATTAACCAAATAACCAGTTAACTAAGTAACTAGCTAACTAAGTTTCAAACCTTTTACGCAGATTAGAAGATGGTATTTTCAATATCTCTCGGTATTTAGCCACTGTTCGCCGGGAAATATTTACTCCACCTTTTTCGCTCAATAAATCCGCTAACTTCTGATCACTCCATGGTTTTAAACAATTCTCATTATTGATATATTCTTTTATTAATTTTTTAACTTTGTCGGTAGAAACAGTGTCACCGCTTTTCTTGTCCACTCCTTTAGAAAATAAAAATTTCATCCTAAGGAGTCCCCGGGGAGTCTGCACCATCTTGTTATGAATCGCCCTGGACACGGTAGATTCATGAATATCTAATTTATCTGCTACTTCCCGTAAAGTTAGGGGCTTTATAAATAAAATACCTTTATCTAAAAAATCCTTCTGGTATTCTACTAAAGTTTCAGCAATACGGTATATAGTTTTTTTTCTCTGCTCTATACCTGCAATTAACCACTTAGCAGAATTCAGTTTTTTCTCAATATACTCTTTAGCATCTTTAGTTTTATGGTCGGAAATGTTCCCCTTTTTAACCGGCTTCCCCTTACTATAAGGGGAAGCATTATTACCTGCCTCTAAAACCGTTTTATAGCAATGATTTATCTTTATTTGAGGCAAATAACGATCATTCAAAATTACTCTGTATCCTCCTCCTCTTTTCCGCATTATTACCAAATCGGGAAGTATATATTTAACTTCCTTAAAGCTTCCTACTCTTCTGCCGGGTTTAGGGTCAAAGGAGTTTTTAATTACATCAGCCAAAGATTGAACTTCGGATACAGATATTTTCAGATCTTTGGCAATTTTCTTAAATGATTTCTGGGCTAAATCCTGTAAATGGTATTTTATTATCTTCTCTATTTTAATATCACTAATACCCAGATATTTTGCCTGGATTAATAGACATTCTTGTAGCTTTCTTGCCCCCACTCCAGGCGGGTCAAAACTTTGAATCAAAGATAATATCTCTTTTATGTTATTTCTTTTTATGTTTAAATCAAGAGAAATATCATCTAAACTAATAGTTAAATAGCCGTTATCGTCTATGTTGCCTATTATATATTCACCGATTTTATAATCAATATCACTGCTTACCGCTGTACCTAATTGAATTAGCAGATAATCTTGTAGTGATTCTTTATAGTAAATAAAATTTTCATATCTATTTTCTTTCTCTGCTACCGGTCTGTCTGGTAAGTGTCGATATTCTTTTTCCTTGAGATAACTTAACCAATCATCAAAATTATTCTCTTCTCTTCTTTCGTTTGGGTGTTCAATTTGAGTTAAAGTTTTTTCCTCTTGATTTGCTTTTTCTATTATTGAACCTGTTTCTTGTTTAACTTCTAATAAGGGATTGTCTACTAATTCTTCATCAATTAAATTTTTTAGTTCAACTAAATTTAATTGTAATATATTAATTGCTTGATATAATTGAGGAGTAAGTATTAATTTTTGTTTTTGTATCAATGATAATTCAGGTTTCATCTCACAAACTCCACGCTGCCAAAACTTAAATTAAACTTCATTTAAACTATAACTAATAAGGTTTCGGGATCAAAAATATGAGTCTTTTCCATGTCTAATGCTACTTCTATTTCTTGCCCAACTTCTACTTGAGTACGTGTATCCATCTTCCCTATTACGGAAATTTTCCCGCAGGTCAGGTATATAAAAATCTCTGCTCCCAAGGGTTCAATTACATCTACCATAGTTTTTATAGTATTAGATTGTGCAACATTAGAAAAGAATTGTTTGTCATGAATGTCCTCGGGTCTAACTCCAAAAATTACTTCTTTCCCGGCATAATCTGCCATTTTAGAATAAAAAGCCTGGGGAGCCTTTACTTTAAAACTTTCTGTATCGATAAAATAGTCTCCATTTTCCTTTACAATTTTAGAATCTATAAAATTCATTGCCGG
>JAYEJO010000162.1:0-10413 GCA_034660595.1 Candidatus Caldatribacteriota bacterium
TATTAATTCACCAATTGACCAATTCCCCGATTGACCAATTAAATTAGTCGATAGTGAATAGTCGTTAGTTAAAAACCTTTAACAAAAATTTTTAGTTAACCAATTTAATAGTTGCTCAGTATTACCTAGCTACTATTCACTAAATACTAACTAACACTACCTAAACGCTATATGCCCTATGTTATAATTCGCGATACGAATTACTCTTTACTAAGGGCTAATTTATAAATAGACAGGCGAGACGCCTGTCCTACGGAATAGCAACTTGCAACCTGTAATTTTAATTGGCGAATAGGTTAATTGGTAAATTGGTAAATTGATTTATTAGTAAATTAGTGAATTAATATGAAGTGTGAACTTTAGTGAGGTAGTTAAATAAAGATAAAAATATTTATTATTTTTGTTTCCCCCATCTTCTTTTTTCTCAAGTTTCTTTCCTTTTCTTTACGCAATACGCAATACGCATCACGCGATACGAATAATTCCCTTGAAATGAAAAATTAAACAAGTTATAATAGATAAAATTTAGAAACTATCCGATTAAATTAGAAGAAGTAAATTTCTATTGATAGTTTACTATAAAATAAATAGTGTAAATAACGAAAGGAGAAAAAGATGGCTTTTGTAACTACTAAAGAAATGTTAAAAGAAGCTCAAAAAGGAAGGTATGGCATTGGTGCATTTAATGCTAATAATATGGAGATAATTCAGGCTATAATAGAGACTGCTGAAGAAGAAAAAGCACCGGTTATATTGCAAGCCTCTCAGGGTGCTATAAAGTATGCGGGATTAGATATGATTGTATCCATGGTTAAAGCTGTGGCTGAAAAAGCAAACATACCGGTTGCCTTACATTTAGACCACGGAACAGATTATTACCAAAATATAAAATGTCTAAGAGCAGGGTTTACCTCTCTAATGTATGATGGGTCAAAATTACCATTCGATGAAAATGTAGAAATGACCAAAAAAGTAGTGGAGATGGCTCACGCCTGTGATATTCCGGTAGAGGCAGAATTGGGCCAGATAGGCAAAATGGGGGATAGTGATGAGCCGGGAGTTGCTTTGGAAAAAGTAAAAGAGAGCATGGCTGTTCCGGAGGAAGCAGCAAAATTTGTTGAGTTAACCGAGATAGATTTTTTAGCAGCTGCTGTGGGAACGATTCACGGATGTCGTACTCCTTTTGCAAAATTAGACATTCCTCGAATTGAAAAAATTAGGGAATTGACTGGTATTCCCTTGGTTTTGCATGGTGCTTCAGGAGCTAATGATGAAGAAGTTAGAAAAGGTATTGCCGCAGGAATATGCAAGATCAATATCGATACCAGAATTCGTCTTTATTTTGTCAAGAAAATGAGAGAGGTATTAGAGAAAAATCCTGAAGAGATAGATCCCCGTAAAATATTAGGACCAGCAAAAGAGGCAGCTAAAGAAATTATCAGAGATAGAATGAGAGTCTTTGGTTGCAGCGGAAAGGCGTGATGAATATGATTAAAAGAGTAGGTATTTTAACCGGAGGAGGAGATTGTTGTGGATTAAACCAGACGATTAGAGGTGCAGTTTACAGAGCCCAGAATTTTAATTATGAAGTATTCGGTATCCATGATGGATGGAAAGGTTTAGTTGAAGGATTGATCTCTCCCATCACACTTATAGATGTTGAGGAATTAGTAGATAAGGCAGGTACTTTTTTAGGTTCATCTCGAACAAATCCTTATAAAATAAAAGGTGGGGTAAAAAATGTTTTAAAAACTATTAAAAATTATGGATTAGATGCTATTGTAGCTATAGGAGGAGAAGACACTTTAGGAGTGGCTAATCGATTATTTAAAGAGGAAAAAATCAATATAGTTGGCGCTCCTAAAACAATGGATAATGACCTATCTGGTACTGATTTTACTTTTGGATTTGATAGCTCAGTAACTAGAGCAGTAGAGGCTATGAGATCTTTAGAAGATACCGGACGTTCTCATCATCGGGTTATGGTTTTGGAAGTTATGGGCAGGCATGCTGGTTGGGTTGCACTTTTTACCGGAATGGCCTGTGGAGCTGATTGGATTCTAATTCCCGAATACGAAACGGATATCGATGAAATGTGCAAACAATTACAGAGAGTATATGCAAGAAAAAAATATGCACTTGTGGTAACTTCAGAAGGAGTTAATCTTGGAACTTCTGAGAAAAAAGAAGAATTAGATCAGTTTGGCCATATGATCTTGAAAGAAAGAGGAGTAGGTAATCAACTAAATAAGATAATTTGTGAAAAAACGGGGTTAGAAGTAAGACATGCCGTAATCGGGCATATGCAAAGGGGTGGAATACCCACAGTTTTTGATAGAATTTTAGGTCTTAGATGTGGAGTGACTGCCGTAGATCTGATTGCTCAAGGAAAATTTGGTTATATGGCCGCCCTTAAAGGCAGTAAAGTAATAGGAGTACCATTAGAAAAAGCGGTAAGTAAACTTAAGATGGTAGATAAAAAATGGTGGGAACTTGCACAGGTATTTTTTAAATAAAAAACTGTTTACACTCGATACTCTTTATATATAATAAGTTCCTGTTTTTATAATTTAGGAAATTTAATCTTATTACTCATTACTTGTTACTTGTTACTGTATTTTATACGCGATACGCGATACAAGATGTAAGCTGGGGGTTTTTTATCGTGCGGCACGCAAACTTTGTTCACCTACATGTACATACTGAATATAGTCTATTGGATGGAGCCTGTCGAATATCAGAATTAGTCGCTCAAGCCAAAAAGCACAAAATGCCTGCCTTGGCTATTACCGACCATGGGGTTATGTATGGAGCGATACAATTCTACAAAGAAGCTATTCGACAGGGAGTAAAGCCCATTATTGGCTGTGAAATGTATGTTGCCCATCAAAGCAGACTCGATAGATCCTCACAGAGAAAAGAAACTCCTCATCATTTAATACTATTGGTTAAAAACAATGAAGGCTATAAGAATTTAATAAAGTTAGTTACCTCATCTTACCTGGAAGGTTTTTATTATAAACCAAGAATTGATAAAGAAATATTAAGAGAACATAGTAATGGATTAATTGCTCTTTCTGCCTGTTTAAAAGGAGAAATCCCTCAATGTATTTTACAAAAAAATATTAAGAAGGCGAAGGAAGTGGCACTTGATTTTTTAGATATTTTTGGAGAAGATAATTTTTATTTGGAATTGCAAAAAAACGGCATTCCCGAACAGGAAATTGTAAATGAAAACCTCATTGAGATAAGCCGGGAACTCTCTATTCCTGTAGTAGCGAGCAATGATATTCACTATATAAATAAGGAAGATGCTCGAGCCCACGAAATTTTACTTTGTATCCAAACAGCTACTAACTTAAGCGACCCTAAACGCTTAAAATTTTCTACCGACGCATTTTATTTTAATTCCCCCGAAGAGATGAATGAAAATTTTGCAAAAGTTCCTCAAGCCCTCGAAAACACTATCCGTATTGCTGAAAGATGTAATTTAGAAATAGATTTTAGGCATGCTCACTTACCAGAATTTAAGGTTCCTGCTGAACATACTATCAATACTTATTTAAAGGAGCTTTGTTATAAAGGGCTCAAGGAGAGATATTCTGAGATTACAAAAGAATTAGAGGAAAGATTAGAGTACGAGCTTTCAGTTATTAAAAAGATGGAATTCGAACCTTATTTTTTAATTGTGTGGGATTTTGTAAGATATGCTAAAGAAAAGGGAATTATGGTAGGACCTGGCCGAGGTTCTGCCGCAGGAAGTTTAGTCGCCTATTGTCTGAAGATTACTAATGTTGACCCCCTTTCCTATGGATTGTTGTTTGAAAGATTTTTAAATCCTGAAAGAATCAGTATGCCAGATTTTGATATTGATTTTTGTTATGAACGAAGAGAAGAAGTAATTGAATATGTTTCTAAAAAATATGGAAATAATAAAGTAGCCCAGATAATTACTTTTGGTACTATGGCAGCCAGAGCTGCTGTTAGAGATGTAGGCAGAGCTTTGGGAATTCCCTATGCTCGAGTGGATACTATCGCTAAAATGATTCCCTGGGAACCCAATATTACTATCGAAAAGGCTTTAAAAATGGAAAGCCGAATTAAAGAGTTAATGAAAAGCGATGAGGATATAAAAAAGCTGATTGAGACCGCTTCTTTTTTAGAAGGTTTAGCTCGACATGCTTCTACTCATGCTGCAGGAATAGTTCTTTCTCGGGAGCCGCTAACTGATTACATTCCTCTACAAAAGACAGCTGAAGGAGAAATATGTACCCAATATGCTATGGCTGAATTGGAAGAACTGGGATTATTAAAAATGGATTTTTTGGGACTTCGCACCTTGACTGTTATAAGCAATGCTTTAAAAATAATAAAACATACACGGGGAGAAGAGATTGACATAGACAAGATCCCTTTGGATGATAAAAAAGTATACAAGATGTTATCTAAAGGAAAATGTGCTGGTATTTTCCAATTAGAGAGCGAAGGGATGAGAGATTTAGTTAAAAGATTAAAACCTGAAACCATGGAAGATATTACCGCCTTGCTGGCATTATATAGACCAGGACCCTTAGGAAGCGGCATGATCGAGGATTTCATTAATGGGAAGAAGGGAGTTGTAGAAATAAAATATGCGCATCCTCGATTAGAACCCATACTAAAAGAAACTTATGGAGTAATTGTTTACCAGGAACAGGTTATGAAGATTGCCAGTGAATTGGCCGGGTTTACTTTAGGACAGGCAGATATTTTGCGAAAAGCTATGGGGAAAAAACAGAAAGGAGTGATGGAAAAACAAAGGGAACTTTTTATAAAAGGAGCTCAAAAAAATAGTATTAAAAAAAATACGGCTGCTGAAATATTTGATTTGATTGCCTATTTCGCCGGATATGGTTTTAATAAATCCCATAGCGTATCCTATGCCTTTATCTCCTACCAAACTGCCTATTTAAAAACTCATTATGCTGTAGAATACATGGCTTCTTTACTTACCAGTATTATGGGAAACAACGATAAAGTAGCCTTGTATATAAAAGAATGCCGGAATATGAATATTGAAATACTACCACCCGATATAAATCAGAGTTTAGTAAATTTCACTGTAGTAGAGGGAAAGGCTATTCGTTTTGGACTAGCTGCTGTGAAAAATGTTGGCGAGAAAGCTATAAAAAGAATTATCGAAGAACGCAAAATAAATTCTAATTTCATTTCTTTGCTCGATTTTTGCCAGAGAGTTGATTTAAGAGTAGTAAACAAGAGGGTAATCGAAAGTTTAATAAAGTGTGGCGCCTTCGATTCTATCGGTGCAAGAAGATCCCAATTACTGGCGGCTTTAGATGTATCATTAAAAAACGGGCAAGAATATCAAAAATCTAAGAGAAGTGGACAGACTTCAATTTTTGATCTTTTTGAAAAAAGCAATTCAGATAAAGACAGTGTTAATTTTCAGGATAAATTACCAGATATTTCAGAATTTTCTAAAAATGAACTGTTAGCTATGGAAAAAGAAATGCTAGGGTTATATATTTCCTATCACCCTCTGAATGATTATAAAGAAAAATTAAAGAAAATTATAACTTCTACTTCAACCGAATTAGCTAACTATTCAGATAAAAGCAGAGTAGTTTTAGCCGGAGTAGTTAATAGTTTCAAAAGAAAGAGTACTAAAAATGGGAATCTTATGGCATTTATTACCTTAGAAGATTTAGAGGGTACTGTAGAAATAATAGCGTTTCCTAAGGTTTACGAAAAGTGCAAAGAAATGATAAAGAAAGATGAGATTATCATAGTAGAAGGACATCTTGATGTTACGGAAGGAAAGACAAAAGTTATTGCTGAGAAAATAACTTTTTTAAAAGAATACATAGAAAATAAAAAACCTACTCCCAAAACAAAAGAGAAAAATTATAATTTTTCCGAAAAGCTTCATCTCGAGATTAACGCTGGGAAAAATGAACCCGATCTTTTAAAAAAGTTAAAAGAATTATTTTATAATTATCCGGGGAAAAGTCAAGTGGTACTTCATTTTAGGGATAAGGACAAAACTATATTACATGCCATAGATAAAAAATATTCAGTTAATATTGATGATAAATTTTTGAAAGAGATTCGTAATGTTCTAGAAAATGGAAAAATATGGACAGAAAAATGTTAAGGAATAATGAAAATTACTATTAGAGGGTTTATCTACAATGTGGAAAGTTATTTATATCGCTAAGGATATTTTATTAGCCAGAAACTTAGAAAAGATGTTAAAGGAAAAGGGAATTGCAACTATTTTGAACCAATTAGAAGTGGGAAAAGATGAATTAAACGGAAATGTAGAAATATTAGTTCCTAAATGTGAAACCCAGGAAGCACTTGATTTAATCAGTCAATCCCTGATTTATAATGATGATTTATTAGATAACGATAATTGACTCGTATCTCGTATCTCGTGAATCGTATCTCGTAAAGGAAACAGATGGACAAGAAAATTAAAAATTTTAGAGATTTAGATATATGGAAGAAAGGTATAGAGATAGTTAAAGATATATATAAAACAGTAAAGGAATTTCCTAAATTAGAACTTTACAGTTTAACCAATCAAATGCAAAGAGCAAGTCTATCTATTCCCACGAATATAGCTGAGGGTTTTAATAGATTTCACAATAAAGAGTATAAACAATTTTTATACATTGCTTTGGGTTCGTGTGCTGAATTGGAAACTCAAATTGAAATAGCCACAGAGTTAAAATATATAAACGAAAAGCATAAAAAAAATATATTAGAAAAAATTAATCACGAATCTCGTATGATTACTAACTTAATTAAAAAACTTAATTAACATATCTTGTATTTCTGGCGAGATACGAAATACTAGATACGAGATACGAAATGATGGTGCCGAAGGTCGGAGTCGAACCGACACGAGCCGTGAGGCTCGCTGGATTTTGAGTCCAGTGCGTCTACCAATTTCGCCACTCCGGCATTTGCAGATCTCTGTTTAAAAATTATAGGTTAAGTGATATTCATTGTCAAGAAAAAATAAAATGAAAGAAGAGACTTATGGATAACAGGAAAAAATTTATTTTGGTTGATGGTCAAGGCTTGCTCTATCGTGCTTTTTATGCCTTGCCGCAATTAACAACTACTTGTGGGCAGATTGTTAATGCGGTTTATGGATTTACTATGATATTGATCAGGTTATTAGAAGAAGAAAAACCAGAATATATATTGATTACCTTTGATACCCCCGTTCCCACTTTTCGACATAAGGAGTTTAAAGAATATAAAGCTCATCGGAAAAAAATGCCCGGTGAATTAATTAGTCAAATTCCTTTAATTAAAGAAATTATCAATAATTATAATATTGCTATTTGTTCAAAAGAAGGTTACGAGGCAGATGATATTATTGGAACTATAGCAAGGGATGCTGAAAAAAGAAATTGTAATACCATCATTGTTACCGGAGATAAAGATGCCTTTCAGCTTATCTCCCCCCACACCAAGATAATGACTACTATCAAAGGAGTAACTGAAGTTAAAATCTATGATGAAAAAGATATAAAAGAAAAATACGGAGTAGGCCCGGAGAAAATAGTAGATATTTTAGCCTTAAAGGGAGATTCATCTGATAATATTCCAGGTGTCCCGGGTATAGGAGAAAAGACCGCCATAGATTTAATTAAAGAATTTGGTAGTTTAGAAAATATTTTGAGCAATACCGACAAAATTTCTAAAAAATCTTTGGGAGAACAGATAAAAAAATATGAAGACCAGGTTAAAATGAGTAAATGGCTTGCTACAATTGTTAGGGAAGTTCCCATAAAGTACGATTTCGATTCTTTTAAAGTTAAACAGCCAAACTACGAACAATTATGGAAAATATTTAAAAAATTAGAATTTAAAAATCTATTAAAAAAGATTGCTCCTAAAATTAATCACGAAAAAATTAAGTTAAAATTCAATTTGATTGACACTGAAGAAAAATTAGAAGAATTGACTAATAAAATTACAGAAAGGAAATACTTTTCTTTTTATTTATTAACTTCCTCAGATAATGCTATTTCATCAAATATTTTAGGAATCGCCCTCAGCTTCAAAGATAATGAAAATTATTATATTCCGTTATTTGCCTTAAATTTAATAGAAAATTCCCGTCGTCTTTCTCTCGAATTAGTTTTAAGAAAATTACGTCCATGTTTTAAAAACCAAGGAATTATTAAAATTTGCCATAACTTTAAATTTAATTTCATAGTACTTTGCAGGCATAAAGTTGAAATAGAAGGAAATAATTTTGATACTATGATTGCTGCTTATTTGTTAAATCCTTCAAGTGAGAATTATAATTTAAGAAATCTATTTTGGGAGTATCTAAAATATTTAAAAAATAATGAAAACATAGAAGGCAAACAAAATGCGATTATGAGTATAGAGGATGCTTGTGAGAACGCTCAAAATATATTGAAATTAAAAGATGTTTTGGAAGAAAAAATGAAAGAAAAAAATTTAATTTCATTATTCAGAAAAATAGAAATGCCTTTAGTAAAAATATTAGGAGAAATGGAAATCAATGGCATTAAAGTAAATATTGATTTTTTAAAAAAGATGTCCCATCAAGTAGACACCCGTCTTGGTGAGTTGAAAAAAACTATTTATAATTTATCTGGAACGGAATTTAATATTAATTCTCCTAAACAGTTAAGTGTTATACTTTTTGAAAAATTAAAACTGCCGGTAATAAAAAAGACAAAGACCGGCTATTCTACCAATGCGGATGTACTTAACACTTTAGCTCCCCAGCACCAGGTTGTGTCTTTTATTTTGGAATATAGAGAATTGGAAAAGCTGAAGAATACTTATATCGATAAATTACCCTCCTTGGTTAACAGTAAAACCAATAGAATACATACCTCTTTTCATCAAACTGTTACTTCCACCGGAAGATTGAGCAGTAGTGAGCCTAATCTTCAAAATATTCCCGTTAGAACCGAAATGGGGAGAGAAATTAGGAAAGCTTTTATTGCAGAGGAAGAATTTGTGTTGCTATCCGCAGATTATTCGCAGATAGAGTTGCGTATTTTGGCTCATCTTTCTCAGGATGAAAGTTTGCTTAATGCTTTTAAAAACGATGAAGATATCCATGCTCATACTGCCTCGGGAATATTCGGTATTGATCAAAATATAATTAGCAAGCAGATGAGAAGAATGGCCAAAGTAATTAATTTTGGTATTATTTATGGAATGAGCAGTTATGGGTTAGCACGCAATTTAGGGGTTGGGAGAGAAGAAGCCGAAAAATATATTAATAATTATTTTTTAAGATACCAAGGTGTAAAAAAATATATTGAGAGGGAGAAAGAAGAGGCCCGGAAAAAGGGTTATGTAGTAACTTTATTAAATCGAAGGAGATATTTGGAGGGCATAAACAGTGAAGATAAAAATATCCGAGAATTTAGTGAAAGAATTGCCATTAATGCCCCAATTCAAGGGAGCGCAGCTGATTTGATAAAATTAGCCATGATTAAAATAGATGAATCCTTTAAAAAAGAATGGTTTAAAAGTAGATTGCTACTTCAAATTCATGATGAATTAATATTTGAGATTTACCAGCCAGAGCTGGAAAAAGCAAAATCCATCATTAAAGAGATTATGGAACATTGTTTAGAGCTTTCAGTTCCCGTAAAAGTAAATTTGAAGACGGGCAATAATTGGGCAGAACTAAACTAGCGGATAGCGCTTAGCGTAGAGCGGATAGTTTAAAGAGATAGTTAGTTAATGAATTAATATTAAACCGGTTAACCAGATAACCAACTAACCAGTTAACTTAACAAGGGAGGAATCATGGCATTAATTGTCGGCCTTACGGGCGGAATTGTAGGCGGTAAAAGTACAGTAGCATCAATGTTTAAAAATTTAGGTGCCAAAATTATTGATGCCGATAAACTTGGTCATAGTGTGATTTTACCAAACAAACCTGTCTGGAAGAAAATTGTTAAAATATTTGGGAAAGATATTTTACAAAATGACCTGACTATTGATAGAGAAAAATTGGGCAAAATAGTTTTTGCAAACCAAATCCTACTAAAGAAGTTAAATGAAATTACCCATCCGGAAATAACAAAAATAATTAAAAAAGAAATAAATTTGGGAAAAAATAAAACTCATAACCAGAAAAAAATAATAATTATTGATGCTGCCTTAATCTATGAAGCAAAGATAGATGGACTAATGGATAAGATAATAGTTGTGTATATAGATGAAGATGAGCAAATAAAGAGATTAATCAAAAGGAATAATTTATCCAAAGATGAAGCTCTACAGAGGATAAAATCCCAAATGCCCATCGAAGAAAAAATTAAAATGGCTGACTATGTGATAGATAATAGTAGTTCATTGGACAAAACAAGAGAACAAGTAGAAAAAATATGG
>JAYEJO010000162.1:10513-47317 GCA_034660595.1 Candidatus Caldatribacteriota bacterium
TTCTCTAACGCGATATGCGATACGCAATACGAAAGAAGGGGTGATTATTATGAGTCTTGCTGAAATTATTAAAGTTGCTCGAGGAGGGGAAAAAGCAGATATATTATTAAAAAATGGAAAAATAATAAATGTTTTTTCCGGGGAAATATATACTTCCGATGTTGCAATTTATAAGGATATGATTGTGGGATTAGGGGAAGGATATGACGCTGATAAGAAAATAGATATTTCCGGTTGTTATTTGTCTCCCGGATTTATGGATGGCCATATTCACTTAGAAAGTTCTATGGTAAAAATTTCAGAATTTGCCAGAACTGTAGTGCCATTGGGGACAACTTCGGTGATTATTGACCCTCACGAAATTGCCAATGTATTGGGCTTAGAAGGCATTAGGTATATGTTGGAATCCAGCAAATATAACCCTTTAAATATTTTTATGATGCTTCCTTCTTGTGTTCCCGCTTCATCTTTAGGAACTTCTGGAGCAAATCTTAGCGTAAATGATTTATTTCCTCTTTTAGACGAAAAATGGGTTTTAGGGTTAGGGGAGATGATGAATTTTCCGGGGGTTTTAAACCAAACTCCTGAGGTTTTGGATAAAATAGTAGTATCTTCAAAAAAATGCGTTGACGGGCATGCTCCTAATTTATCTGGCAAAGATCTTTGTGCTTATATTTCTGCTCAAATAAGATCTGACCATGAATGTACTACAGTAGAAGAGGCTAAAGAAAAATTGAGATTAGGTATGTATATTATGTTGCGAGAGGGGTCAGTCACTCGAAACTTAATTGATCTTTTACCACTTTTAAATTCTGATAATTCCCGGAGATGTTTCTTTTGTTGTGACGATCGTCATCCAAAAGATTTAATCGAAGAGGGGCATATTAATTATATTATAAAAACTTCTATAGAAAAAGGGATAGACCCAGTTACTGCTATTAGGATGGCAACCCTGAATACTGCAGAATATTTTAGACTAAGAAACTTAGGTGCAATTGCTCCTGGCTATGTAGCTGATTTGGTTGTTTTTGATAACTTTAAAGATTTTAATATCCTTAAAGTATTTAATAATGGTAAATTAGTTGCTGAAAACGGAGATTTATTAGAGCTAAGTCCTAAACCATTGGAGGTATCTATTAGGGGGTCAATTAATATTAAGTGGCTTTACCCCGAAGATTTTAAGATTCCAGTAAAAGGTAATAAATGCAGAGTGATAAAAATTACTCCAGGTCAAATTATTACTGAAGAAAATATAGAGATTCCTAAAATCGAAGAAGGCTTTGTGGTTTCTGATACCAAGCGGGATATCTTAAAAATTGCGGTAGTAGAGAGACATCATGCTTCAGAAAAAGTGAGTATGGGTTTAGTTAAAGGGATTGGCCTGAAAAAAGGTGCATTAGGGTCATCTGTTGCTCATGATTCCCATAATATTATAATTGTGGGTACTAACGATAAAGATATGTTAAATGTCGGGGCAGCTATTGCCAAGATGGGAGGCGGATTAGCAATATCAGTAGATGAAAAAATAGTAGATTCCTTGCCTTTGCCTATTGCTGGTTTGATGTCAGATAGGCCTTTGTTAGAAGTGAAAGAAAATTTGGATTCTATTTATAAAACTGCCAAAAAATTAGGAGTTACAGTAGATAATCCTTTTATGAATATCGCTTTCCTATCTTTAGAAGTTGCTCCTCATATTAAAATAACTAATAAGGGCTTGGTAGATGTTAATAATTCAAAAATCGTAGATTTATTTGTAGATTAAGCTGGTACATCAATTAAATTAGTCGTTAGTGAATGGCCTAGCGTATAGCGTTTAGCGTATAGAATAGATCAATAAACTAAAAGCGCAAAGCGAAAAGCTAAAAACCATAATTTAAAACTCAAAACTTTTTTCTTCAAGCGTTAGTATATTTGAACTTAATATATTTGCTAATTCCTCTATTTCGTTTAAAAAGATATCCTATTTAGTTGTCTTTTCTTCTTAATTTCTTTTAGTAAACTAAGCTAAAATCTATTTTTATTAGTATATTTTAGAGAACAAACAAAAGTATTCTCAAATTTTGAATTTTGAGCTATGGTTTTTCGCTTTACACTTTTCATTTTTCGCTAAATACTCTATATGTTTTAAAACGAGATACTAGATACGGATTAAGTCTTTATAGAATAGTATATTAAGTGTTATAATTATTTAAGGATAAAAGTGAGTTTTCAATTTTAAATTATAAGTGTAAATTTTTAACAGGTGTTGAAAATGGTACAAAAATTTAATTTGGTATCTGATTATCCCCCACAAGGAGACCAGCCCCATGCTATAAAAAAATTGGTAGAGGGAGTAGGCAATGGTTACAAATATCAAACTTTACTGGGAGTAACTGGTTCAGGGAAGACTTTTACTATGGCAAATGTAATTCAAGAAGTTCAATTGCCCACTCTGGTTATTTCACACAATAAAACCCTGGCTGCTCAATTGTGCAGTGAGTTTAGAAGATTTTTCCCTGATAACGCAGTGGAATATTTCGTAAGTTATTATGATTATTATCAACCGGAGGCTTACATTGCCCGAACAGATACTTATATAGAGAAAGATTCTTCCATAAACGAAGAGATTGACCGTTTGAGACTTTCTGCTACCAGTTCTCTCTTGGAAAGAAAAGATGTGATTATCGTTGCCAGCGTATCTTGTATATACGGATTAGGTTCGCCCAAAGATTATCAAGATTTAGTATTAAAAATTAGTAAAAACGAAATTTGCAAAAGAGATAATATTTTAGAAAGGCTTATAAATATACACTACGAGAGAAATGATATTGATTTTCACCGTGGATGTTTTAGAGTTAGAGGAGATGTAATCGAAATTTTTCCTTCCTACTTAGAATATGCTTTTCGTGTAGAGTTGTGGGGTGATCAAGTAGAAGCAATTTCCGAGATAGACCCGCTAACCGGAAAAGTTATAAAGAGAAAAGATAAATTAATAGTTTATCCTGCAAAACACTTTGTTACCACTAAAGATAAATTAGAAAGAGCAACTTTATCTATTGAAGAAGAATTAAAAGAGAGATTAAACTATTTTAAAAAAGAGGGAAAACTCTTAGAGGCTCAAAGATTAGAACAAAGAACTAAATATGATTTAGAAATGTTAAAAGAAGTGGGATATTGCAGTGGAATTGAGAATTATTCTCGTCATATCAGTGGAAGAAAACCAGGCGAACCACCAGCAACTCTGTTAGATTATTTTCCTTCTGATTTTATGATGTTTATTGACGAATCACATGTTACGATTCCCCAATTAAGAGGTATGTTTGCTGGTGACAAGTCTCGGAAAGATAGTTTGGTAGAATATGGCTTTCGTCTACCTTCTGCCTATGATAATAGGCCACTGTATTTTAAGGAAATAGAAAATTACATGGAAAAAGTTATCTTTGTTTCGGCAACCCCGGCTAAATATGAATTAGAAAGAAGTAAGCAAACAGTCGAGCAGATTATCAGACCCACCGGATTAGTTGACCCGGAAGTAATTTTAAAACCAGTCAAAAATCAAATTGATAACTTGATAGCAGAAATAAAAAAAAGGACGGAAAAAAAAGAGAGAGTATTAGTGACTACTTTAACTAAAAGAATGGCCGAAGATGTAGCTGAGTATTTGGAAGAAATTAATATAAAAGCAAAATATCTTCACTCAGAGATTAAAACTTTGGATAGAATTAACATTTTAAAAGATTTAAGATTAGGTAAATTTAATGTGTTAGTGGGAGTTAATCTTTTAAGAGAAGGATTAGATCTCCCGGAAGTATCTTTGGTAGCTATTTTGGATGCAGATAAAGAAGGTTTTTTAAGGTCAGAAACCTCTTTAGTTCAGACTATGGGGAGAGCGGCAAGAAACATAAAAGGTACAGTTATTTTGTATTGCGGGAATATTACGGGGTCGATAAGAAGGGCAGTAAAGGAAACTAATCGAAGAAGGAAAATACAATTAGAATACAATCGCAAATACCAGATAACCCCTAAAACCATAACTAAGCCGGTAGAAGAATTTGCTATCATTAATAACAAAAATAATTTCGAAGATTTTTCTACTGTTAATGAAGAACATGAAAAATACTTAAGTAAGGGAAATTTGTGGTTATTGATAAAATCTTTAGAGAAAGAGATGAAGCAAGCAGCAAAAAATTTAGATTTTGAAAGAGCGGGCTTATTGAGAGATGAAATAGGAAGATTAAAAAAAGAAAAAACCTTATTTGGGGGAATATGAGTGGTTCAGACCAAGATAATAATTAAAGGGGCGCGAGAACATAACTTAAAGAATATCAATTTGGAGATACCCAGGAATAAATTAGTTGTAATTACCGGATTGAGTGGCTCTGGTAAATCTTCATTAGCATTTGACACTATTTATGCAGAAGGCCAAAGAAGATATATTGAATCTTTGTCTTCTTATGCTCGACAGTTTATGGAAAGGATGAAAAAACCTGATGTGGATTATATTGAAGGATTATCACCGGCGATTTCCATTGATCAGAGAAAAGCAAGCAAGAATCCTCGCTCTACGGTAGGTACAGTAACAGAAATTTATGATTATCTTAGATTGCTTTTTGCCCGAATAGGAATACCACACTGTCCGGAATGTGGTCAGCAAGTTAGTAAGCAGACAGTCGAGCAGATGGTTGACCAAATTTTAAGTTTGTCCCAAGGGATAAAAATTCAAGTTTTAGCTCCGATAGTTCACTTTAAAAAAGGTGAACATAAACAAATATTAGAAGATATTCAAAAAAAAGGATTTGTTAGGGTAAGGGTTGATGGGAAAATTTTCGAAGTAGAAGAAGATATAAAGATCGATAGGTACAAAAACCATAACATAGAAGCTGTAGTAGACAGGTTGATAGTAAAGCCTGAAATAAAGACTCGATTAGCCAGTTCTATCGAAACTGCCTTAAGTTTAAGTGAGGGAATGGTAATAATTGATATAGAAGGCGGCAATGAAAAAATATTTAGCGAGCATTTTTCTTGTCCTAAGTGCGGAATTAATTTACCGGAAATTGTTCCTCGAATTTTCTCTTTTAATAGTCCTTATGGGGCTTGTCCTGATTGTAGCGGTCTAGGATTTAAAATGGAATTTGATCCCGAATTAATTATACCGGATAAAAATAAATCTATTTTACAGGGCGCCTTGGTTCCTTGGGGTGAAGTAAAAGGGAAATACTTGTATCACATATTAAAGGGTTTAGCCGATTTTTATGGTTTTAGTCTCAATACCCCTTTTGTTGGGTTAAAGCCTAAATTTCAGGAGATTATATTATATGGCTCAGGAGAAATAAAGGTACCTTTTAAATATCAGAATGATGAACAAACTACCTATTGGAGTCATGAGAATGCTTTTGAAGGGGTAGTCAATAATTTAAAAAGAAGATATCGAGAGACTAAATCAGAATATATTCGCACAGAGATACAAAAGTTTATGAATATTGGACCCTGTCCCACTTGTGAGGGTAAAAGACTTCGTCCGGAAAGCTTAAATGTTACTATTGATGGTTTCTCTATAGCGGATATTGCTGAGAAATCTATCAAATGGAATTATAATTTTTTTGAAAATTTAAGATTAACTGAAAGGGAAATGGTAATCGCTGGACAGATATTAAAAGAAATAAAGAATAGATTAAGCTTTTTAACTAACGTAGGTTTAGATTATCTAACCTTATCGCGTTCATCTTCTACCTTAGCTGGAGGGGAGAACCAGAGAATTCGTTTAGCTACTCAGATTGGTTCGAGCTTAACCGGTGTACTTTATATTTTGGATGAGCCAAGTATTGGTTTGCACCAAAAGGATAATCATAAACTTTTACAGACTCTTATAAAGTTAAGAGATTTAGGGAATACGGTGATAATAATTGAACATGATGAGGCTACAATGAGAATTGCAGATTATATTGTAGATCTTGGCCCTGGAGCAGGAATACATGGGGGATATTTAGTAGCAAGGGGGCGCTGTGAAGATATAATGAAGAATAAGAAATCTATTACTGGAAAATATTTGAGCCATCACAGTAAAGTTGAAATTCCCTTAAAAAGAAGAAAGGGAAGCGGGAAATATTTAAAGATTTACGGAGCTCGCCAGTACAATTTAAAAAATATCGATGTCTCTATACCCTTAGGTACTTTAATTTGTGTTACGGGAGTATCTGGTTCCGGGAAAAGCACTTTGGTTGAGGAGACATTATACAAAGCTTTAATTAGAAAAATTTATAAAAGCAGAGTTCATCCCGGTGCTTATGATAAGATTGAAGGAATAGAAAATATTGATAAAGTGATAATCATTGATCAATCACCCATAGGTAGAACTTCCCGCTCTAATCCTGCTACTTACACCGGGGCCTTTACTCCGATTAGAGAAATATTTTCCAGGACAAAAGAAGCTAAAATTAGAGGTTATAGAGCGGGTAGATTTAGCTTCAATGTAAAAGGTGGAAGATGTGAGGCCTGTCAGGGCGGAGGGATAGTAAAGATTGAGATGTATTTTTTACCCGATGTATATATACTCTGTGAAGTTTGTAAAGGCCAAAGGTTCAATCGTGAAACTTTAGATATAAAATATAAGAGTAAAAATATAGCTCAGGTGTTAGATATGACCGTTGAAGAAGCCCTGGAATTTTTTGCGGCAATTCCTATGATAAAAAGAAAATTACAAACTTTATATGATGTAGGATTAGGATATATAAAATTAGGACAATCCGCTACCACTCTATCCGGTGGTGAAGCGCAAAGAGTCAAATTAGCTAAAGAATTAAGCACCAAGAGCACAGGGAGGACTATATATTTATTAGACGAGCCAACTACCGGTTTGCATTTCGATGATGTAAAGAAATTGCTCAATGTTTTAGATAGATTAGTAAATACTGGAAATACCGTTTTGGTGATAGAACACAACTTAGAGGTAGTTAAATCAGCAGATCATATTATTGATCTTGGTCCGGGAGGGGGAGAAGAGGGAGGAAGAGTTGTGGCTGAAGGAACCCCTGAAGAAATAGCCCACAATAAGAATTCAATTACCGGAGAATTTTTAAAAAAAGCATTGAATTAGTATATAGTATATCGTATATCGTATATCGTGAAGATGGTTACTTGGTTAGCTGGTTACCTGGTTTAAGAATTAAAATTATTTTGATTAACTATATTAATTAATTTTTTTTATTCAACTGAGAACTTGTATTTGAAATTAAGGTTTAGGATTAACTGGTTAACTGGCAAACGGGGTAACCGGGTAACTATATACACGATATACTCGATACGCAATACGCGATACGATAAACTAACGACTATTCACTATTCACTAACGACTAATTTAATTGGAGAATTAGTTAACTATGGACATTAAATCAAAAATAAGTAAATTACCTGAAACAAGCGGAGTTTATTTTTTTAAAGATAAAAGAGGAAAAGTAATATATGTAGGGAAGGCCAATTCTTTAAAAAGTAGAGTTTCTTCTTATTTTAGTAGTTCTTCCCAATATTCTCCAAAGATAAATAAAATGATTAAAGAGATCGAGAATGTTGAATATATACCCACTTCCTCTGAAATAGAAGCACTTATCTTAGAAAGTAAAATGATTAAAAGCCACAGTCCTTATTATAATACTCAATCGAAAGATGATAAGAGCTATCCCTATATTAAAATTACTTTAGAGAGAGACTTTCCTCAAATATTATTTTACAGAAAAATAAATCGAAAGATAAAAGAAGATAAAGCTTTATATTTTGGCCCTTTTGTGGATACAAACGCTACGCGGGCTGTTGTAAAATTATTAAGGCAAGTTTTTAAAATTAGGGGATGCAAAAAGAAAGATTTAAAGAATACGAAAATTTGCTTGGATTACCAGATAGGTTTGTGTTCAGCGCCTTGCGCGAATATGATTAGCAAAACAGAGTACCGACGAAGAATAAGAGAAATTTGCCTGTTTTTGGCCGGTAAACAAAAAAGATTATTAAATGGCCTTTATCGAGAAATGAAAGAAGCTTCCCATAATCTAAATTACGAAAAAGCTGCCAAAGTAAGAGATAGAATAAAATCAATTGAAGCAATTTTGAAAGGTCAGGAAATAAACTTATATAAAAAAAATAATAAAAATGATTATTTGTTAAAAAAGATAGAAGAAGTAGAAGAAGACGAAATTAAGAAAGGCCGGAAAGCAGTTATTGATTTGAAAGATAAATTGAACTTAAAAAAAATGCCCGAAAGAATTGAAGCATTCGATATCTCAAATATTCAGGGAAAATTATCCGTTGGTTCTTTAGTTATTTTTGAGGAAGGACAACCAAAAAAGAAAGATTACCGAAGATTCAGAATAAAAAGAGTTAAGGGAATTGATGATTACGCTATGTTGCAAGAGGTAACCGATAGGAGATATAAAAGACTACTGTCTGAAGGTAAAAGATTACCTGATTTAATTCTTGTTGATGGAGGAAGAGGTCAACTTGGTGCAGTGAAAAAAATATTAAATAATTTGAATCTTGAATTACCAATAATAAGTATTGCAAAAAAAGAAGAGGAAATATTTAAACCGGAGGTTCATAAACCGATAATATTACCTTCTAATTCTGAGGCACTTTTTTTACTGCAAAGAATAAGAGATGAAGCCCATAGATTTGCGGTGACTTATCACAGAAGGATTAGAAGTAAAGAATTACGTAATTCAAAGTTAGACCTTATTCCGGGGATTGGTGCTAAACGAAAAAGATTATTATTAGAACACTTCAAAAGCATAGAAGAGATAAAGAATGCTTCCAGGGTTGACATAAGTAAAATACCGGGATTTGGAGATAAAATTGCCGAAAAAATTAAAACAGTTATGGGGGTAAGAAGATGATATTAAATTTTGAAGAAAAAAAACCAATAATTAGTGAAGAAGCCTTTGTTGCCAAAAATGCTACTATAATTGGAGAAGTTATAATCGGAAAATGCTCCAGCATTTGGTATAACGTAGTTTTAAGAGGTGACATAGCTCCCATTAATATAGGAAATAATACCAGCGTTCAGGATGGTAGTATTGTTCATTGTGATGTAGGAGTCCCTACTATAATAGGAAACAATGTTACCATAGGTCATAATGTAATGCTTCATGCATGCAAGGTTGGAGATAATTCTTTGATAGGGATAGGGGCAATCGTGCTTGATGGTGCAGAAGTAGGCGAAGGAGCCATAGTAGGAGCCGGGGCAATAGTAACCCCGAGGACTAAAATACCACCCTTTACCATGGCTTTAGGTGTGCCGGCGAAAGTAGTGCGCAGTCTTTCTGAAGAAGAAGTTGAGAATTTAAAGGAACACGCCCTGGATTATGTTGAGTTAATGAAAAGATATAAATAAAGAAGTGCAAAACGTAAAGCGAAAAGCGAAAAACGCAAAACCAAAACTTAAAATTTAAAATTAAAGAAAGAGGTTTTGAATTTTGAATTATGGTTTTTAGTTTTTAGTTTTAACTTTTTAGCTTAAAAATTTAGAGGTGTTGTGTATGCCATGTATCTCTAATTCCCTACTAAATACTATTCACTATCGAGTAGCGACGAATTTATTTGTAAAATATAATAAAAAGTGTATATAATAAATGAAATAAATATTTAAACAATATTAAGGTAATTTTTTCAGAATTATTATCAACATAACTACTATTATAGAATAGATGAATTGGTAAATTGGTCAATCGGCTAATTGGTGGATTGATTAATTGGAGGTGAGAGACTTATGAAACATAAATCAGTTGCTGACGGTGCTTATGAAATATTAATCAAACATAAAAAGCCATTACATTATCGTCAAATTACCAAAGAATTAACAAAAATAAGACCATTAAAGGTCAAAGAACCCTATTATGCTGTAAATGCCTCTATGAGTGGAGATAAAAGATTTATGAGGATAAAAAGAGGAGTATGGGGTTTAGTAAAGTGGCAATACAAAGATGCAAACATTAAGTATTCTCTCACCAGTTATTGTTTGAAAGACGGTACTATGTTTTTAACCAGTTATATGAAACCATTTTTCCCAAAAGAAGGAAATGCTGTTGAAATTACCTTTATAGACAAAGAAGGAAATGAAATAGAAGCAATAGTAAATAATGAACTAAATTGTTTAGTTGGATTAAAAGAATGGTATGAAAAGAAGAAACTAAAAGTAAACGATATTATTTTTATCGGCCTTATTGACTATGATAGAAAACGATATTTTTTGGTAACAGAAGATGAGGCTAAGATAGAACCTCAGGATGATTTAAGCGAAAAAATATTTAAAATATTACAGGAAGAAGGCCAGCCCCTAACTTATAAAGAGATTTGTGAAAGGGTACTTGAGGTAGAAGTCAACGAAGAAAATTTATTTTCTAAATATATTGATAATATTTTGAGGAAAGACTTTCGATTTACCGAAGAGAAAGAAGAAATGTGGGGTCTCTTTGATTGGTTGAGCGAAATTAAAAAACTGCAATTAAGACTGATAAATTCTGAAAATAGCGAAAGTCTTAAAAAATTACTGCAAAAAGTGTTTGAATTTTTGGGTTTTGAAACTTCTATTGTATTAGAAGGAGAGGTATCTTTTATTTTAGCAAAAGCATTATTAGATTATAAAACGTACAATTTGATTATTGATGCAAAGTTATCAGATAAAAAAGGCGAAAAAATACAAAAGTATGAACATTGGAACGAGTTGAGCAAGGTAAAAGAGGAAACAAAATCAGATTATCCGGTAATTATTTCTCCGGATTTTGATTATGATAAACTAAGCCGAAAAACAGATAAGAATAAAGTCATATTGTTTGGGTTGAAGCGGTTATGTGATCTTATAGAAGAACATGATAAATTACCTTTTTCTTTAAGCAATTTGGAATCAATTTTTTTAGCAGATAATTCTGTTAATGACAATATTTTTAAATTATTTGAAAAAAGAAAAATACTCTATAACAAAATAAAACTGATTAACACCATCATTAATTTATTGCACGAGAATAGTGGCAAAAAACTCTATCTTAATGTGGAGTCGCTAACTAAAATCATTAATCAAAAAAATGATAAACATCCAGGATTTAAAATAGTACAAGAGCATGAAGTAGAAGAAATTACTAAAATATTTTCTTTAGAGCCATTTAATATAATACAAAAAACCGAAATGGGGAGCATTATATTAAACTTTAAACCGGAATTGGCAAAAGAAAGATTAAATAAAGCAATTGGGGAGATATTTTAGTATAGCGTATAGCGGGTAGCGTAGAGCGTATATAATTAGTTAGTTGGTTAGTTAGTTACCTGGTTAGTTGGTTAAGAAGATAGAGGATAGAAGCCTAATTGGTATTTATTAAGAAGCTAAAAGCGTAAAATTGGTTCTCCCCTCTCTCTGTCATTCCCACGAAAGTGGGAATCCAGGTCTGAAAGGTAAGAAAAAAATAGGTTCCCGCACTATATTAAATAAGTTTTGAATTTTGAATTATGATTTTTAGTTTTTCGCTTTAAGTTTTACGCTTGCAGACACGCGCTTTGATATATGCGAAATAAGACATTCAAACAATGAGACATGACCAAAGGATGTGTTAGGTAATGAAAATAAAATGGTTAGGGCATTCTTCATTTTTAATTGAATCTGAAAGGGGAATTAAAATTATCACTGACCCTTTCGATGAAACTCTTGGCTATAAACTCCCCCGGATCAAAGTAAATATTGTAACTGTTAGTCACGAACACTTTGACCATAATTATGTGAGAGGAGTAAAAGGAAGACCAGTAGTTTTTAAAGGTTTGGTAAATAGAGAATCACACAAAATGGAATTTAGAGGAATATCATCTTATCATGATAGCGTTTACGGAGGACAGAGAGGGCCAAACACTATATTTGTTATAAAAGCAGATGGATTAAACTTGTGTCACTTGGGCGATTTAGGACATATTTTAGATACTGATAAATTAGCTGAGATAGGTGCTGTAGATATTCTATTTATTCCTGTGGGTGGATTTTATACTATAAATAGCAATCAAGCCACTCAGATAATCAAAGATATTGAACCTAAGATTGCAATTCCTATGCATTATAAAACGGAGGCAATTAAATTTTCTATAGACCCGGTAGAAGTATTTCTATCTAATAAAGATAATGTACAAAGATTAGAATCAAACGAATTCGAAATAACAGTGAATACATTGCCTAAGAAGACCCAGATTTATGTTTTACAATATGAATAGCGTATAGCTAAAAATTTAGTTACTTAGTTAGCTAGTCACCTGGTTAAATAGTTAAGAAAATTAAAAAGGCAAAACGCAAAACTATAAAACTAGTTTTATATCTTAAATATGTTTTCTTAACCAGTTAACCAACTAACCAAGTAACTAACTAAACAAAGAGGAGATTTATGACAAAATATATTTTTATTACAGGGGGAGTAGTTTCATCTTTAGGTAAAGGTATTTCCGCTTCTTCTATCGGAAGGATATTGAAAAGCAGGGGTTTAAATATTTCCATACAGAAGATAGATCCTTACATAAATGTTGATGCAGGAACCATGAATCCTTATCAACATGGTGAAGTATTTGTCACCGAAGATGGAGCGGAGACAGATTTGGATTTAGGACACTATGAGAGATTTATTGACACAAATCTATCTAGTTATAATAACGTAACTACCGGGAAAATTTATAGTTCTGTAATTTCCAAAGAAAGAAGAGGAGATTTTTTAGGAGCCACCGTTCAGGTGATACCTCATATAACTGATGAGATTAAATCTACCATTAAAAATATTAGCCAAAATAAAAAAGAGAAAGTGGATGTGGTAATCGTAGAGATCGGGGGAACAGTAGGCGATATTGAAAGCCTTCCTTTTTTAGAAGCCATAAGGCAATTTAGAAATGATATAGGCAAAGAAAATGTTCTGTATGTACATGTTACCTTTGTTCCTTATCTTAAAGCTGCCAAAGAATTGAAGTCAAAACCTACACAACATAGCGTAAGAGAACTTAGAGAGATTGGTATTCAGCCAGATATAATTATCTGCCGCTGCCAATCAAAACTTTCCGAAGATGTAAAAAACAAAATATCTTTATTTTGTGATATTAAGTATGAGGCAATAATTGAGGCAATAAACGTTAAATCTATTTATGAAGTACCAATAGTATTTGAAGAGCAAAAGTTGGGAGATTTAATCATAAAGTCTTTAAATTTAAAATGTCAGGGTCCCGATTTACAAAATTGGAAAAAGATGGTTAGTAAAATATATCACCCTAAAAGGGTAGTTAACATTGGGGTGGTGGGAAAATATATCAGCTTAAAAGATGCTTATATAAGTATTACCGAAGCGCTTCTTCATGGTGGAATCGATAATGATTGTAGAGTAAAAATAAAAAGAATTGATTCGGATGAAGTAAAAAAGCATTCACCAAAAGATATTTTTAAAGATATTAATGGAATCCTGATACCGGGTGGTTTTGGAAAAAGAGGGATAGAAGGTAAAATTGAAACAGTAAAACATGCAAGAGAAAATAAAATACCTTTTTTAGGAATTTGTTTAGGAATGCAATGTGCCGTTATAGAGCTTGCTCGAAATGTAATAAATTTAGATGAAGCTAATAGCTCAGAATTTGATCCTAAAACACTATTTCCCGTAATTGATCTTTTACCGGGACAGAAGAAAATAAAAACAAAAGGCGGCACTATGCGTTTAGGTACATATTCTTGTAAATTAGAGAAAGATTCCCTTGCTTTTAATATATTTAAACAAGAAATGATTTATGAAAGACATCGGCATAGATACGAATTTAATAATTCGTACAAGAATGATTTTTCTAAACATGGCATTAGGTTTAGCGGCTTAAATCAGGATTTAAATTTAGTAGAGATTGTCGAGCTTCCGAACCATCCCTGGTTTATTGGGGTACAATTTCATCCCGAATTTAGATCAAGACCTAATCGGGCTCACCCGTTGTTTAGGGAATTTATAAAGGCAGCGATAAAAAAATCAGTATCGGGTATCGCGTATTGAGTATCGAGTAAGAAAAAGAAGTTAGAATCCTGATTAGTATTTCGTATGCGTAGTTACTCAGTTACCCGGTTAACCAGTTTACCAGTTAAAATACAGGTTACAAGTTGCAGGTTGCGAGTTTCGAGTTTCAAAAAAGCCTTTGCAGTAAATTGAAAACTGACTTTCTTTATCTAAAAATTATAAGCAATTAACTGAAAACTATCTTCTCGTCTTACATCTTGAATTTTATCTTTTTCTAACTATATACTATACTCGACACTCGATACTGCTTTCCCATTCATTATCGATTAAATAATTGGCAAATTGGTCAATCGGAGAATTGGTAAATTTAAAATGAACTATTAAGCTTAGTAGGCTATAATATTTCATAAGTTTTTGACTTTAGGTTAAAAGGTAGGCGATAAACATGTTTAATGCTTTAATATTAGCAGGTACGAAAGAAAAAGGTTCTTTAGAAATTACTGAGAATGTAGAAAACAAAGCTCTAATTATGTTAGATGGCAGACCTATGATTGACTATATTGTTGATGCATTAAATAATTCAGAGAATATTGATAAAATTTTAGTGGTGGGTCCAAAAAATGAGCTTCACCCTTATATAGGCAAAAAAGTGGATGAAATAATAAATCCCGGAAATTCTATACTTGAAAATATGGAAATCGGGTTAAATTTTTTTAATTCTGCTGAGAATTTACTGTTTTTAACCTCAGATATTCCTCTGATTACTCCTGAAGCAATTGATGAATTTTTAGAAATATGTACAAAAAGAAAAGCTTATATTGGTTATCCCATAATTACCAAAGAAAACATTATGAAAAAGTATCCTGAAACAAAGAGAACTTATGTAAAAATGAAAGAAGGGATATTCTGTGGAGGAAATATTGTATTTTTTAAACCAGAAGTATTTTTTCAAAAGAAAAAATTAATTAAGGAATTATTTGACAACAGGAAAGCTACCTGGAAATATGTTAAAATATTGGGTCTTAAATTTATATTCAAATTTTTATTTAAAACTTTGACCTTAAAAGAAGTAGAAAAAAGAGTAACAGACATACTTGGTTATAATTCTATTGCAGCTATGATATCATATCCTGAAATAATGATTGATTTAGATAAACCCAGTGATTTAAAATTAATTCGTAAATTTTTAAAGAGATAGAGAAAGTTCTCAATTTACTTAGTAGATAAGTTGGGACAGAGATCAAGGCTTTACATTTATACTATTTTTAGCTTGATGTTTTTTAAATAATAAAAAAATTTGTAATAATATAACATTAGTGATAAAATAGCTTTGGATATAATATATTAGAAGGATAACTCTTCAATAGCCCTCTTTTTAATGAATTTTCTAAAAACATTACTACTTCAAGATATTTTCTTGTTAAAAAGTACCGGTAGAAAATTATTTTTTGACTCACAGGATAAAAATTGCTTTATAAATCAGCAATTTATGGATAAATTCATTTAGAAATAACTACGTTATTAATTTAAATATTATAAATTTCTTAAAAAATATGAAAATGTTGGTAAAATCTAATTGTACCCAAAAGGAGGTCTTGCAATTGCTTTTAACAGAATTAAAGGAAAAAAAGATTAGTGATTTATGTAAAATTGCCAAGGAATATGACATTAATAACTTTTCCAGAATAAAAAAGATGGATCTAATCTTCAAAATATTACAAGCTGAAACTGAGAAGAAGGGGTATATGTTTTCTGAGGGAATTTTGGAGATTATGAATGAGGGATTTGGTTTTTTAAGAACAGCAGGATATTTGCCAGGCGGAAACGACATTTATATTTCCCCTTCTCAAATAAGAAGATTTAATCTTAGTGTTGGTGATCTTGTATCCGGTCAGGTTAGACCACCTAAAGAGGGAGAAAGATACTATGCTTTGTTAAAAATTGAAGCCGTCAATCATGAAGATCCGGAATTATCTAAGGAAAGATTAGATTTTGAAAATCTTACTCCTCTTTTTCCAGATGAAATGATTAAGTTAGAAAATAAACCGGACGTATTATCAACCCGACTTATTGATCTATTTTCACCAATCGGTAAAGGGCAACGTGGCCTTATAGTATCCCCTCCAAAAGCAGGTAAGACAATTTTATTAGAGAAGATTGCCAATGGAATTACCGCTAATCATCCCGAGATAAATCTTATGGTTTTGTTAATTGATGAAAGACCAGAAGAAGTAACCGGTATGCAAAGATCAGTAAAGGCTGAAGTAATAAGTTCGACTTTTGACCAACCTGTTACTAATCATATAAAAGTTGCGGAAATTGTTTTGGAAAGAGCTAAAAGGTTAGTAGAGCAAAAGAAAGATGTGGTCATTTTATTAGATAGCATTACTAGATTGGCTCGAGCTTACAATCAAACTATTCCAACAAGCGGTAAAACTCTATCCGGCGGTTTAGATTCAAGCGCTCTTTATTTGCCAAAAAGATTCTTCGGGGCAGCGAGAAATATTGAAGAGGGAGGCAGTCTGACTATACTTGCAACCGCTTTAGTGGAGACTGGAAGCAGGATGGATGATGTAATATTTGAAGAATTTAAAGGTACTGGTAATATGGAATTAAAGTTAGATAGAGAGCTTTCTGAAAATAGAATATTTCCGGCAATTGATATTAAAAAATCAGGTACTCGAAAAGAAGAATTATTGCTAAAGAAAGAAGAATTGCAAAAAATATGGTTACTAAGACGGGCTTTATCTTCCCAACCCTCTCTTGGAGCGGTAAAATTAGTGATTAATAAATTAAAAAAGACAAAGACAAACCGGGAATTTTTAAACTCTATTAAAGAACAGGATATGTAATCTTATTACTCATCACATATTACTTGATGTTATATTTTATAAAAAATACGATTCACGAGATATAAAATACAAAGTTAGTGTATACTTTAGTGGGGTAGTTAGATAGAAAGATGAATGCTACTTTTTCTATCTTCTCTCTCACTTTCTTAACTCGATACTCGATACTATATACTCGATACTGATTTTAATTTTGACCTTAAAATAATAATATGTTATAATTTTTTAGATTTTTAATCTATTAAATATAAATAAAGGAAATTAAAGGAAGGAAAAATGAAAAAAGAGATACATCCAAAATATGGAAAAGCAATAATCAGTTGTGCTTGCGGCAGCAGTTTTGAAACCGGTTCTACCAAAAAGAATATGAAAGTAGAAATATGTTCTGTTTGTCACCCCTTTTTTACCGGTAAACAAAAGATAATTGATACTGCGGGAAGAGTTGAGAGATTTAATAAAAAATACAATTTAAACAACGATGAAGATGGCAGTAATTAAATAAGGTACAATAACGGAAATATTTAAATGATTTCAAAAAATAAATATTCTATTAAAAAATGAAATGAAGAACAGAGCTTTTAATGGGCTCTGTTTTTTTATGTTAATTTATTTTGGAAAACAATTATACGGCAGGAGGAAAAGAAATGCGTGAAGGTATAAATACTGGTTGGATTGAAGTTATATGTGGTAGCATGTTTAGCGGGAAGAGCGAAGAATTAATAAGAAGAGTTCGTAGAGTTCAAATTGCTAAAAAAAAGGTTCAGGTATTTAAACCAACTATTGATAATAGATATTCTGTTCAATATATTTACTCACATAACGGAACTAAGGTTGAAGCTATAAATATTACTAAATCAAAAGAAATTTTGGAAAGAGTAGAACCGGATACTGAGGTAATTGCTATTGATGAAGCTCAATTTTATGATGATGATATTGTACTCGTTTGCCAAAAACTTGCCGACCTGGAGAAAAGGGTAATTGTTGCAGGTCTAGATCAGAATTTTAGAGGGGAACCATTTGGACCAATACCCAAATTACTTGCAGTTGCAGAATATATAGATAAATTGCAAGCAATCTGCATGGTTTGCGGCAATACAGCCTCCAGGACCCAAAGATTGGTAGATGGTAAGCCTGCAAAGTATAGTGATCCAACTATATTGATTGGAGCAAAAGAAAGTTATGAAGCGAGATGTCGAAAATGTCATGAAGTACCTAAAGAGTAAATAGCGTATAGCGTTTAGCGTAGAGCGTGGAGTTAGAAGAGAAGAAGTCAGAAGCCTAATTGGTATCTTGTATCGAGTTAAGGGAATAGAAGTCAGAAGTCAGAATCCAGTAGTCAGAATAAGATAGTATTAAATATATAGCACATTGTGTATAGTAAAGAAAATAAAAGAGAGAAAAAGTAGGGGCGTATTGCATACGTCCTGACATCGAATAGAGAATAGCTGCCATCTCCTTTGTCATTCCCGCGGAAGCAGGAATCCAGGGGTGAAAAATAAGAAAAGTAAGATGGATTCCCATTTCCATGGGAGTGACATAAAGAATTAAGAAATGACATTAAAAATTTATTAAAAGAAATAGGTAGCATATTATATAAAATGATTTAATCCTATACGCTAAACGCTGTACGCTCTACGCTATCTAAAAGGAGATTAATTCTATGAAAGTCAGGTTGATAAATTACACTAAGGACCCTGAAAAAATTGTAGCTCAGTCAGCAAGGTTATGTTATTCTGCATTAGACATAGAAGAATTAAGGGAAAAACTTAGCGATGAATCAATAATAAAATTAATTAAAAAAATAATGAAATTAGGACATTATTCTGTTTTAGAGCATGCTACCTTTACTTTTGCTATAGAAGGAATATCCAGGGTTACTTCTCATCAATTAGTAAGACATCGGCTTGTCTCTTTTTCCCAACAAAGCCAAAGATATGTTAAAATAAAGGAAAAGGGCTTTCCTTATGTTGTTCCAGAATCTATTGAGAAGAATGAAAAATTAGCTAAAATATTTATAGACACTTTAAAAGAATTAGACGGGATTTATCGTCTATTACTAAGTCACAATATAGAAGCAGAAGACGCTAGGTATATCTTACCTCAGGCAGTGAAAACTAAAATAATATTAACAGCAAATGCTCGGGAATTACTACATATTTTTAAATTAAGATGCTGCAATAGAGCACAATGGGAGATCAGAGAAGTAGCTATTAAAATGTTACAAGAAGTTAAGGATATTGCACCAGCTATATTTGAAAATGCTGGTCCGCCTTGTGTTTTAGGACCTTGCCCTGAAGGACAATTATCCTGTGGTAAACCATGGTCTAAAAATAAAGAAGAAGGAGTAAATGGATAATAATGAAAAATGCTGACTGTAATTATGGAGGTCAAGCGGTAATTGAAGGGGTGATGATGAGATCTCCTTTAAAATATGCTATTGCTGTTCGAAAACCAGATAAAGAAATAATTTTAAAAATAGGTAAATTAAGGACATTGTCAGATAAGATGAAATTTCTTAAATGGCCTATTTTTAGAGGAATAATTAATTTGGTTGAATCTTTAGTTCTAGGACTAAAAGCATTAACTTATTCTGCAGAGCAGGCAACGGGTGAGGAAGAGAAAATAAATAGCGTAGAAATGTTTTTTACAATTTTAATTGCTTTTGGATTATTCATAGTTTTTTTTATAGCTCTTCCTACCGCAATGGCTCGATATTTAGACAGGTACCTATCTAATATAATTATTTATAATTTATTTGAAGGATTACTAAGAATTAGTATATTTATAATTTATCTATTTATTATTTCAAAAATAAAAGATATAAGAAGAGTATTTGAATATCATGGAGCAGAACACAAAGTAATATATACTTATGAAGCAGGCGAAGAACTCAACGTTGATAATGTGAAAAAATACAGTACTTTACACCCTCGATGTGGAACAAGTTTTATTTTTATTGTTTTAATAATGAGTATTTTAGTATTTTCTTTGCTGGGGAAGCAAACTTTGCTTTTAAGGATAGCCTATAGGATTGCCATAATTCCCATAATAGCTGGCCTGTCTTATGAAATCTTGAAATTATCAGCAAAAAATACGAATAAAGCTTTTGTAAAATGGGCAGTGATGCCCGGATTATGGTTTCAAAAACTTACCACCAACGAACCTGATAATGCTCAGATTGAGGTGGCTATAAAAGCATTAAAAGGTGTTTTGCCAGAAGAAAGTAAAAATATAAAATCCGAAGTGGTAAATAATGTTTAAAAAATTAGAAGAATTAGAAAAAAAATATGAAGAGTTAAATAAAAAACTTTCTGACCCGGAAATTATTATTAATCAACCTAAATTTCAGGAATGTGCAAAAATTCACTCTGATATTTCTAAGCCAGTTTTAAAATACAGGGAATACAAGGGCATAGTAAAAGAGATTGAAGAAAACACGAAATTATTTTCAGAAGAAAAGGACACAGAATTTAAGAAATTAATTAGTGAAGAATTAGAAAAATTAAATGAGAAGAAATCAAATTTGGAAATAGAGTTGAAGGAAATCATGTTCCCCAAAGACCCTTACGATAAAAAAAATTGTATAGTAGAAGTAAGGGCTGGCGCAGGAGGCGACGAAGCTGCACTATTTGCCGGTGATCTTTTTAGAATGTACTCTCGATTTGCCGAAAATAATGGATGGAAAACCGAAGTAATGAGTTCCAGTCCTACAGGAATAGGAGGGTTTAAAGAGATAATATTAAGCATAACTGGGGAAGGGGTATACGGGAAGCTGAAATACGAGAGTGGAGTACATCGGGTCCAACGTGTCCCCACAACTGAGTCAAGCGGAAGGATACATACTTCCACTGTTACGGTAGCCATACTTCCCGAAGCAGAAGAGGTTGAACTGGAAATTAGTGCAAATGATCTAAAAATTGACCGTTTTCGTTCTACCGGCCCCGGAGGGCAAAGCGTCAATACTACAGATTCAGCGATAAGAATTACCCATATTCCCACCGGAATGGTAGTTACCTGCCAGGACGAGAAATCCCAGCATAAGAATAAGGATAAAGCCTTAAAAATATTAAGAGCAAGGCTTTTGGATATGGCAGAAAGGGAAAAGCATGAAGAGCTTGCTCTAAAGAGAAAAAGCCAGGTGGGGACAGGAGATAGAAGCGAAAGAATCAGAACCTATAATTTCCCACAAAATAGAATAACTGATCATCGCATTGGTCTAAATTTACATAATTTAGAAGAAGTATTAGAAGGAAATTTAAATGATTTAGTGGCTAATCTTTCAGAAAAATTAAAAACGAGCAGTGAAATTTAAAAAATGTTGGAAAATAAGCATACATTTCAAACCGTAGGGCAGGCCTTAAAAAATATTTGTAAAACATTTAAAGATAAGGGAATAACGAATCCGGAAAGAGAAGCAGAAATTCTACTAAGTTATTTTTTGGGGATGAGCAGGAGCGAAATATATTTAAATTCTGATAGAGTATTAAAAGATATAGAAAAAACACAATTAGAAAAAAAGATTCAAAAGAGAATAGAAAAAATTCCCCTCCAATATATAACTAAACATCAAGAATTTATGGGGATGGATTTTTTGGTAGAAAAAGGAGTTTTAATCCCCCGACCCGAGACAGAGATTTTAGTAGAAGAAGTTATTAAAAAATTGAAAAACTATAAATGTTCTAATAATTTAAAGGTAGCAGATTTAGGAACCGGTACGGGTATAATTGCTATAAGTATAGCTAAGTTCATAGAAGATGTTATCATCTACGCGACTGATATTTCTAAAATATCTTTGAAAATAGCCTTAAAAAATGCTCAAAAACATGAGTGTAAAGATAAAATTATATTTCTGCAGGGAGATTTATTTAAACCATTTATGGGGAGAATTGAAAAAAATAGCTTAGATGGAATTATTTCCAATCCCCCTTATATAGATTCTCACGATTTTGAATCATTACCACCCGAAATAAAAGACAATGAACCTAAAATTGCTTTATCCGGAGGAATTGACGGCTTAGATTACTATCGCAAAATAATAAAGAAAAGCCCGCAATATTTAAAAAAGAATGGCTTTATAGCCTTAGAAGTGGGCTTGAATCAGTCGAAAACAGTTAAAGAGTTGATTATTAGGGAGAGCAATTTTAATCAAAATATAGAAATTATTAAGGATTATTTAGGGATAGAGAGAGTAGTGATAGCATATAGGAAATAAAGAACGTATCTCGTATCTCGTGAATAGTATCTCGCCAAGATGGTTAGCCGGTTGGCCAGTTTACCGGTTACCCGGTTTAAGAATTAAAATTATTTTGGTTAACTGTATCAATTGTTAACTATCATCTTTCAACTGAAAACTTGTATTTGAAATTAACGATTAGAATTAACTGGTTAACTGGCAAACAGGGTAACCGGGTAACTATATACACAATACGAAATAAAAAGTTTTGAATTTTGAATTATAGTTTTTAGTTTTTCGCTTTAAGTTTTTAGTTTAAAAGGTGTGAAAAATTAAGTCATTAAGTATGTTACAATTATATTGCCGAAGGATAAAGGTAATTTAAAATGATCAAGACCATCTTATTTGTCTGTACCGGTAATACCTGCCGAAGCCCTATGGCAGAAGGTATATTTAGGAAAATGTTAAAAGAAAGAAAAGAGGATAATAGCAGTTTTAATATCTTATCGGCTGGAATTTCTGCTTTGCCGGGTATAAGTCCCACACCCGAAGCTATCAAGGTTATGAGTGAGCAGGGTATAGATATTTCTCAACACCATGCCCAAGAATTACGGGAAGAAATAATTAAAAAAGCAGATTTAATTTTAGTTATGGAAAATGAACATAAAGAATATATTCATAAAGAATTTCCCTTTGCCCAAAATAAAACTTTTCTCCTTAAGAGATTTGCCCTAAATAATAAAACTGAAAGCGATCAAAGAAACGAAAAGAATTATGAAATAATCGATCCGATTGGAAGAAAAATTGACTTTTATCGAATGGTAGCAAGAGAATTGAAAGAAAACTTAGAAAAAATATTAGATAAAATTCTTGAAGAAAATAATAAATAACGGTGGTGAGATATAAGATGAAGATAGCTTTGGGTAGTGATCACGGAGGTTATCAGTTAAAAGAAAATTTAAAAAGGTATTTAAAGGAATTGAACGTAGAATATATAGATTTTGGCTGCGAAAATGAGAAATCTGTAGACTATCCGGATATTGGCTTTAAAGTTGCATCAGAAGTAAAAAGCGAAAAATGCGACAGAGGAATCTTAATCTGTGGAACCGGCATTGGCATGTCTATAGTTGCTAATAAAGTTAAAGGTATCAGAGCAGCACTTTGTCATAATGAATTTACTGCTCGATATTCCAGAGAACATAACGATGCGAATATTCTAGTCCTGGGAGGTAGAGTTATTAACCCGGGATTAGCTAAAGAAATTGTAAAAATTTGGTTAAATACCAATTTTAGTCAGGAAGAAAGGCATATTAATCGTCTAAATAAAATAAAACAAAAAGAAGATAAAATCTTTAAATAAATTAAACCAGTATCGCGTATCGCGTAAAGAGAAAGAAAAAACAGAAACAAAAATTATTTGTATCAAGCATTGCATTAGGAAGATGGATAAAAGTTTCATGATTTATGTAGGGACAGACCTCGCGTTTACCCGTAATGAGTAATACGGGTTTGATTTATCAAACCCGTTAGGAAAATTGCCAAAACAACATGGTTCGGATAAATCCGACCCTTACATCAAAAGCAATACTTTATTTAAAACAGTTTTAAATTTTTAATTATGATTTTAATTTAATATGAAGGCTATTAGCATATTGTATAGAATATTTTTATTAAGCTAAAAACTTAACGTATTTTTTACGCGATACGCGATACGCAATACGCGATACGAAAAATAAGGAGGAAGAGTCATTGTCAGAAGTAATCATTTTAGACCACCCTTTAATACAACACAAGATAACTTTAATAAGGGATAAAAATACTCAAATGAAAGAATTTAGAGAATTAGTAGACGAACTATCTAATTTAGTAGCTTATGAAGCAACCAGGGAAATAGAATTAGAGGAAATTGAAATTGAAACTCCAATTTGCAAGACTAAAAGCAAAGTAATCGCAGGAAAAAACATTGCTATTATAACTATCTTAAGGGCAGGCTTGGGTATGGTTGATGGAATATTAAAACTTATTCCTCCTGCAAAAGTAGGACACATTGGTATGTATCGTGATCCTGAAACCTTAAAACCTGTGGAATATTACGCTAAATTACCATCTGACATTAAAGATAGAAAAGTTATCATAGTTGATCCCATGTTAGCAACAGGAGGCACGGCGGTTGCCTGCATAGACTATATCAAGAAATGCGGTACGGAAGATATAAAGTTTATGTGCTTGATTGCAGCTCCGGAAGGGATAAATATGTTACAAAAATACCACCCGGATGTAAAGATATACACAGCAGCTGTTGATGAAAGATTAAATTCACATGGATATATAGTTCCGGGCTTAGGTGACGCAGGAGATAGATTATTCGGCACGAAATAAAACAGTATCGAGTATCGGGTATCGGGTATCGAGTATATAGTGAAGACAAGAAAAAGAAAAAGACGAAATATAAAGTACAGAATAAATTCGTATCTAGTATTTAGCAAACTGGCAAACCGGTTAACTGGTAAACTGAGCAACCAATATAGTTTTTTGCTATTTTACTAAATACTATTCACTATTCACTAACGACTATTTTAAAGGAGATTTTAATTTATGAGCCGTCCAACCTGGGATGAATATTTTATGGAAATAACTGAATTAGTTTCCAGGCGTTCTACCTGTTTAAGAAGAAAAGTTGGAGCAGTAATAGTACAAGATAAGCGAATACTTACCACCGGGTATAATGGTGCACCCAGGGGGCTGCCTCATTGTTTGGAAATAGGATGTTTAAGGGAAATAAAAAAAGTTGCTTCCGGAGAAAGGCAGGAATTATGTAGGGGATTACATGCCGAACAAAATGCTATTGTGCAGGCTGCATTGCATGGCTTAAGTATAAAAGGCAGTGTATTATATTGTTCCACTCAACCTTGTGTTACTTGTGCTAAGATGATTATAAATTCAGGAATAAAGAAGATTATCTATAAAGAGAAATACCCTGATGAATTAGCACGAAAGATGCTAAAAGAAGCAGGAATAGATGAGATTTGTTATGAATAAAATAAAAATTGCACTAATTTTTGGAACTCGTCCCGAAACTATAAAGATGTTTCCCATAATTTCAGAAATAAAAAAATACCCCCATCTTATAGATTACAGAATCATAGTTTCTGGTCAGCATCGGGAGATGTTAGATCAGATGTTAGAGATTTTTCAAATTAACGCTGATTACGATTTAGACATTATGGAACAAGGCCAATCTTTATCAGATATTACCAAGAATAGTCTTTTAGGTATCGAAAAAGTATTAATAAAAGAAAGACCATCTATAGTGCTAGTGCAAGGTGATACTACTACTACCTTTACCGGAGCTTTAACTGCTTTTTATCAGAAAATAAAAATAGGTCATATAGAAGCCGGACTTAGAACTAACAATAAATATTATCCTTTTCCTGAAGAGGTAAATAGACATCTAACCAGCGTACTAACAGATCTTCACTTTGCCCCCACCAGGCAATCGTGCGAGAATTTACTTTCTGAGGGAGTAAAAAAAGAAGATATTTTTATCTCCGGAAATACAGTAATAGATGCACTGTTCTTAATGATTAAAGAGGACTACATATTTAGAGAACCCTTACTGGAAGATGAAAAAATATTTGAGAAAAAAATTATTTTAGTTACTATGCATAGAAGAGAGAATTGGGGGGAACCATTAAGAGGAACTTGTCGGGCAATAAATAAAATAATCGACGAACATTCTGATGTATCCGTAATTTTTCCTCTGCACAAAAACCCTGAAATAAGAAGAAATGTTAAGAGAATCTTGCAAAATAGAAAAAATATTCTACTTCTCGATACTTTAGATTATGATGATATGATTAACTTAATGTCTAGATCATATATTATACTTACAGACTCCGGAGGGATACAAGAAGAAGCACCTTCCTTAGGAAAGCCGGTATTAGTTTTGCGGGATGAAACAGAAAGACCGGAGGCAGTCGAAGCGGGTGTGGTGAAATTAGTCGGAACTAACGAAGAAAGGATTTGTAGTGAAGTTGATTTACTCTTAAACAGTCGAGAAAAATATATGGAAATGTCAAAAAGTATCAATCCTTATGGAGACGGAAAAGCGTCAGAAAGAATTGTTAAAAAAATTCTTTATAATTTTAATTTAACCGAACAAGAACCTGATGAATTTAAAGCAAAATAACTACTAAGGTATTCAGTAGTCAGGAGTCAGAATTCAGAATTTATTCAACCCTTTCCTTATCCTTTTTTATTATTCCCGTACAAACAGGAATCTCTATTTTTTAGTATTGTTCTGGATTCCTGCTTCCGTGGAAATGACAGAGAGAGGGGAGAGGTAATTTTTACCTTTAGCTTTTCGATATTTTACCATACTTTATCTCTACTTGTTACTCATTACTTATTACTCATTACTGCATCCTCTACGCTATCCGTTTTTTTCTTTGCTACATACCACATACTATATACAAAATTATGTTATAATATTTTTGTTAATAATATTATAGTGAGGACTACTCATTTGATCTTTAACTAACCAATGAACTAGTTAACCAGCTAACCAAGTAACTATTTTAGGATGTGATATTTTTATGTTTCCTATTTGGGATGATGTACCAACAAAAAAATTTCCCTTAATAACAGTAGTATTAATTGTACTGAATTCAATAGTATATTTATATCAACTATCCTTAGGTGAAAGGTTCACTGAATTTATCTATTCAATGGGATTGCTTCCTTTTGAAATTACTCACCACATCGATCTTTTACCTTCCGGTCCATCACCTATTTATTTAACTATATTTTCTTCTATGTTTATGCATGGCAGCATTGTTCACCTATTAGGAAATATGTTATTTTTATGGATATTTGGAAATAATGTAGAGGATTATCTGGGAAGAAAAAAATTTGTAATCTTTTATCTTTTTTGTGGAATAGCCGCCGCTTTCACACAAATAATATTTAATCCTGATTCTCAAGTGCCAATGGTGGGAGCAAGTGGGGCGATAGCCGGGGTGCTGGGTGCATATTTATTGCTTTATCCTCGAGCTAAAGTAACTACGGTAATCATTTTTGGTTTTTTTATAAGATTGATTAAAATTCCCGCAGTAGTGGTGTTAAGCTTTTGGATAATATACCAATTTCTATATGGAATATCTTCTTTAGCTATTGGAACAGGCGAAGGTGGAGTAGCCTGGTTCGCTCACATCGGTGGCTTTATTTGTGGAATTATAATAATTAAACTATTTAAAACGTTTATAAAATAGTATCGCGTATAAAATTAGTTAGTTGGTTAGTTAGTTACCTGGTTAATTAGTTAGAAATGCAAGGTAAATTACAAGTTATCAATTTTTGGTTTTCGATTTACAGTAATACCTCTCACGCCAAAAGGAGAGGGAATGTGATCTACACCTTATAGCCTATCTTGTATTTTAGCTATTGAATTCCCGTTTCTCTGGCTGTGAATGACATAGTAACTTAGAAATAGCAGAAGAACAAGTAATTTTTTTTGCACTTTTAATTTTTTGCTATTTTAACCAGTTAACTAAGTAACCAACTAACCAGCTAACTAAATACATACGAGGAAGTTTGATAAATTAAAATAATTAAGCTATAATTTTAAAAATATAAAAAAATATTTACTATGATAAAAAGGAAGGGATAATATATGATAGGTACTATTACTTTAAACCCTGCGGTAGATGTAATTTTGGAGGTTAATAATTTAAAAATAAATCATTATAATAAAGTTTTAAATGCCCATACCACTTCTGGAGGCAAAGGGATAAATGTGTCTAAAGCTATTAGGGGATGTGGCAGAGAAACTATCGCTATCGGATTTTTAGGAGGCGGTAGGGGGAGAATAATAGAAGAAGAACTAAGAGGATTAGGCATAACTACTAATTTTTGGCATATCGAAGAGAAGACCAGAAGTAATACAATTATTTCAGATAAAAAAACGGGAGAGCATACCTTACTTAGCGAACCAGGACCTAAAGTTACAGAATATGATATAGAGATGCTAAAATCAATATTTTATCGGGTTATGTCTCAGTGCAGCGCAGTTACACTTTCCGGAAGTTTGCCTCGAGGGCTTCCTGTAAACATATATGGTGATTTAATTTCTATTGCCAAGGGAAGAGGAGTAAAAACTATATTAAATGCTTCCGGAGAACAATTTATAAAAGGTTTAGAAGAAGGTCCTCTTTTAGCCAAGCCTGACCTTAGAGAAAGTAACGAAGTATTTGGGATCGCCATAAATAAAGAAGAAGATGCTATTAAAGCAGCAAAGCAAGTTATCCAAAGAGGCGCTGAAATAGGTGTAGTTTCTTTGCAAAATGAAAAAGATATAATTGCTACCAAAGATGAAATATGGTTTGCAGAGACTACCTACCATAAAATCGTAAATTTAATCGGAGCAGGTGATGCCTTGATTGCAGGATTTGCAATTACCTTAACTGAAGAAGGGAAAAATCTTGAAGATGCAATAAAATTTTCTATGGCCTGCGCTTTAGCCAGTGCCCTAAGAGAAGAAGAGGAGTTTAGCTCAAGGGAAGAAGTAGATAAATGTCTTAAGTGTGTGAATGTTAGGAGATTATAAAGGTAAATATCGAGAGGAGATAATCTAAATTGAAAATAAAGGATATTATGATTCGGGATATTACCAGTGCTTTATCCACATGTAAATTAGTAGATTTACTGGGCATATTATCCAGGCAAAAAATTACCGGACTCCCGGTAGTTAATAATAATCAAGAAGTTGTTGGGTTCATATCTCTACACGACATAATCAGAGCTACTCTGCCGAACTATTTGGGAATTATAAATAGTGATTCCATTCTTTCTGAATTTATACAATTGTCTAAAAGTTTAAAAGAATACTCTCAACGTCCGGTAGAAGAATTTATGAGAAAGAATATTGTTACTATCGATGAAGATGACAATGAAGTTTTAGCAGCGGACTTACTAATTAGAAATAAAATACAAAGACTTCCCGTCTTGCGAGATGGGAAATTAGTAGGAATAGTAACTCTAACTGATATTTGCCGAGTACTTATGAGTAATGATGAAAATAAGAAGAGTTAAAAGGTGACACGGCAGGCAAAAAAGTATTTTCATTCAACTTAATTAATAATTTGAAAAGGATTATAGAAACATATAATGAAAAAAGGGTTATTTATATCTTTTGAAGGGCTTGAAGGCTGCGGGAAAACTACCCAAGCAAAGATGCTTTTCGATTTTTTAATTAAACAAAGAATTCCTTCCATCTACACTAAAGAGCCGGGGGGAACAAAGATTGGAGATAAAATACGTAAAATTCTCCTCGACCAAAAAAATGATAGTATGGATTATAAAACCGAAATGCTATTGTTTCTAGCTTCTCGGGCAGAAAATGTCAGATTAATAATTTTACCAGCGTTAGAAGAGGGGAAGGTAGTTATATCTGATCGTTTTTACGATTCTACTACTGCTTATCAAGGATACGGAAGAGGCATAGATTTAAAAATTATCAAACATCTAAATAGCTTAGTTATAGGGAAAGCCATTCCCGATTTAACTTTCATTTTAGATATAGATCCATACGAAGGACTAAAGAGGTCAACTTCTTTCGGTAATTCGCGTGAAATGCGATTTGAAGAAGAATTTGTAAATAAAAAAATTATCGGAGGGAAATTATTTTTAGAAAGAGTTAGACACGGCTATTTTCAATTGTCTCATGAAGAAAAAGGAAGAATCAAAATAATTGATGCAAATAGAAGTAAAGAAGATATATTTGAAGAAATAGTTGAAATTGTAAAAAGAAAAATAAAAAATAGCGTAGAGCGTACAGCGTAGAGCGTATAGTTAGGAAAGAGGGAGTCAGAATTCAGTAGACAGAAGCCAGAATATAAAAGCGTATCTCGTATACATAGTTATCCAGTTACCCGGTTAACCAGTTGACCAGTTACGTGACACAAGATACAAGATAAAACTATAGGATAGGCGTTCCTCTGTTTAGAATGTTATTGCGAGCGACCATAGGGAGCGCGGCATTATCGTCCAAAAACTATAAACAAAAAAATTAATCACGAATCTCGTATGATTACAAATTTAATTAAAAAACTTAATTAATATACCTTGTATTTCTGGCGAGATACTAGATACGAGATACTAGATACTATATTAATATACGCTACACGCTAGAAAGGGGGCATTTGTGTCTTTCAAAGATATAGTTGGACAGGAAAGAGCAATAAAAATACTTACAAAATCTCTAAAAAAGAATAAGGTCTCCTCGTCTTATATTTTTGTCGGGAGCGAAGGAACTGGGAAAAAACTTACCGCGATAGAATTCGCCAAGGCGTTAAATTGTTTGGAGATTAATAAAAATATTGAAGTTTGTGAGAATTGCCAGTCGTGCGATGAGATTAATAAGCAATATTCCCCGGATTTAAAAATTGTTGAAGCAACTAAGGATTCGATAAAGATTGAACAAATAAGAGAAATTCGAAAAGACATAGAACTTAAACCATTTAAAAACAGAAAAAAAATATATATAATAGACAAAGCAGAAAAAATGACTCTTGAGGCATCAAATTGTTTACTAAAAACCATCGAAGAACCTCCTTGTTACGCAATAATAATTTTGATATGCTCTAGAATAGATCCAATTTTGCCTACTATAGTCTCACGTTGTCAGATAATAAATTTTGGGTTAATAACTTCCATTAAGATAAAAGAGTTATTATTAAATAAGATAAATAATTTAGAAAAAGAGAAAGCGGAAATAATTTCTAAATTAGCTCAAGGAAGTATCGGAAAAGCTTTTAAATTAGCAATAAATAAGGAATATTTTATTAGAAGGGAAGAAGTAATAGACTACTTATCAGCCATATCTCCCGGAAAATATAGTAACGATATTTTTGAAAAAGTTGAAAAAATAATATTAGAAATAGATAAAATAGAAGAAATTTTAGAAATTATAAAAATGTGGTATCGTGATATTCTAATTATCAAAAAAACAGGGAAACAAAAATATATTGTCAATTGCGACAAATTAGAAATGCTTGGCAAAAAATCTCAAGTATATTCCCAAAAAATGCTGATAGATATCTTAAATTATTTAGAACTTGCAGAAGAATATTTGACGAAAAATGTAAATAAGCGTCTCATTTTAGAAAGATTATATATAAAGATGGTAGGTGTTGAGTATTGCCTAAAGTAACTGGTTTAAAATTTACCAAAACAAATTGTATCTATTATTTTAAAATTAATAATAAGATACGATTAAAAAAGAGGGATGTGTGTTTAGTAAAAACTTCTATTGGTTTGGACGTGGGTACAGTTGTGATCCCTTACAAATATATAAAAAATAATGAAATAGATACTCCGCTTAAGAGTATACTCAGGAAAGCGAATGATGAGGATTTTAAGAAACTCGAAGTAATAAGGCAAGAGGAAAACGATGCTTTAAATATCTGCAAAGAGAAGATAAAAAAATACAACTTGCCAATGAAATTAGTTTATGTTAAGTATTTATTTGATAAAAGTAGGATAATATTCTATTTTGTTTCTACTCAGCGAATAGATTTTAGGGAACTGGTTAAGGATTTAGCCAAAATATACAAAACTAAAATTGAGATGAGGCAAATCGGGGTAAGAGATGGAACCAAGTTAATAGGTGGAATGGGAATCTGTGGGAGAGAAATATGTTGCGCTTCGTTTATTCAAAAGTTTACCCCAATTCATATTAATATGGCCAAAACACAAAAAATTGCCTTAAATCAATCTAAAGTATCAGGTCTTTGCGGCAGATTAATGTGCTGTTTATCCTACGAATCAGAATTCTATAAAGAGAGCTTAAAAAAGTATCCTAAGCTGAGAGATGATATTGAAACAGAGAAGGGCAAAGGAAGAGTTATAGAAATAAATGTGTTAAAAAAATATGTTATAGTTGAATTGGAAAACGATGCCAGCAGTAAGAATGGTGGTATTAAGAAAAGAATTAAAATACCCGAAGAAGAATTCGAAAAACTCGGAATAAAAAACAGAAATATAAAAAATAATGATAATAAATAATAATGAAAAAATCGAAGATCTGGGAGATAAAGGACTAAAAATTATTCAGGCAAGCGATTCGTATCGTTTTTCAGTGGATTCTATTTTACTGCTTAATTTTATTAAAGTTAAAAACTACGAAAAAATTATTGATTTGGGAACTGGTTCCGGAATAATTCCTCTGCTTTTATTTGGCAAAAGAAAAGGTTTATCTATTTATGGAATTGAGATACAAAAAGATTTAGCGGATATGGCAAGGAGAAGTGTAGAATTAAATAAATTACAAAATAATATAACTATAATTCAAGAAGATTTTAGAAACCTAAAAAATATTTTTAAAAATCAGGAATTTGATGTAGTAGTAAGCAACCCTCCTTATATTTCGGTGGAGCAGGGGAAGATTAATCCTTCGAGTAGTAGAGCCATTGCCCGGCACGAAATAAAAGGTGATTTAGAGGACATAATTTACGTAAGTAATTATTTGCTAAAGAATAAGGGAAGAATTTATTTAGTTTATAGAAGTGCGAAACTAATAAAATTAGTAATAGCTTTAAAAAAATATGGTATTGAACCAAAGGTTATAAAATTCATTCATCCCCGGCAAGGAGAAAATGCAAATCTTGTATTATTAGAGGGCGTAAAAGGGGGGAAAGAAGAATTAAAAATCGAGAATCCTATATTTCAATATTAACGAAAAAAGTGGAGATGAATAAGTGTTTTGGATAAAAATAAAACAAGCGGAATTTTATACATTTGCGGGACTCCTATAGGAAATTTAGAAGATATAACCTTAAGGGCTTTAAACATTTTAAAAAAGGTAAAATTGATTGCAGCTGAAGACACCAGACATACAAAAATATTATTAAATCATTACCAGATAAATACAAAAATTACAAGCTACTATGAATATAATAAATTCAAAAAAGCGCCCTATCTGGTAGAAATATTAAAAAAAGGCCAGGACATTGCTTTGGTTTCCGATGCAGGCATGCCGGGAATTTCCGACCCAGGGTATGTATTGATAAATTTGGCTTTAAAAAATAATATAAAAATAGTTTCCGTACCCGGTGTTTCGGCATTGATAACTGCTTTAGTTGTTTCAGGGTTACCTACCGATAAATTTGTTTTTGAGGGGTTTTTGCCCCGCAAAATTAAAGAGAGGAAGAGATATTTTAAGAGTATAGAAAATGAAGAGAGAACCCTTATTTTCTATGAAACCCCGCATAGACTAAAAAAGGCCCTTAAAGATATGTTGGAAATATGGGGAGATAGAAAGATAGTTATAGCTCGTGAGTTAACCAAAAAGTTCGAAGAGATAATCAGGGGGGATCTGAGCCAGGTTATAACCAAAATAGATACAAAAGAAATAAAAGGCGAAATTACCCTGGTTGTTCAGGGGGGAATTAAGAAAAAAGGAAACGATGCAATAGATTTTTTAAAAGATGAATGTATAATGGAAGAATATTTAAAAAAATTAAAAAAACAGGGTTATTCCAATAAAGATATAATAAAAATTGCTCAGGAAAAATTAAATATTCGAAAGAATATAATTTATAAAAAATTATTGAAAATGAAAAACTAGCGTGGAGCGTTTAGCGTAGAGCGTATAGGATGCAGTAATAAGTAATAAGTAATAAGCAATAAGCAAAGATAAAGTATGATAAAATAGCAAAAAGCTAAAAATGTAAAACTGCTCTTCCATCTGTCATTCCCTCGAACGTGGGAATCCAGGGGTGGAGATTAGAATTAGAAGATAGATTCCCGTTCCCCGATCAGGTCGAGGACAGGCTTCGCGGGAACGACAAAAAGAGATAAGAAATGATATTAAAAATTTATTAAAAAAAGTAGGTAGCATATCGTACAGGATGATTTTTCCTATACGCTAAACGCTGTACGCTACACGCTATTAAATACGCGATACGCGATACGCGATACGATACAAGAAAGGTGAATTACCATGAAAGAAAATAATCAATCTAAAAAAACATTTTATATAACTACTCCTATCTATTATGTTAATGATGTACCGCATATCGGACATGCCTATACCACTATAGCTGCAGATGTGATGGCCAGATATAAAAAGATATCCGGGTATGATGTTCTTTTTTCTACCGGTACAGATGAACATGGTCAAAAGATTGCGAGTTCAGCAGAAAAGGTAAATTTAACGCCTTTGGAGCTGGCAGATAAGGTAGTATTAAAATTTAAAAATCTTTGGCCCTTATTAAACATAAAATATGATGATTTTATACGCACAACTGAACCAAGACATATTAAAGTAGTCCAAGAAATATTTAATAAATTATACAAAAATGGTGATATTTATAAAAGTGAATATGAGGGCTGGTATTGTGTGCCTTGTGAAACCTTTTGGACCGAGACTCAACTGACGGATGAAACATGTCCTGCTTGCGGGAAGAAGATAGAAAAGATAAAAGAAGAAAGTTATTTCTTTAAAATGTCAAAATATCAGGACAAGATATTATCATATTTTGAAAAAAATCCTCAATGCATTCAACCGAAAGCAAGAAGAAATGAAATTATAAGTTTTGTGAAGGGCGGCCTTAAAGACCAAAGTGTAACCAGAACAAAAAAAAGCTTAAAGTGGGGCATAGATGTCCCTTTTGATAATAATCATGTGATTTATGTCTGGTATGATGCTTTACTAAATTACATTACAGTAGCAGGATATAATATAGATAACAAAAAATTTGGAAAATATTGGCCAGCAGATGTTCATCTTGTGGGAAAAGATATATTGAGATTCCATACGGTTATCTGGTTTACTATGTTAATGGCAGCTGGGATTGAACCTCCCCGAATGGTCTTTGCCCATGGGTGGTGGACTATAGAGGGAGAAAAAATGTCAAAATCTAAAGGAAATGTAGTAGATCCTTACAAGATGATAGAAGAATATGGCGCTGATGCCTTTAGATATTTTTTAATGAGAGAGGTTTCATTCGGACTGGATGGTAATTTTTCTAAAGATTTGTTAATTAAAAGAATAAATTATGACCTGGCTAACGATTTGGGGAATTTAGTAAGTAGAACTATAGCTATGATTACTCAGTATCTTAACAAGGAAATTCCTCAACCGGGAATAGAAAAAGAAAAATACGATTTGGAGTTAGAAGGGTTTGCCTTAAAGACCATAAAGAAATATTATGCTCAAATGAATAATTTATCACTTAACACTGCCCTGGAAACTATCTGGCAATTCATAAGGAGAACTAATAAATACATTGACCAAACAGAACCCTGGATATTAGGACGCGATAGTTCACAAAAGGAAAGATTGTCTACTATTCTATATAATTTAGCCGAATCTATCCGCCTATCCACCATTTTAATTTACCCCTTTATGCCAGTCAAATCTAAAGAGATTTGGGAACAGTTAGGATTGGAAAGCGACTTAGAAAAAATAAGATTAGATGAAGATACTTCATGGGGAAAGTTAAAGCCAGGAATTTTAGTTAAGCCGGGGGAAATAATATTTCCCAGGATTGATACTAAAAAGAAAGAGCAGAAAGAGGTAAAGGAAGATAAAGCCAATATTATATCTTACGATGAATTTAAAAAAATGGATTTGAGAGTAGGAAAGGTTATTTCTGCAGAAGGAGTAAGCGGAACAGATAAATTACTTAAATTGGAAATAAATTTAGGAACAGAAACAAGAACCATTGTAGCCGGAGTAAGAAAGCATTACTCTGCTGAGGAAATTTTAGGGAAAAAGATAATAATAGTATGTAATTTACAACCTGTCAAGCTTAGAGGTATAGAATCTCAAGGCATGCTTTTAGCTGCGGTTAATAAAGATAATGTAGTTTTATTAACTATAGATAAAGATATAACTGAAGGTAGCAAAATACAATAAATTAAGTTACCACCCCTAAAAAAATACCCAAGGAGGGATATTTATGTCCAACATAAAAAACAAAGGAGAAAAAAATGATATGGTAGAATCATTTAGAGAAAAAATTAATAAAAACCTTGGATTAGTAGTCCTAATTTTTATGTCTCTTATCATTATCTTATTTGTTATATTACAAATTAATATGAATAACTTAAGCACACAAACAGGAAAATATGTTGAAAATATTAATCTGAATAATGAGAAGATAGTCAGTAGAGTAGAAGATTTATCTAACGAAATAAAAAAATATAGTCAAGTTAAAATAGGTAGGGACCAATTTACAGAAATCTATATGCAATTACAAGAATTAACCGGAATGATTTCAAACGAAGTTAAAAGGGAATATTATATTACAAAAGCAGTAAAGGATATTTCTAAAAATAATTCTACCTTGGACAGTAAATCTATATATGAGATATCCAAAACTATTTATGAAGAAGCTGTAAAATATAATTTTAATCCTTTATTGATAACTGCCATAATAAAAACAGAAAGCAATTACGATCCCAAAGTCGTTTCAGATTCTTATGCCTACGGATTGTGTCAGGTAAGAAGATTTATAGCTCAGGAATTAGCAGAAAACATTGGTATTAAATGGGACGGAGCAGAGAAAACATTGTTTGATCCCATTAAAAACATCAAAATCGGAGTATATTATCTATCTATGTTAAATAGAGATTTTAATGATTTAAAAACTGCTGTCATAGCTTATAACCAAGGACCTTATGCTGTACAAGAACGATTATCCAGCAATCAGGAATTACCTGATAATTATGTGAATAAGATATTGGGCTATTATGCTGATTTGAGAGGATTTAGTTTAGAAGAAGTTCAAAATGAGATCAAAGCTACTGATTAGATTAGCGTATA